>JAIFKV010000133.1 GCA_020049415.1 Betaproteobacteria bacterium
CGTTCTCTGGGCGCTAGGCCTGGTCACCTCATACACGATGGGCGGTTTTATTCACGTGCTCCTCATCATCGCGGTTGTGATGATTTTGCTGCGCCTGATTCAAGGCCGGCGACTATAACGAAATGGCCCGCTTGCAACCCCGCAACACCTAGTCTGACGTAAGAAACCAACCGTGAAGACGGTCGAATCCACAACGGAGAAAGTCATGAACCAGTTATCCAACGAAGTTACCAAAGACCAATTGATCGCCGATTTCAATGTGGTGGTGGCGGATGCCGAAGCCCTGTTGAAAGCCACTGCCAACCAGGGCGGTGAAAAACTGGCAGAGGTGCGCGCCAGGGCGGAAGCATCACTCAGAGTCGCGAAATCCAGGCTGCTGGATGCGCAGAATGCGCTGGTTGCCAAAACCAGAGAAGCCGCCAAGGCCACCGACCAATATGTGCATGAAAAGCCCTGGAATGCCATCGGCGCTGCCGCCAGCCTCGGTTTGCTGATCGGCTTTCTGCTCGGCCGCCGCTAGGCGCGCGGTCATGCCCGACAAGACACCCGGCGTCGACAAGGGGCTGCTTGCGTCATTGACCACGCTGGCCGCGACGCTGGTCGCCATTGCCCTCACGCGTCTCGATCTGCTGTCTTCGGACCTGGAAGAAGAGCGAGCGCATTTATTGTCGCTGCTGGTGTTGTCGCTCGCTGCGCTGTTTTTTCTCGGCCTCGGCGTGCTGCTGGCAGCGCTGCTGCTGGTGGTCGTTTTCTGGGATACCTACCGTCTCCCGGTGCTCGCTGTGCTGACAGGGTTGTTTCTGGTGGCCGGCATCACCGCCTGGAGAATCGCCCTGCACAAGGCGAGAACCAAACCAAGATTCTTCGCGGCGAGCATGTCGGAATTACTGAAAGACCGGCAGCAACTGGTTTCCCACTTATGACTGCGCCCGTTTTTGACTGCGCCCATTTGTGCAAGCGCTTATGTCTGTGTTTAAGGCTGGGTTTATGACTGAAACATACCTGGTTGAACGGCGTGAAAACCTGATCAAGCTGGCGGCAGCCCAACGCGCCGCCCTGGCGCAAAACATCGAGCCGTGGCGCATCCCGTTGGCGCGGGTCGATCAGGGACTGACCGCGCTGCGCGCGATCAAGCGAAATCCAGTCTGGATCGTCGGCGGCGTCGCAGTCCTCACCGTGCTACGACCTTATCGCGTCATGAAGTGGCTGCGCGGCGGCTGGGTGGCGTGGCAGATGCTGCGAGGATTGCGGAGAAAGTGACAAGAATTTGAATCACTTCAATATTTGCCAATATTTGCCAAGATCGCAGGATGGGCCCGCTGTGCTTGGCCCATCCTGCTTTGGCGTTAGCGTTGCCCAAGACCATTCAGCCCAAGGCTCTGACCAGCATTGCCGAAGTGGGCTAAACGATGCTCTTGTTGTCGTTCAAAAGAAAGCGAAGCGATCTGGGGCGTAAGGCTCGCTAAGGCGCTCGCGACAACGGCTTGGCAGGATGGTTTGCGAGCACTGCCGGAAACTTATTTTCGCTCGTTTGATTCGCCATGCGAGTTCATCCGAAAGCGGAACAACTCGATGCTTGGGGTCGATTCGATGCGTTTTTCAATCTGCATCAGTTGTTTTCCCTTCGGCGTGATGATTTCCGCTTCTGTGTCCGGAATGAAACAACCTGGGTGGGCCAGCAACATCGGCATCTGATTGGCATTCGGGCTGGGGTGCAACAGCAAAGTCGACCACTGGCGGCCGTTATCCAAGCGTTTGACCATTACGGCAAGCGTATGCGGCGAGAGCAGTTGAATGCCGAAAAACATTTCGCCTTGAGCGGGTACGCGAAACCAGCGAACCAGGCCGACGCCCCATTCCGACTTGTCCTGCCGAATGGCGACGACATCGCCGACGCGAATCTGGACGGGGATGTTGCCCGTTTTGATCAACG
Source organism: Betaproteobacteria bacterium (assembly GCA_020049415.1). Taxonomy (GTDB): domain Bacteria; phylum Pseudomonadota; class Gammaproteobacteria; order Burkholderiales; family Thiobacillaceae; genus PFJX01. The sequence goes on from JAIFKV010000133.1 coordinate 1,934, forward strand.
CCAACCCGCCCATGCTGTCATTTTCGGTTTTGCAGCGCACGATGACCGGCGGCAGTTCTTTATTGGCCATGCCATAGTGGATGGTGTCGCTAACGGTGGCGGGCGGCGCGACCAGTTGATGGACAGATTTGAGGCCGAAGCTGACCTCGAACTCGCGACCGTTGGTTTGTCTGCGGCGCTGCGACTGGCGCTGTAGCGAAGCGCCCCAATTCAACTTGAGGCGGCGCAACATGGTTGGATATGCGGGATCACGCGCGATTTCCGGCAAGCCGATGTTCTTCGGCGATTCCTGGCCTTTGAGGTGCGACGAGATCAGCGCCAGGTGTTTGGCCAGGTCGGTGGTATTGAGCAATAAATCCCAACGCGGATTCATCGGATGCCCATCGCGGGCGATCGGCTTGGGCGCGCTATCGGTATTGACCTCGACCACAAACAAACCTGCCTGGCCTTTGATGGTGTCTTCCGCCGGGAAAATCGTCGCCAGGTTGGCGAAGCGGGCGATGATGTCCTTTGCCCAGGGCAACTCGGCTTGCGGAAAGCGATAGGGATCGGCCATCGCCAACAACAGGGTGGCTTTGTAGATCTGCTCGATGGACAGCATCTTCGCGCCGGATTCGGGCATGGAGTCGCGGAGACCGTTGCGCAGTGCGTAGTTGTAAGTTTGATGCAGATCCACCCAGATGCCGTCGGGAACCGGATCATGCGTTTCAAAACTGATTTCCAGGATGGCCTGCAACGCCAGCAAGATGCGCTGAAGATAGAGCGGAATCGGATTGCCGCCAAACAGGTGAAATCGTCGTTTCAGCCAGTCGAGCAACAACGTTTTGTAGCCATCCGCGAGTTCTCGCAGCAAACGCCTGGCGAGGTCGGCGTTGCGCTGCTGCTTGGGCAACAACGGCAGTGGAACGGAGCCATAGTGCTCATAAAGCGAAGCCACAATGTCTTCGACCACCGGCGTCATGCGCTCGAAAATCTTGGCGCGCGAATCTTGTGAGAGTTCGGAGCGATTCAGCGTAGCCAGGTAATCAGCCATGGCTTCGGCCGCCTCATACGGATTCGAGAGGGGCAGGCGATTGACCCAAGCATCAACTTGCTTGGGTTTCGTCTCCAAGTTTATATTCCGTCCCGACTGGCGGACTGGCAGCACATATCTGGGTAGCATGGGTTTGACTAACTCCTCCGTGCGGCATTCTACCTGCCTGAAAATCAGTGACAAAAGGCTTTTGCTTGATAACTTCGTCGCATCATTGCCTTGCGCCGACAGCATATGGTTTTGAAACCTTTAATATTTTTCCGTCATCATGCTGAAACTTGAGGCAATCGATGAACTCTTGCCTGTGTTCAGGCTCACTGCATTCTTCCTTATTCGAGATCTTCCATGATGAAACGCTTCGTTTTATTTATCTTCATTGCTCTGTTCGGTCTTTCCGCGCAGGCGTTTACGCTGGTAGATAGCAAGGGAAAGACACATTCATTGGCGCAATACAAGGGCAAGTGGGTGCTGGTGAATTTCTGGGCGACCTGGTGTCCGCCTTGTCTGGAAGAAATTCCGGATCTGGTCGCGCTGCACGAGAACAAGAAGAACAACCTGGTTGTGCTGGGGGTGGCGATGGATTATCGCGATGGCAAGATGGTCAAAGAGTTTTCCGATCAGATGATGGTGAGCTATCCGATCATCCTGGGTGACCAGAAAATGGCGGCGCAGGTTGGCGCGATTCCGGGCTTGCCGACGACATATCTTTACAACCCGCAGGGCAAGGTTGTCGCTTACAACGTAGGCGCGCTGACCCGCGCAGCGGTCGAAAAATACATTCACGGCAAGAAATAAGGAGTTGGCCATGCGTTGGTTGATGCTGTTTTTTGCCTTGATTGCGCTGCCCGCAATGGCGGAAATCCGCGATCCGCATCAGCATTTCTTCATGTCTCATCTGGATGATTTCAAGGAAGAACTGAATACCGCCAGGGCCGAGTCGAAGCAGGGCGTGCTGATCATGTTTGAAATGGATGACTGTCCTTTCTGCTCGCGCATGAAAGCCACCGTGTTGAATCAGCCTGCGGTGCAGGACTATTTCCGCAAGCATTTCATGATTTTTCCGGTGGATGTGAAGGGCGATACGACCTTGATCGATTTCAAGGGAAACGAAACGACGCAGAAAGCCTTTGCGCTGACGCATCGCGCGCGTGCAACGCCGGTATTCCTGTTCTTCGACCTGGATGGCAATGTCATGACGCGATTCACCGGCGCAACGCGGAGCGTCGATGAATTTCTCTTGCTAGGACGTTATGTCGTTGAGGGCGCTTACAAAACTGCCCCGTTCAATGTTTACAAGCGTCAGCAAAACGCGCCATGAGCAGCCGGTTGACCGGCCGGAGCCTGTTGCTTTGCGTTTTGCTGAGCATTGCACCAGCGGCATTTTCGGCAACCTTGACGCTGGAAGCGGTGTTGGCGCAAGCCGATTCCAATCACCCGGAACTGGAGCTGGCGCGGGCGCAAAGTGAGCTGGCGCAAGCCGAAGCCGAGCTGGCGCAAAGTCTGAACGACTTCCGTATCACTCTGGAAGCTAGCCTGCGTTCGGGGCGCAATCCGATCTACCACGAGCACTACCATCCGGATCACCAACTCAAGCTCAATGCGCGCAAAACCTTGCTTGATTCCGGTCGCCAGCAGGCCGGTTCCAACGCCGCCGAGCAAGAGCGGCAAGCGCTTGGCTTGCGGTTGCTGGATACCCGCGCGCAGCGGCGCATCACCTTGATGACGCGCTATTTCGATGTCTTGCTGGCCGATCTGCTCGACGCGGCGGAAAACGAGGCCATGGCGGTGGCTTATGTAAGTTGGGACAACGCCAAGGAGCGCCTGGCCCAAGGCCAGTTGGCGCAATGGGAACTGGCCGAACTGGAAGCGCGTTTCAATGACGCGCTGGCACGCCGCAACGATGTGCGTCGTGGGTTGCGCGAGAAACGCATGGCATTGGCCGCCGCGATGAATTTACCTGGCCCGCTACTGGATGATCTGGTTGATCCAAAATTGCCGGACAACGAGCGCGTATTGCCTGAATACGAGGTGTTATTGAGCCAGTTACAGGTTGCCAACCCGCGTCTGGCGGCGCAAAAACAAATGCTTGCGGCGGCCGCTCAGCGCTTGAACGGCGTGCGCGCGGAGACCCGGCCAAGTATGGAATTCGAGGCGGAAGCCGCCGCCTGGAGTCGTGATTCAACGACGCGGGATGATCTGCGGGCCGGCTTCAATCTGGTTTGGCCGCTCTGGCAGGGCGGGCGAAACGATGCGCGAATCGGCCGTGAACAAGCTCGCTTTCATGCCTTGCAGGCACAGCACGACTCGCTACAGCTCGACTTGCGTCAGTCTGTGCTCGAAGCGAGTGAAGAAATCAAACACTTGCGCACCACCGCCCGCCGCAGCGCGGAGATTGATGTCAATGCCCGAGATATGGCGCTGGAAAAGGCGCGCGCTGAATATGAGATGGAATTAAAAGCCAATCTGGGTAGCAGCATGGCCGAAACGCAGTTCGCCAAATGGCGGCAGCGCGCCATCGAGTATCGTCTGGCGCTCGCCTGGGCACGCCTTGATGCGTTGTTGGGTGGCCAGATACAAGCGGAAAAACCGAATACAACCTCGAAAGTGGAGCAGAAAAAGTGATCAAAACCTTGTCTGGAGGATTGCGTCGTTGCGTTCTGCTGCTGCCGCTTTTGCTTGCCGCACCGTTGGTTCACGCCGCCGAATATCCGGCCGTGCTGGAATGGTCGGGGCGTGTCGTTCTCACTTTGCCGGTTTCCGGTGTGCTCGACAACGTCACCGCCGAGGCCGGGCAGATCGTTAAAAAGGGCGAGTTGCTGGCCAGTCTTGACGCTACCTTGTTCAAGGCCGGCGTAGCGGAAGCCCGCGCCGACATGGATCGCCTCAATGAAGAGCATGCCGATGCGCAAAGCGACCTGCGGCGGGTGCAAGAACTGTATGCCCGCACCGTTGCCTCGACCACCGAACTGGACGCCGCCAAGCTCCGTTTTGCCCGCGCCAGTGCGGGTCTGGCCGCCGTGCAAGCGCGGGTCGAAAGGGCGCGCCGGCTGCTGGCGGAAGCGGAATTGCGCGCCCCATTCGACGCAATGATTCTGCAACGCCACGCCGAACCCGGTCTGGTGATTACCAGCCCCTGTCAACCCGCACCGGTATTCAGTATCGCCCGCGCCGACCAGCTCATTGCCCGCGCCCAACTCAACGCCACGCAAGCCGGCGCGATTGCATTGGGAAGCGAGGCGGAGGTGGCGCTGGCAGAGTTGACGCTGAAAGGCCGTGTCAAAGGGCTGACCGCTACCGCCAATCATCAATACCTGCTGGAAGTGTCTGTCCCCCGTCCGGCAGCTATGCTGGCCGGGCAATCGGCCAGCATTCGATTGCCATGAGCGGCGTGCCGAGCATTGACACACGCCCATTCGCTCACGATAATCCGCGCCTCATTTCTGCCCTGGTGATGTAGCTCAGATGGTTAGAGCGGTGGATTCATAACCCACAGGTCGGCGGTTCGACTCCGCCCATCACCACCAAGCACCACTTGGTTTCAGCTTTAATGGCTTGGGATAAACCTGGAATCCTTAATCGAACCTGGTGCAGGTGCGAATTTATTTGCACAATCAATCGGTCTTTGGCGAAATAATTCGCAGCGACATATAACTTCAGGATTCCTGATCCCGGCCGCGTTTAAGTGGTGCATTCCGGAAACTCGCATGGCACGAAATAACGGTAGGATGGGCCAAGCGCAGCGGGCCCATCACGCTCGGAGCATCGATGGGCCCGCTGCGCTTGGCCCATCCTACGATTTGTTCTTTCGGTATCGAATATTTCGGTGCCACTGCCAATGAGCAAGGAATCAGGATATTTGAATTAGCTAAACAATTTGCCGAACGCCCCCCAAACACGCCCAATCTGTTTACACATTGTTATGATCTGGCGTCATCTCCTCCCACTTACTCGCCATGGAAGACACCAGCCTGCCCACCCGCATCACCCAGGAACGTCTGGTCGACGAAGAACTGCTGGTCGTCCGCGAAGCCGTCACCCTGCTCGGTAAAAGTCAGGACGAAGCGCATGTGGTGCGCGAAATCCTGCATCTGCTGTCGGAATTCCTTGGTCTCAATCGCGGTCGCGTCGTATTGCCCGACCCGGAAACCGGCGAACTGCGCATCGCCCACGCCTACGGCCTGACTCAGGAAGAAATCGCGCGCGGCAAATACTTGCCCGGCGAAGGCATTACCGGCCGGGTCATGACCGGCGGCCAGACCGCCATCGTGCAGGATGTCGATGCCGAACCGCTGTTCCTGTTTCGCGCCGTGGCACGCGAAAACCTGCCGCCGGAAACCGTGTCCTACCTCGCCATGCCACTGGAACAGGGCGGCCGCCAGATCGGCGTGCTCGGCGTACATCGTCTGCGCGAACGGCCGCGGCCGCTGGCGCGCGACCAGCAGGTGCTGAAGATCGCCGCCACCTTGATCACCCACGTCATCCTGCTCAACGAATTCATCCGCGAACGCACCGGCCGCCTGGAATCGGAAAACCGCGAGTTGAAATGGGCGCTGACCAAGGATTTGTCAACCTACGGCTCGTTCGGCATCGTCGGCGAATCGCTGCAACTGCGCCGCGCTCTGAAGCAGATCGAACAGGTCGCGCAGAGCGAAGCCACCGTGTTGTTGCTGGGCGAATCCGGCACCGGCAAAGAGCTGTTCGCGCGCGCCTTGCACCTCTCCAGCCAGCGCCGCGATGCACCGTTCGTGAAAGTGAACTGCGGCGCGATCCCGGAAAACCTGGTCGAGTCGGAACTGTTCGGTTACGAGAAAGGCGCATTCACCGGCGCAGTCGGCAGCCGCCCCGGCTACTTCGAACAGGCTGACAACGGCACGCTATTCCTCGATGAGGTTGGCGACCTGCCGCTGGCGATGCAGGTCAAGCTGCTGCGCGTGTTGCAGGAGCATTCCATTCAGCGCATCGGCGCACGCAAGGAAGTGCCGGTCAACGTGCGCATCGTCGCCGCCACCAATCAGGATCTGCAACTGCTGGTCAGCCAGGGCAAGTTCCGCCTCGACCTGTTCTACCGCCTCAACGTGATACCGGTCCGTCTGCCGGCGCTGCGCGAACGCGCCGAAGACATCCGCCATCTGGTGCGCTACTACCTGAACCAGCTCGACCAGGGCTACCAGCGCAACGTCAACATCACCCCGGAAGCCATGCTGCGCCTGACCGACCACCCCTGGCCGGGCAATATCCGGCAACTGCGCAACGTGCTGGAGCGACTGATCCTGCTGGCCGAAAACGCCACCATCAGCGAAAAAGAAGTTATCGCCGTGCTGCAGGCGGAAAGCCACAGCCAGATGCAAATGCAAGCTCCGCCGCCGCCCAGCTTGGCCACCCCGCCAATGCCCCACCACGCCACCGGCGCCGGCGTGCGCGCCTACCACCCGGTACAAGAAAGCGACCGCAGCGCGATAGCCGCCGCGTTGGCGGAAACCAACGGCAACAAATCACGCGCCGCGCAAAAGCTGGGTCTGACGCTAAGACAATTCAATTATCGGATGCAGGTAATGGGGATCGAAACGGCAAAACGGTAGACAGCGCGTAACGCCAAAATCAGCCAACGTCGGAGATTCGGGTTCGAGCAACATTTTCCGCAAACTCAAGCCGATTCAACGCGATTCCGGCCGTTCGCCTTGGCCTGATAGAGCGCCGCATCTGCGCGCGCCAGGGCGGTGTCGGCCGACACCTCGGACACCGACAGGCGGGTCAAGCCGACACTGACGGTGACGCGCAGCGTCTTGGTCTCGAAGGCGACCGCATCGGCAGCAACCTCTTGCCGCAGCCGTTCGGCGAAATCCAGTGCGCCCTGGCTGTCGGCTCCGATCAGCAGGATGGCGAATTCCTCGCCGCCCAGCCGTCCGGCTCGGTCAGTCTTGCGCAAGCTGGCCTGCAACAACACGGCGAAGCGGCGCAACACCGCGTCGCCGGCGGCATGACCATAGTTGTCATTGATCTGCTTGAAGTGGTCCAGATCGAACATCAACAATGCCGCAGTGGGCTCGTCGAAGCGCTTCTGACGCGCAGCTTCCTGTTCCAGCAAGGCAAGAAAATGGCGGCGGTTGGCCAACCCGGTCAGCGCATCGGTGCTGGCCTGCTGGCGCAGTTCGGCTTCCAGGCGCTTGCGTTCGCTGATGTCCTGCTTGATGCCGACGAAATGTCGCAGCTCACCGGAGGCATCGAGCACCGGCGCAATGATCAACTCCTCATGGTAGTGACTACCGTCGCGTTTCTTGTTGATCACCTCGCCCCGCCAGGTCTGGCCGGCGAGAATGGTTTTCCACATCAACGCGTAGAAAGCCTGGTCCTGCAAACCGGATTTCACCAGTTCGGCGGGGCGCCGGCCGGCGGCTTCCAAATGGTCGTATCCGGTCAAGGTTTCGAATGCCGGATTGACCCATTCGATGCGCGCCTGAGGGTCGGTTATGACGATGCCGTTAGGCACCGCCTCCAGCGCCGAGACCAGCAGCCTGTCGCGCGCCTGCGCGGCGAGTCGCTGACTGATGTCGTGGAACACCACGACCGCGCCGATAAGGATGCTTTCGCGATTGATCGGCGCGACGGTCACCTCGACCGGGAATCCACTGCCGTCCTTGCGGAAGAACCATTCTTCGCAACGCCTGACTTGACCATCGCGCAGTGTCAGAAAGATCGGACAGCCCTCCTTGTCGTACAGCTCTCCATTCGGAAAATGGTGATGGCTCAACTGGTGCTGATCTTGTCCGAGCAATTCATCCTCCTGGTATCCCAGCAGGGCCAGCGCAGCTGGATTGAAGAAAGTGCCGCGGCCTTCCCGGTCGACGCCGTAAACGCCCTCGCCCAATGCGGCCAGCAACTGCCGGCGCTCTTCGGACAATCGCTGTTCCTGGATGCGCAATTGCTTTTGCCGCGCCGCCAGCATGAACAGCAGCACGACGATGGCGCTGCCGGCCGCGCTGGCGAGCGAAATGACCACCCCATGCTTGTCGATGATGTCGCGAAGCGTGAACGCCGGCGCAGCGTCGAAAGGCGGCAACCGCAGCGACTGCATCAGGGTCCGCACCGGCTCGTAGTCGGCCGGAATGGCCCAGCCCTGGTATTGCCCCTGACGACTGGCGGGGTGATCGGCCGACAACGCGAACAGCGCCTGGGACACCGCGCGCCCAAGTTGTGCGTCGGTTTGCGGCATTGCCGCGATGGGCCATTCCGGATACAGCCGGGTCGAATGCAGGAACGGGAATCCGGTCGCATGAAGGCGATTCAATACCGCGATCTGGCTGGCTTCGACACGACCATCCTGGATCATCGACTCGATCAGGCCGGTGCGCACAAATGCGGCGTCGGCACGGCCTTCCAGCATCGCGTGCAGCGCCGTGTCATGGGGCATGCCAGTGATCAGCAAGCGGATATTGTCAGCGACCGGAAGACCGGCCTGGGCCAGTTCATAGGCTTGCGTCTGGTAACCGCCGAAGGAGCCAGTATCGGGCGTGGCGACGACCTTGCCCTTGAGATCGGCCAGCCGGGCGAGGTCATGCCGCCCGGCGCGGGTGGCGATGACGCCGCCGAACTGGGTGATCGGCTGGCCGTTTTCCAGATTGACCAGAGTGGCCAGCGGCGAGGACAAGCCATTGCGGCGAGTCATCAACACATAGTGAGCCGGGTTGGTGAGCACGAAATCGATGCGGCGCTGGCTGATCGCCGCCTCCAGTTCCGGATACGTCAATGCCGCCAATGAGAAGGAATAGCCGGTCCTGGCGCTCAGGTAGTCCGCGGTGGCTTGCCAGCGCGCCATGGTTTCCGGTTTGGGACGAAAGGAAAGCACACCCAGCGTGACGGTGGTACGGGATTCCACAGCGGCGGCGATTGGCGCGATGACAACCAGAATCAGGATCAGGATCAGGATGCGCGCCAACACCTGCGGCAAGCCGCTGCGCGAAGCGACGCGCTGCAGGACTCGTGCAATGCCTGTCATTTATTACCAAGGATATCGGGAGTTGATGTTGATACAGAATACTCTCTAACGCCACTATACAGGCCCGAATATCCCGCCTTGCGGTGAATGCCGTGCCACGCCGCTGGCGCCGGCGTGCGCGCCTACTACCCGGTACCAGAAAGCGACTGCACCGCGATTTAAGACAGCATCGCAGACAACATCGCAAACAACGTCGCAGTCAATATCGAAGTCAATATCGGAACCAAACCGGCAAAGCAAACCTTGGGTCTTGCCCAGGCGTAGAGAGGCGCCCATGCCTCTGCGCGCAACGGAAGATGAGTCGGTCGCGTTTCGTGCGAATTCATTCGCACCGACATACTTGCCCGCCAGATGAGCCAATGTGCGGGCGATCAGGAACGCCGAGGTTGCACTCGGAGATAAAATCCGCGCTTCTTGAATTGGAGGCCCCAATGCCGCGCACCTTTCAGCTTGCTGCTCTGTTCCTTGGACTTGCCTGCGCCAGTCCGGCGTTTGCCGACGCCCCCAGCTTCCCGCCGGTCGAGCTGAATATTGCTCACATCAACGACCACCATTCGAATCTCACCGCCTTCAAGGACTTCGAGCTGAAGCTGGATGGCATCCCGACACGAGTCGAAGTCGGCGGCATGGCGCGCACGGCGGCGCAATTTCGCGCCCTCGACGGCACCCCCAACCTGCTCAAACTGCATGCCGGCGACGCCACCACCGGCACGTTGTTCCATACCCTGTTCAAGGGCGAGGCCGACGCGGCGTTGATGAAGACGATCTGCTTCGATGCCATGTCGCTGGGCAATCATGAGTTCGACGAGGGCGATGCCGGGCTGCGCCGTTTTCTCGACTTCATGCGCCAAGGGGGCTGCTATACGCCGGTGCTGTCAGCGAATGTCGAACCCGAGGTAGGCACGCCATTGGCGCCGCTGCATCGCGGCGACTACCTGCAGCCGTATAGCGTGAAGTGGATCGGCGGCGTGCCGGTGGGCATCATCGGCATCGTCGTGCGCGGCAAGACCCAGGATTCCTCGCGGCCGCTGGCCAGCACCCGCTTTCTCGACGAGGCCGAAACGGCGCAGCGCTACATCGACGAACTGAAGCGCGGCGGCGTTCGCCATATCGTCCTGCTCACCCACCACGGCTACGCCGCCGACCAGGCGCTGGCAGCCAGGTTGAGCGATGTCGATGTCATCATCGGCGGCGACTCGCATACGCTGCTGGGCGATTTCACCGAATATGGCCTGGCCTCCGCCGGCCCCTACCCGACCCTCGCCAAAAACGCCGATGGCGAGGCGGTCTGCATTGGCCAGGCTTGGGAATACAACAAGATTGTCGGCCTGATGAATATTCGCTTCGACGCCCAGGGTCGCGTTGCGGAATGCGGCGGAAATCCGACTTTGCAGGTCGGCGACAGCTTCAGCCGGGCGAATGCGGAAGGTACACACCTCCAGGTTGACGCGCCGACCCAACAGGCCATTCTTGCCTGGCTGGCTACCCGCAAGCAGGTCAAGGCGGTGCAACCCGACCCCACCGCGCAGGCCGAAGTCAGCCGCTATGCCGGTCTGATGGAAAAACTCACCCAGCGCATCATCGGTGGCAGCAGCGATGCGCTCTGTCTGGTGCGCATTCCCGGCGAGGAAGGCGGTCGCGGCAGTGGCGTCGCCGGTTGTGAGAACGCGAATGCAAAAGCGCAAGGCAGCGACATCGCCCAGGTGGTGGCGGAAGCCTTTCTTGCCGGCAGCAAACGCGCCGATTTCGCCCTGCAAAACGCCGGTGGCGTGCGCATCTCCATCCCCGCCGGGCCGATCAGCTTCGAGACCGCCAACAAGGTGCTGCCGTTCTCCAATGTCCTGATCGAGATGCCGGTGAGCGGAGCGCAACTCATCGCCACGCTCGAAGACGGTGTCGCCAACCACCTCGATCATGGCGGCTCAAGCGGCGGCCACCCCTACATGAGCGGCGCGCGCTGGGATCTGGATCTATCGAAAAGCCAGGGGCAGCGTTTCAGCAATATCCAGGTGCGCGACCGCAAGACCGGCATCTGGTCGGCCATCGACCCAGGCAAGATCTACACCTTGGTGACCAACGATTTTCTCGCCAGCGGCAAGGAAGGCTACGCCACCCTCGGCAAGATTTACGCCACTGGCAACTACGTCAACACCTACCTGCTCTACACCCAGACCTTTGTCGACTATGTTCAGGCGAAGGGCTCGGTAGCGCGGCCGCCGGTGTCCGACTACAGCCACCAACGGGTCGTCACCAAGGCGGGCAAACTGTTATGAGCAGTGGCCAGCGGCGCTTGATGCCTCGCGGCATCAAGCGGCGGCCGGCTCCGCGTATTGATCCCGGATCGCCTCGATTTCTGCAAGTTGCGCCTGAAACAGATCGACCAGCCGCGGATCGAAATGTTTGCCCCGATTAGCCTCGATGTAGCCCAGCGCGGCTTCGACTGACCAGGCTTTTTTGTAGGGGCGCTCGGAGGTCAGCGCGTCGAATACGTCGGCCAGCGCGGCGATGCGGCCGACCAGGGGAATATTTTCGCCGACCAGGCCATTGGGATAACCGCTGCCATCCCATTTTTCATGATGGCTGAGTGCGATTACGCGCGCCATGGAGAGCAAATTGGAATCATCGCCGGAGAGAATTTCGGCGCCGATGCTGGCATGCGTTTTCATGATTTCCCACTCATTCGGCTCGAACTTGCCGGGCTTGAGCAAAATCTGGTCGGGGATGCCGATCTTGCCGATGTCGTGCATCGGGCTGGCATTCAGCAGCAGTTCGCAATCTTCTTCCGCCATTCCGGCGGCAGCGCCGAGCAGTGCGGAAATCTTGCTCATGCGAACGATGTGCAGGCCGGTTTCGTTGTCGCGAAATTCCGCCGCCCGCCCTAGTCGGCGGACGATCTGCAAACGGGTGTCATAGAGTTCCCGGGTGCGTTCGCGCACGCGTTCTTCCAGCCAATGGTTCCGCGTTCGCACCGCGTTGTGATACAGCCGCACCTGAACCAGATTGCGCACCCGGGCCACCAGTTCATCGACCGCGAACGGTTTCGTCACATAGTCGTGAGCGCCGGCGCGCAGCGCGCGAACACGATGTTCATGGTCATTCTGGGCGGTGAGAATAAGCACCGGCGGCAAGTCCTCGCCGAGTTCCTGAAGCTGGCGCAACACCCCGAAGCCATCCAGAAAGGGCATGTTCAGGTCAAGCACGATCAGGTCAAAAGCGTGCTGCCGATATAGCGGCAGCACGGTGCGCGGATCGGTAGTGGCGATGAGATTCAGGTAACCGAAGGCTTGCAGGGTACGCTGCAGCAGCTTGATATTGGACGGTTCGTCATCCACCAGCAGAATCGACGCCGCCAGCGCATCGGTCGGCTGCTCGCATGATTCAAAACCTTCCTGCCAGGTTTCACTCATCCTTGCCTCCTTTTGTAACCTCATCTTGCGGCATAGTGTCAGACGCAGCCTGCTCGATGACCTCGGCGACCACCCGCAACAACTCATCGACATCCAGCGGCTTGGTCAGATAATTTTTGAAGCCGGCCGCCGCACCGCGAGCGATGTCTTTCGGCATCGCGTTAGCGCTCACCGCCACCACCGGAATTGCGCGCGTGGCCGGGTTTTCGCGCAGACGATTCATCACCGCATAGCCATCCATATCCGGCAGATTGATATCCAGCAAAATCAAGCCCGGCCGGTGTTTCAGCGCCATTTCCAGGCCCAGGCCGGGGCGGTTTGCGCCAAGCAAACAGATATCCGGGCACTGCGCCAGAATGCGTTCGATCAGACGCAGATTGGCCGGATTGTCTTCAATGCACAGCACCTCGAATTTGCGCGGGCCAATCTGCGGTAGTTCAACCTTGACATCCGCCGCCACCGGACAAGGCAACCGGGTCGGCACGCCGACGCACGGCAGGCCGACCCAGAACAGGCAACCGGCCCCGGGTTTGCTTTCCATCCCGATCTCGCCAGCCATCGCTTGCATCAAACGTTTGCTTAACGCCAGGCCAATACCGGCGCCCTCGACGCTGGTGCTTTCGGCATCCAAGCGCTCGAACGGTTTGAACAAGCGGGTTTGCTGGGCGTCGCTCAGGCCGGGGCCGCTGTCTCGGATCTGAATCCGGAGCACCTCGCCGACACCGACACAACTCAGACTCACCGTGCCATTGGGGTGATTGAACTTGATCGCGTTGGACAGCAGATTCAACAACACCTGCTTCAGCCGGGTGCGGTCGGCGCGGACTTGCCGATTGCAGGCAGATGCGAAACCTGACGCATCATCCGGCTCGGAGTGCAGCAGACTGATACCCCGCAGATCGGCCAGTGGACGCATCAGATTGAGGCACTCGGCGAGCAGCGGCGGCAGATCGACCGGCTCCAGGCAGACCATGAACTTGCCTGATTCGATGCGCGCCAGGTCGAGCACCTCGTTGATCAATTCAAGTAAATGGCGGCCGGCATGGAGGATTTCCCGCACGTTATCAGCGTCCTGTTCAGACAGCCGCGCCCGCTCCAGCAATTGGCCAAAACCCAGGATAGCGTTCAGCGGCGTGCGTAGTTCGTGGCTCATGCGCGCGAGAAACTCCGACTTGGCCAGGTTGGCGCGCTCGGCCTCGTCGCGTTCGCCGAGCAAATTCACGGTACGTTGTTGGACACGCGCTTCCAGCGTCTGATTCAGCAGTCGAAGCGCCGCTTCGGCCCGCTTGGTTTCGCTGATGTCGCTCAGCGCAACGCGCACCTTCGGCTCCGGGCCGGCCTGGTAGAGGCAATCTAGACGGGCATTAAAAACAACCCCGTCGCTGCGCCGCATGACAAGCTCGCACGGAGGAAAGCGGGGTGGCGCGCCATCGGCATCTGCCTGCTTGCCACGTTGAATTATCTGGACAAAATATCGGTGCCAAAGGTCGCCATCTTCGGGCGCGACGAGACCGCTGAAGCGCCGCCGCACCAATTCCTGGCGATGTTCTCCCAACAGCGTGGCACAAGTCAGATTGAGCTGCTCGATCACCCCATCGCGAGACAGGGTGAGATAACCCAGCGGAGCAAACTCGTACAGATCGATATAGCAATCGCGCGATGCCGCCAGATCAATCTGAGCCTGGCGCAGGGTTTCGTTCTGCATTTCCAGTTCAATCTGATGCACCTGCAATTCATGCAGCAGCATTTCCGCCGGGCCGCTGGAAATCCACTCGATATCATGATTCAGCCTTGCCTTGGCGGCGGCGCGCAGGGCATCGGATGGGCGGGGAATTGGGCTCATTGCATTAACGCTGAGGGTAAATAATCACCCGCCGACGCTCCGAAAAATACCTGGCGGAAGCAAGGCCAAAACAACAAGGCCGAAACCGCGAGGCGGGTGGGTAAGTTCAGCTTAAATGGAGTCAATGGGGCCAATGGGGTCATACAAAAAACGGTCAACCACCGCCAGGAACTGGCCGACATCAAGCGGTTTGGTCAGGTACTCGGAGAAGCCGGCGGCGGCGGCCCGCTCGACATCGCCGGCCATCGCGTTGGC
>JAIFKV010000026.1 GCA_020049415.1 Betaproteobacteria bacterium
AAAAGTGAGATTTCCGGGCGCAATTTTCGTTTGACGTGGGGCGAAAAGCACGGAGATACTTGCTTTGGGGTCGTTGAAATTCCTATCCTTCTTATTTCTGCATCCCCTTATGTCAAAATGGCTATGGCTCCTCGGGGGACGCCCAGAGCACTCAGAGGAGAAGAAATGAACCGCTTGATGAGACTGAAAAATGGGCGCGGGCGAGCCGGATTCACGGCCTTACTTCTTGCCTTTGCCGTCCCCGCGCAGGCTGCAGTCTCCGTGCAGTCCATGTCTCTGGGCAGTTTTGTCGATGCCACCAGTCTTGAGCAGTTGGCGGACATGGTGGTAACGGATGCCAAGGTGGCGCAGTCGCCCGATTCCGTGACCCAGCACATCCTGGTTTTACGGGCTGAGGATCTGGAGCAGACGGTGATCGATCATCGCCATCTGGCGGAATGGATGCGCCATACCGCTGGCCAGTTTGTCAATGTACTGTCCCGCAACGACGCCAACTGGGGCTCTTACGCCGGCCTGGGGCCGAAATACAACACCTGGCTGCTGGACGGCCTGCCGGTGGACTCCTTCGTCGACCCCATGAACCTGGACCCGTCCGTGGTGGAGCGGGTCGAAGTCCACAAAGGCCCGGCTTCCGTGCTTTATTCCAACTATCTGACGATGGACTTCGCCGGCAACGAGTCGCCTCTGGCCGGGACCACCAATCTGGTGCTGAAAAACCGGGTCGAATCTCCCCTGACCCGCGTCTCCGCAGGCCTGGGTTCCTTGGGTACCGTTCAGGGCAAAATCTGGCATCAGGGGCGCGTTGGCGATCTCAGTTATTTTGCCGGCCTGGGGACGGAGTCGGCGGATTACACCCAGTTCGGAGCTACGGGCTCCTGGCTGCAGACGACGGAAGACCCGGACTACCGCAAGACCCGGGCATTCGCCAACCTGAGCCAGGAACTGGGTCGCGCCAACCACACCCTCTCGGTCTTCTTCCATCACACCGAGCAGGATGGCGACATGGGCCGGCCCAACCGCGACATGCAGCACCGTTACAACACGCTGAATCTGACCTACAACAACCAGTTCTCTCCCGATTGGCATCTCCAGTTCAAGGCCGGAGAGCGTCGTTACGACCGCCAGTTCGGCAACGACGACTATGGGAACACCCTGAGTCTGGCCCTGACCAGCCATGACCGTACGCGTCAAACCATCCGGCCGATGGACCTGACCCTGAGCTATCTGCACAGCGAAAACAGCCTCCTGACCCTGGGGGCGGACCATCAGTCGGTCGACTACGAGACCCGCAGCCGGACACCGGCCGGGGTGGAAACGGTGGAAAACGATGCCAGCGCCCGTTCGCTGGGCGTGTTCCTTCAGGAAAAGCTGCAATGGGACAACTGGGTGTTCCGCGCCGGTGTGCGCCGCAACCGCATCGATCATGACTATGCACTGCTGGGCGGCAATCTGCCCGCCGTGCGCGAGGCGGATTGGAGCCACAATCTGTGGAGCCTGGGGCTGCGCCGCAATTCGGATGCGGGCGTGGCGGTCTATGCCAACATGGGCAGCAGCTTCATGGTGCCTTCCGCCAAGCAGATCGGCGGCACGGTATCGGCGCCGGGGGCGAGTGGACAGCTACCGAATCCGTCGCTAACGCCGGAAACCGGTCTGGGCCGCGATCTGGGCCTGGAATGGCGGTTCGGCGCTGGCATGAATTTTCATGCCAGAGTGTTCCTGAACAGCATTCAGGACGCCATTGTCGACAACGCCGTCGGTGCCACCCAGGCCATCTCCGTGAATGCCGGCCAGGCCCGCGCAGCCGGCCTGGAACTGGAACTGCGGCAGACACAACCGGATTCGGACAGCTGGTTTGCCAACCTGACATTCAGCGACACCCGCCTGGAGAACAGCAGCAATGCGGACCAGGACGGTACGGAAATTCCCTTTGCGCCGGATCTTACCGGCAACCTGGGCTTCACAGCCCTCATGCCGGGCCAGTGGCGCGTTTCGCCCTATTTCCACTGGATCGGCCGCTATTACGACAGCGCCTCCCGTTCCGGCCGCAAGGCATATGGCCATTACGGCACCTTCAACCTGCACGCCTCTCGACCGGTGGGGCGTAATACGAAGCTGAGCCTGGACCTGGTAAACCTGGGCAACCGTCGCTATGCCATGCCCTGGGATTTCCGCGACCCCGGTTTCAGCGGCTTAGCCAGCCTGCAAATCAGTTGGTAGACGGCCACAACATGCAGGTTCAGCGCTATCCGATGCGAAGCTGGCTTGCCGCCTTCCTGCTGGCGCTTGCGGCTCCCGTCTGTGGCGCAGCAGACAGCCCGATGGAAGCCAAGATCAAGGCCGCCTACATCTTCCACCTCATCAACTTCGTAGAGTGGCCAAATCTGCCGGAGGAGAACTTCCGCATCTGTGTGCGGAGCGCCGGACGGGTAGGCGAACTGCTGGACGAACTTTCCAACCGCACAGCCCGGGGGCGACCGATACAGGTGGCAAGAGACGGCGATCCGACGCAATGCCAGATGATCTATTTCGGCAACCGCGAGCAAGCTCCCGCCGAACTGCTGGCCCGCCTCGGCAAGGCCGGGGTACTCAGCGTGGGGGATGGCGAAGGTTTCGCCGGCCGGGGCGGCATCGTCGGCTTCTATACCGATGCCGGCAAGATCAAACTGGAAGTGAATCAGGAGGCCTCCCGTGCGGCCCACCTCAGGCTGAGTTCCAAACTTCTGGAACTGGCCCGATCTGTCAGCGGCGGCTCGCCATGAAATCCGTCACCTGGCGCGTCCGCCTGTTGCGTCTTCCGGTCAAGACCAAGCTCATCATGCTGGTGTTGACTTCCAGCATCGTTGCGCTGCTGCTGGAAGGCGCCGGCTTCATTGCCTACGAGCGGATGCGGGTGCGGGACGGAATACAACGGGATCTTTCCTCACTGGCCCGCATCATTGCCGACCGCAGCACCGCCGCACTGGGGTTCAACGACGAGCAGGTAGCGCAGGAAACCTTGTCTGCACTCAAACTCAAACCGGCCATCGATGCCGCCGCCCTTTACGACGCGGAGGGGCGGCTGTTCGTCAAGTTCACACGTGATGCGAGTGCGCCCTACATCTTTCCGACCCAGCTCGAAGCCCGGCGCACGATGGAATTCCGCCAGGGGCTGCTGGTGCTGGTTGAACCGGTCAGCCTGGATGGCGTCCCCATGGGCGCTTTCTATCTGGTCGCCAACCAATTGGAACTGGACCAGTTGTGGCGCAATTTCCTGCTCATCACCGCCATCATCGCCCTGCTCACCATCGCGGCCACCGTGATCATCGGCCATCGCCTGCAGGGCTTTATCTCCGGCCCACTGGAACGGCTGACCGGCACGGCCAGAGCCATCACCGAGCGCAAGGACTACAGCCTGCGCGCGGTGCGCGAAAGCGACGACGAAGTGGGCGCTCTGGTCAGCGCCTTCAATGCCATGCTGGAGACCATCGAATACCGGGAACGGGAGTTGTCCTGGGCCAACGACTCGCTGGCCGAGAGCGAGGAACGGCTCAAGCTCGCCAACGACCAACTGGAACATCGCGTGGAAGAACGCACCCGCCTGTTGCAGGCGCTCATCGACACCATTCCCAATCCCATTTTCTACAAAGGCGCGGACACCCGTTTTCTCGGCTGTAATGCTGCGTATGAAAAGGCCTTTCAGGTGGACCGCAAGGATTTCATCGGCAAACAGGTGCTCGAACTGGACTACCTGCCCATGGACGCTCGTCTGGCCTATCAGGCCGAGGATGAAACCATCATTGCCAGCCAGGGCCGCACCGCGCGCGAAACGACCATCGTCATGGCCGACGGACAACCGCACGACGTGCTGTATTCCGTGACCGGATTCTCCGATGGCCTGGGCCGCCCCGACGGGCTGGTCGGCTTGATCGTCGACATCTCCCCCCTCAAGCAGGCGGAAAGGGAAGCGCTTGCCGCACGGGCCGACGCGGAAGCCGCCAATGTGGCCAAGAGCCAGTTCCTGGCCAACATGAGCCATGAAATCCGCACCCCCATGAACGCCATTCTGGGCATGATCTATCTGGCACTGAAGACCGATCTCTCCCTGTCGCAGCGGAACTATCTGCTCAAATCCCAGGGCGCGGCGCACTCCCTGCTGGGCATCATCAATGACATTCTCGACTTCTCGAAAATCGAAGCCGGCAAGCTGGAAATCGAGGAAATCGAATTCGGCCTGGAAAGCGTACTGGAACAATTAACGGATTCCATCGGCTTCCAGGCTGAACAAAAGGGACTGGAATTCCTGATCCGTTACGACGTGGCCATTCCCCCGGTATTGGTGGGCGATCCCCTGCGTCTTGGGCAGATTCTTCTCAACCTCTGCGGCAATGCCGTCAAATTCACTGACCAGGGCACGGTGGAACTGGCCTTCCAGAGCCTCCAGGTCGAAGAAGACCGGCTCGGCATGCAGATCTGCGTGCGGGATACCGGCATCGGCATGAGCCCCGCAGCTCAGACCCGGCTGTTCGACAAATTCTCCCAGGCGGACGAATCCACCACTCGCCGCTATGGCGGCACCGGTCTTGGCCTGGCCATCGTCAAGAATCTGGTCGAACTCATGGGCGGGCGCATCTGGATAGAAGACAGCCAGCCAGGCCGGGGCAGCACGTTCTGCTGCACATTGAAACTGGGCATCGCCCGGCAAGCCCAGGAACGCCGCCGCGCCCTGCTCGATCAGGTCGGCCCGCTGTTGCAGGGACTGCGCGTGCTGGTGGCGGACGACAACCAGATATCGCGCGAGATTCTGGCGGAAATGCTGCGCTACTTCCTGCTGGACGTGACGGTGGTTTCCAATGGCCAGGCAGCGCTGGAAGCCCTGCAGTCCGCCCGCGAGCGCCCCTTCGACCTGCTCCTGCTGGACTGGAAGATGCCCGGCATGAACGGGGACGAAGTCGCCCGCGCCATTCGCGCCGACCTGGCCATTCCGGACAAGCCCCGCATCATCATGGCCACCGCCTATGGCCGCGAGGATGTCCTGCGGCTGGCCCAACAGGCTGGCGTGGACGGTTTCCTCGTCAAACCCGTCTCCCCTTCGCTGCTGCTGGACACCATTCTTTCCAGCCTGGGCCGGGGTCGGGTACTGGGCGAGGATGGCGGCCATCGCGAAGAGAATTCCGCCACTTTCAGTGGCCAGCTGGCCGGCGCCTATCTGCTGCTGGTGGAAGACAACGAAATCAACCGTGAATTCGCCGTGGAACTGCTGCGCGGCCAGGGCATCCGGGTGGACGAGGCGGAAAACGGCCAGCAAGCGCTGGACAAGGTGCGCGCGCACAACTACGACGGCGTGCTCATGGACATCCAGATGCCGGTCATGGGCGGGCTTGAAGCGACCCGCCGCATCCGCGCCATGGCCGCCGAGCCGGGCCGGGAAAAAATGGCGACGCTGCCGGTCATCGCCATGACCGCGCTGGCCATGGCCGGCGACGCCGACAAGAGCCATGCGGCCGGCATGAACGATCACGTCACCAAACCCATCGACCCGACCCGTCTGCTCACGGTACTGGGCAAATGGATACATCCCGCCAATCCGGGCGCCATGCTGTCTCCACTCGCAGCAAACGACCTGTCCTGCCCGGACGACCTGCTTGCACTGAACAGTCTGGACACCCGCCAGGGCATCCGGCGCATCGGCGGCAAAGCGGAAGCCTATCGCAAGCAATTGCGCCGCTTCCGAGAACGCTATCCCGCTGCCGTCGTGGAAATGCGCCGGCTGGCAGTGGAATCCGGCCCCCAGGCCGCCGAGGATTATTGCCACGCGTTCAAGGGCGTGTGCGGCAACCTGGGTGCCAACGACCTGTTCGGCCAGGCGCAGATCGTCGATGACATTCTGAAACGCGGGCAACTGCCGTCTGACGCCGACTGGGACCTGCTCGCCGGACATCTCGACGGCGTGCTGGCCGATATCGACCGACAGGCGCTGCCGGTCTCGACCACCCCGCAAGGCGCTGCGCTCAGCAAGCCGGAAGCCTGCAAGCAGCTCGACCGTCTGGCGCATGCCCTGGAGTTCGACCTGGGCGCCGTCGAACCGATCCTGAACCGTCTGCGCGGCGGCGCGCACGGCCTCGGTCTGGATCGGGAAGTCGCCGATCTTGCGAACGCCATCGACATGTTCGCCATCGACGACGCCACGACCCTCTTGAACACCCTTCGCCAACGCCTGCAACCATGACCCAGACCGCCCGCCCCCATCCGCGCATCCTGATCGTCGACGACATGCCGGAAAACCTGCATGCCCTGATGCAGATCCTGCGCGACGATTACGCCATCTCCGCCGCCACCAACGGAGAAAAGGCGCTGGAACTGGCACTCCGGGAACCGCGCCCCGACCTCATCCTGTTGGACATCAAAATGCCCGGCATGGACGGTTATGCCGTGCTGCAAGCGCTCAAATCCGACACCGCCACCTCCGACATCCCGGTCATCTTCGTCACCGCGCTGTCGGAAGCGGCGGACGAAGCGCGCGGCCTGGAACTGGGCGCCGCCGACTACGTCACCAAACCGGTCAACCCCGACCTGCTGCGCCTGCGTCTGCGAACCCAGCTGGAACTCAAACGCTATCGCGCCGTACCCGGCCGCTTCGACTGCGTCCGCCAGCACGTCCCGGAATCCCCGCCCGCCATCCTGGTAGTGGACGACGTGCCCGAGAACATCCACGAACTGCTGGAAGCCCTCAAGGGCGACTACCGCATCCTGGTCGCCGGCAACGGCCAGCGCGCTCTGGAGATCATGCGCGGCCCGGCGCCGCCGGATCTGGTGCTGCTGGACATCGTCATGCCCGGCATGGACGGCTACGAAGTCTGCCGCCGCATCAAGTCCCTGCCCGGCGTCAACCGCACCCCCATCCTGTTCATCACCGTCGTCAACGCCAGCCCGGACAAGGTGAAAGGCTTCGACCTCGGCGCGGCGGACTACATCACCAAACCGTTCGACATCGACGAAGTAAAGGCCCGCATCCGCACCCATCTGGAACTGGCCCAGCTACGTCTGTATCTGGAACACCTGCTCGAACAGCGCACCGTTCTGCTGGAAAAGAGCGAAGAAAAATATCGCGTCCTGGCCCACCGCGACCCTCTCACCGACCTGCCCAACCGCTCCCTCTTCATCGAACTCCTCAACCACGCCGTGCAGCGGGCGGAGCGGGAACAGAGCCGTTTCGCCCTCATTTTTCTGGACCTGGACGATTTCAAGCGGGTCAACGACAGCCTGGGCCATCCCGTCGGCGACCGCGTCTTGCAGGAAGCCGCGCGCCGCATCCGCGAAGCGTTGCGCGAAACCGATGCCATCGCCCGCATCGGCGGCGACGAATTCAACGTCGTGCTGGAAGGCGTCGACAACATCCAGGGCGTGGATTTTGCCGCGCAGCGGCTGATGGACGCCCTGTCCGAACCGTTCGAGGAAGACGGCCATCGTATCTACGTCGGCGCCAGCCTGGGCATCGCCCTCTATCCGGAAGATGGCCGCGATGCGGAGACCCTGCAACGCAATGCGGATTCCGCCCTGCACCAGGCAAAAAGCGAAGGCCGCGAGAGCATGCGCTTCTTCTCGCCGGAAATGTCCACCCTCGCGCGAGAGCGCCTCACTCTCGAAGCCGACCTGCGCCAGGCCCTGCGCCAGCCACAACAGCACAACGAACTCCAGTTGTACTACCAGCCCCAGGTCCGCCTCGTCGACGGACACCCGATCTGCTTCGAAGCCCTATTGCGCTGGCAACATCCGCAACGCGGAATGGTGATGCCCGGCCAGTTCATTCCCTTGGCGGAAGAAACCGGCCTGGTCACGCCCCTCGGCGACTGGGTGCTGCGGGAAGCCTGCCGGCAGATGGCCGCGTGGCGCGATGAGGGACTCTCGATCCGGGTGGCCGTAAACATTTCCGCCGTCCAACTCAACAAGGGCGATCTGGTCACCTCGGTGCGCGCCGCCCTCAAATATTACGCAATCGAAGCTGCCTGGCTGGAACTGGAGATCACCGAAAGCTTCATGCTTTCCGACATCCGCACCGCCCTGCAAACCCTGGGTGAACTCAATGCGCTGGGCGTGCGCCTGTCCATCGACGACTTCGGCACCGGCTACTCTTCACTGGCCTACCTGCAACAGATCAACGCCCACCAGCTCAAGATCGACATGTCCTTCATCCGCAATCTCACCAGCAACCCGGGCAGCGCCTCCATCGTTCATGCCGTCATCGCCCTGGGCCACAGTCTGGGGATGGAAGTGGTCGCCGAGGGCGTGGAAACCCAGGAACAATCCGACCACCTGCTGGCACAGGGCTGCGACCTCATCCAGGGCTATCTGATCAGTCGTCCCGTACCGGCAGCCGAAGCCGTGCGGTTCATCCGGACCGACATGGAACTCCCCTGAAAGCGCACATCCTCCCTGACCGCGCCGAGATATCGTTTCTACGCGCCACCCGATGGTGCGCCAGTGAACAGCCTTATTTGCGAAGGTTTCGTCGTCGCCGAGGCAAAGGACATCAAGCCATACGTTGGCTGGCGCGCCTGGCTGGCAGCCTGAAACCGGCTGCCTGCAGTTGATCAACCTATGATTAGAGATGGACCCGCGTCAGCGATGCGGGTGGCGAGTACGCGGCCCAGTTTTCCGGGTAATGACCTTGCATCACGCGGGTTGGAAAACTCGACCAGTCGTAGTCGACGGCACGTTCCACCAACCCGTGCAACACGGGTTCGTAGTGAATGAAATCCAGATGCGCTCTGGCCTGCAAGGCCCCGGACAAGGCGCGATATTCCAGTTCAGGCCTGGCAACCGGTGCGTTGTCGCTCGACTCACTGTCCTTCTCGCAATCGTCGAAGAAGCCGCCGCGCAACTCTTCGATCAGGGTCGACCCCGCCTGGCCTTGCGGTCCGCGCAACAGGAAATGGGCATGCTCATCGAGCAGGACATAAGCCGCCACCGACAAACCCAGGCTCTTCTTGGCGGCTTTCAGTTTGCTCAGCAAGCGCCGCTTGCTTGCAGCATCTTTCCATGGATTGCGCAGATTGAGGCAACGCAATGTCACAAAGTCGAAGGTATCTGAGTCGGCACTGTGCATGATCGATCCGGTGCTGAAATAACAGTGCCGAACCTTAACCATTCCGTCTAGATGGTCACTATGCGCCGCATCACATCGCCCCTCCGGCCCCTTGAATTTTTCAGATCAGGTATCTCAGCGGTTTGCCGGATGCATTTCCCGGATCTGGCAGCCGCTACCCGGAAAAAGCCTATCGCGCGCTGGCGGGGGTACTCGACCTGACTGAACAGGAGGTTCGGTCCTCGCTGAACATGCAAGGCATTCTTGCCGAGTCGGGGCTGGTGTCGGTTGACCGCAATGGCACAAATTCTCTTCGTTCAAAGCTCGAGCTGCTGTCGAACAGTTTCGCGGACACCCTGTCCTCGTCCGAAACCGATCCGGTCAATCTGCTGCGCGGCACTGTCAACCCCAGTGCCCCGGCTTTACTTGGCATGGCCGACTACGAGCATATTTCACCCACGCTTTCCGTGTTGCGGCCTTACCTCAAGCAATCCGCCAACGACAGGCGTCGGGGCGTAAACATCTTTCTGCATGGTCAGCCCGGCACAGGCAAAAGCCAGTTGGCCAAAGTGCTGGCCAAGGAACTCAAATGCGAGCTTTTTGAAGTCGCCAGCGAAGACGGCGATGGCGATGCCGTCGATGGCCAGAAGCGGCTGCGCGCTTTCCGGGCGGCACAGAGTTTCTTTGCACAGCGGCGTGCCCTGATCCTGTTCGACGAAGTAGAGGACGTATTCAATGATGGCGACCGCTTCATCGGCCGCAAAAGCACCGCACAGACCCGCAAAGGCTGGATCAACCGTATGCTGGAAGAGAACCCGGTGCCGACTCTCTGGCTGTCAAACGACATTCAACCTATTTTCCTCAGTTGAAGGCGACAACCTAAGCTAACTGATTGTCGCCAATAGACTTTTCGGCATCCTGGCCAGCACCAAAAAGGAACTG
>JAIFKV010000069.1 GCA_020049415.1 Betaproteobacteria bacterium
AGCGGCGACAACGCGATGGCCCGCCAGATGGCGCTGACCAGTTTGATCAACAGATCACGACTCGAGCCAACGTGCTGCTGCGCCAAGACCTCGACATGTTCCAGTTCCGGCACGATGGCGCTCTCTACCAGCGCCTTGAACAAGTCTTCTTTGCCGGAGAAATACAGATAAACGGTCGCCTTCGACACCCCCGCCCGCTTCGCCACCTCATCCAGCCTCGCGGCGGCAAAACCGCGCTCAACGAATACCGTCAGCGCGGCTTGCAGCAATTCTTGTGGCCGATCGTCGGCGCGACGTTGCCAACGAGGTTGGGCGGGATCGGAAGTCATGGCGGGAAGGCGTTCACTCAAATAACTGACTAGTCAGTTATTTATACTTGATAGCCAAAACAAGCAATCGAAAAATGCATGCGGGCGCCCGCGCCCAACCGATTTCTCCGCCTCTCCCCTCCCCCGCTAATTCAACGCTTGCGACAGCGACGCCGCAGCAACCCCGGCGGGTATCTGTGCGACTACCTGCCGATCACCACCGGCAAGCGGCCGAACCAACGCAGACCGCAGTGCGCCTTGGCCGGGTTGGCGAACATCATTCTGCCGTCCAACAGGAGCGGAAGGCGCCGACCAGAACATCGTCGTGAAGGATCCGTTGCGCAAAGGCCTGGATGTGCTGTTCAGTAGGCTGCAACGGCTTGCCCGCCTCGATTCCAATAAAATACTTCAACGATGCAACCAGTTCATCCTGGCAGGGATGACATTTCATGGTTTGCAAGGTCATGAACGCCAGCGTTTCATAGTGAATGGCCCCGGCTTCCGGAAACCCGAAAGGGTTCCAGTCTGACCACAACTTGATGAGCGCGGACAGTTGCCGGCGCTCGGATGAAACGGGGAAAGACAAGAATGACTCCTTGACAGATTGGGACCGGTTGCCTGAGCAACCCGGCAGCATGGAGATTGCAATCATCTTCAAGTTTCAATGCGCCGGCCGCCGCTGTCTATTGGCCCGAAGTCCAATGGACAGCGGGTATTTGGTCGCCGGGCCGTTAATGTGCGCCTGGAGCCTGTCGGACTTCCATCAAGCAGAGAGAAAATCTTCCCGTGACTGCATTGATTGCAAAACTCCACTTTCGCCCTTGATCCCGAAGTCCCGTTCTTCGCCGCTCAGGCGGGGTTCACCATCGGCGCCAAGACCAACCGGGTTGATCCGGTTGTCGTGTGCGTGACATGTCGTTTACCCTGAGTACGAGAACATTCATCATGCATATCACCCCGCCTCATACCTGTTTGCAGACTTACGCAACTATCAATAATTCGAGCGTTTAAAAGAGAATAAATTGGCTTGTGATCGCATTGACGCGTACGTAAATGCAGTTGTATTGGTCTTCGCCGCGCTACTGCTCAGCGCATGTGCAAGCCCATCGCAACGCTATGCCAGTCATGCGCATACACTGGGATTCAAGGCATTGGCGCTCGAAGGCGGCGGGTTTCTTCACATTGCATACGAAGCGACAGATTCAAGCCCCTCGCAGCCGTTAAAAGTCTACATCGAGCATGATGGCACACCATGGACGGGAAAACGGACGGTCTCGGATGACCCAACGCCGAGAACACATCTGAGTCTGGAACTGATGGCCCGGGATTCGGGGCACCGATTGCTCCTGGGACGTCCTTGTTATCTCGAAGCCAAAGACGACGCCCGCTGCAACCCGCTTATCTGGACGCATCAGCGATACTCGCCGCAAGTGATCGACAGCATGGTCGCGGCACTGCGTGGTTACCTTGAATCGCACGGCATCACCTCCACCGCCCTGATCGGATACAGCGGAGGCGGCACCATTGCCTGGCTAATGGCCGAGCGCATGCCTGAGGTCAAGTCTGTCGTCACGGTCGCCGCAAACCTTGACGTCGGCTACTGGACGTCCATCCATGGCTACAGTGAACTCGTTGGTTCGCTTGATCCAGCCCGCCAACCACCGCTGCCGGCTTCTGTTTGCCAGCGTCATTATGTTGGCAAGCAAGACACCAACGTGCCCCCTTCGATTGTTCATGCGTTTGCTACGCATCATCCGACCGCCAAAGTGCTGGAACTGGCCGATTATGATCATCTGTGCTGCTGGCTTGAACGCTGGCCAACGCTACGCAAATGCGACTAAGGGATGCGGAAACAGCCAATATCCCATTTATGGCAGCACTAAGCGACTGTCCATGAATAACCTGGGCAGTGATGGGTGTGCTGGTGGGATGCGGTGCAAGGCGCCGGTCGCGCAGCATGGTCATTCCCTGAGTCGTTGTACCTCGTTTGTGTGACTAGCCACACGGCACTCGGCCTAGCACTGCATCCCGCCAGCACCACCAAAAACGGTACACCGGCAATTCCCGCATCCCTAACGAACGAGTAAACAATCAACCGGGCGCCCCGAAAAAGCCGTCACATTGGTAAATAATGATGCAACGCTGATGCAGGGCGCACCCCGGTCAAACCCGAAAAATCAGAATTCGAATCGCATTCCGATATTGACCGAGTCATAACTGACGCCTTGATAACCGAGCAGGGTGTCGTAGGAAATGAATGCCGATCTGCCTTGCGCGAATTGCGCGGACACCGCAATACCCAGATCAACATAATCGCGATCCGGCTGGTTTGTCAGAACGAAGAAGGGCTGTTTATTGATGTCATTGATGAAATATGCCCCCACTTGCGCCTGATCGTTCTTGAATTCATGCAGCCACGACACCCGCAATTGGGGCACGAGGACCTGGTTGCTCAAATTGATGGCCCGAGAAATCTGAATGCCAAAATCAGACACCAGCGAGGTGTAAGTCTGAGCATCAATACCCAGCGCCATGCTGCTGCCAACCGTCGTGGAGTCTATTGGACTGGACATGCTTTCGCGGTAAGCATCCACCTTGTTCCGCAGGAAGTTGAGTCGAAGTGCCGGGGTAATCGTCCAGGCATCGCGACTCATGGTGTATCCGACACCAAGATTGACGTTGACGACACTCGATTGCGGACTTGACGTTGCGCTCTGGTCAGCCACTTCGCTATCGACCGAATAACCGATCCTGCGGCGCAAAGTGTAATCGTCGTTACCGTATCCAATCAGACCATCAAAGAACAAACCCTCGGGCCGAAAGTAGGTGCCATACAGGGCAAGTCCCCACTCATCCCCGGACATGTCGCCCCGGCTGTTGTCAAAAGCCACATCAGCGTCCGCATAACGCAGGACAACGCCCCC
This sequence comes from Betaproteobacteria bacterium, assembly GCA_020049415.1. Taxonomy (GTDB): domain Bacteria; phylum Pseudomonadota; class Gammaproteobacteria; order Burkholderiales; family Thiobacillaceae; genus PFJX01. The sequence continues at coordinate 3,233 of JAIFKV010000069.1, forward strand.
GAACAGATTATCCTTGAACCGGTAATCGATACCGCCGGAGACTGATCGACGATCCATATCCGCACCGGGCTGGAATGCCGTCTGGTCCTCTTTGCCGTTGACGTAGCCCAGACTCAAAAATGCGCCAAACCGGTCAAAAGCCGCGTCGCCGCTGGCGCCCCCGCCGGTCTGGTTCTGGAACACATGGTTATTGGCCAACAGCACGGACGGCTGATAGACCGGCAGCCCACTGGCCAACCGAATGTGCTGAAGGCGCGTTTGCACGACTGCAACACCCAAACCCGCTGCTCGGCTCGCTGCGGAATTTTGCGCACCAATCTGATCTGCCGCCAGCATGTTCAACGCCTGTGTCGAGCCCACCGGATCGGCTATAGCGCCACCCACGACTCGATTGCAATCAGCCTGAAAGGCCTGATTATTCAGGGCGCCACTTGCATTTGCGCCCGTCGCACAGGTTTGGAAAATGGCGTTACCCGTAATGGCTCCATTGACCGATGCACTATTGAGGACGTCTTGATAAAACCCCGGCGGGGTCAGATCGGCCAAGACGCACGCGGGCGCCATTGCCCCCGCTACGCTGAAGGACACAAGCAGCAAGGGCAGCGATACCTGGCGTGTTTCCAGGCCAAGAAAGGAGTCCAACATCTTTGTGGAGACCATCACGTCAGCTTCCAGTTTCATTTTTAAATCCTTTTGTGGGGTGGGTACAAAAAGCCAAAAAACCATACCGGCAATTCAGGCAACCATACGCAATTCATTTTGCGATGGCTATTTGGCCGGACAAAAACTCGCAAAGGGTATTTCTACAGTCTTAGCGAATTCCATTGCACCGAGCCCGTGCATTTTGCGCATACATTTCTACCACACATTTTATACATCCCAAACAGGCGGCAAACAGAATGATTGGCAACCCGACCTAGCCGCAGGTAATCGATCTGATCATAAGAAAACCCGCAGATCCGATTAAATCAATTCGCCGGCACAAATAGAAAATCGCCGGACTCATGACCAGCAAATCTAAGCGGCGCATATTCGGGCCGCTGTTCAAATCTTTGCTTCAGAGCAATATTCAGAACACGCGCCGAAATTTCACGATATAACCTTTGCGTTTCGAGAATGTCCCGATTTTCATCAAGGATATTGATCAGATTCTGCGCAAAGACCGAGTGCTTCCCGCCGCCACCATCCAGAACCGGCTTCAGCCCGCCGCTGGTCAGCGCTGTTCGTGACTTGGCGCTGGCGATAGCCTTCAGCCAGGTCAGCCTGGCCTCGTCCGACATGCCGGATTCCAACTGGCCAATCGAACCGCGTGTCATCGCCCCGGAATAACATGAATCGGCAATAACAATGGCGTGCTTGACCGACATCGCATTAAGAATATCGGTAATTGACACGCTCGATATCCAGTTTGCATCGCTATCCGGCTCGGCATCGATCGGCAACCAGTAACCGCGCAAGTTGGCTCGATCAAGTTCGCCATGACCAGCGTAATAGATCAGCAAATTGTCTTTCTCGGTTAATTTTGACCGGAGTTTGTTCAATTCGGACAGCATTTCATATCGCGTGACATTGATCAGTTTCGTCACATTGAAACCGTACTTTTCCGTGAGTATTCTGGCCACGCCATCCGCATCGGCCTCCGGCGTTTCCAGCGGAGGCAATTTCGCGTATTTCTGGTTTCCAATCACCAGGGCGTAATAACCGCCGAAATTGAAGTCAGGCCGTGTTATTGCCGCCAAACTTGTGTTACCGCCAAGCAGATCCTTTTCAAGCTTGAACTCGGTCAAGGCGCGTTTACCCTGCTTGTCGACAGCCAGCAAAGTAACGCGCGTCACGCTACCGCTCAGCCCCACACGTTTCTTGAACAAGCCATTCTCATCGACCGCCTGCGGCATATCGTTGATAGTGAACGAGAGCAGACCGGCAGGTGCATTCACCCGTCCAACAATCTCGCGCCCCTCGACCAGGCCACGGACCTTCACCGAGGCGACATCCCGGGTCAACACAACTGGCGGATCCATGATTTGAATACTCGGGCCAGCGTAGGCGACCACCGGAACGGGACGCGGTTGCGTGGATTCCATCTGCACAACCTTGTCCTGATAAGTCTTGACCTTGGACTCGAGAGCGACAATTTCCAGTTGTTTGCGTGCCAGCTCCGCCTGACGTTGGTGCAGATCGGCGGCAAGTGATTTGGCAATTCGCGCACTCTCGGCGGTTGCCGACTGTTTCTGCATTCCAAGTTCCTGGCGCGCCTCATCCAGCCGACGCTGGGCCTCGCCCGCCTGCGCCCGCATGGCGTCGACCTCGCTTCGCCCCTTTGACAGCTGCTTGCGCGCTTGTTGCAAATCCTGCTTGAGCGTAGCGGTTTCGTCCATGGATTGCCCCAAACGGGTCCGATACTCATCCACTGATTTTTCCAGACGGGCAACTTGCTGCCGCTGCGCTTCAAGTTCAGATTCACGTTGCTTGAGTTGCGCCTCGAGACGGCGTGTCTCCTCGAAGTTTCCGGCTGCGGCGGCCTGTAGTTTTCTTTGCAGCAATTGCTCAACTTCCGAATTTGATTTCAGTCGCTGCATGTCCAGCGCACGCCCCGCCTTGTCGAGTTCCCGCCGGGTTTGTTCCAGCTCCTCGCGAAGCATCTTGATCTCAGCGCTGGATGGGGAAGGCGGCGCATCAAGGGCAATGACGCCCTCCAGGCCGGCCGCCTTACGGTAGAACGTCAGGGCAGCGGCAGGATCCTTTTTCACGCCCAGACCTTGTTCATGCAAAAAACCCAGATTGATCAACGCGCGCAAATGACCTTGATCAGCGGCTTTCTTGTACCAGCTTGCGGCAGCGGCATAATCCGGAGCGGTTCCAAGCCCCTTTTCAAATATTTCCCCGACATAAGTCTGCGCGGCCGGATCGCCGTCCTGGGCCTTGGGCAACCAGATCTTCAGCGCGGAGGAATAGCTTGCCCGATCATAGGCGACATATTCGCCGCCACGGATTTCGCAATCGCTGGCGCTCGTCTTGACTGGACGCCGCGGGGTTAAAAATGAGGAAAACGCACCGAGCCTGCGAACCTGGCCTGGCAACAGACAGTCGACGATCAAAAGCTTGTCGGCCTGGTTCAAAGTATTGCCATCGAGCATTGACGCGGCGTGGCTTGTACCTGGCATGAGGACAATGCAGACCGCACTGACGACCCACGCTTTAAATATTGCCATGCAAGTCAAACAAGATTTTTTCGAAGTCATGGTGCGCATCCCATAAATGAAAATATCCAAACGTTCTGGTTTCTCGGCTGCCAGTATCCAGCTTAACCAGTGAAGCGGCCACCCATGAAGTCCCAGTCCATTTTTATTGCACCGGATTCCGCTCATTCCCCACACTTCAGAACATTCGTAGCGAGGTTTTTCCCATTCGTTTCGCTTATCCGGACTTTAACTGTCAAATGCGAACATCCCATCTATGCGCAACACTACAAAAACCATGTCCAGACATCAACCGATCACCCCGATCAACCTGCCCAGCGCCTTGCCAGGACAGAATCGGCCAAGTCCTATTTGTCCAGCCTGCGCATAGTTGGGATGTTCGCAAATGTTGGTCTTTGGACTAATACCCGGTAGATGTTGCTTTAGTTAATATTGACGCCCCCCGCAAATGCGGCGGTGGTTGCGTGAGATTTTTCTCAGGGCGGGGTTGCGGCTTAGGCTGCACATGAAGGGCTGGAAAATCAGGCATGCATTTCGACAAGACAGTGCTGGTGATGGACGATGATCTCTCTACCGTCAAGGGCATTGAACGTCTGGCAAGTCCCCACGGAATCAATGTGCTGCCATTTTCAAACCGCGTTGATTTACAGCATTGGGCAGATCGGCATGTCGAATGGCTCAACAGTGAAACCACCCAGCTTTGCCTGGTGCTGGATGTGAAATATGTGAGCGATGTCCTGACCAACTTAAGGTGGGAAGGCTTTGCCACCTGCCCCATCATCTGCGTCAGCCGCGATGCGGCGGCGCTCAACAAGCATCAAAGCCTGGTGGCTGGACTATTCAGCTATCTGGAAAAGCCGTTCAGGTTGCAATTCATGCTGACCACACTGGATGCGGCACTGCTTGAGCATTCCAGAAAAAAAACGGTGTCGCGCGTGGAAGATGTTCTACGCCGCAATTTTTTACAGCTGACCAAACGTGAGCTTGAAGTGTGCGAATTGGTGGTGAAGGGTTTGCCCAACAAGAACATTTCCGAACGGCTGGGCATCACGCTCAAAACAGTGAAAGCCCACCGCGCCAAAGTCATGAGCAAAACCTGCGCCGGTTCCCTGGCCGAATTGATTCGGTTTTACGACGTCATTCGCGGCCTGGATGCAGTGAACGCGACATCGCCTGCCGCCCACCCTGCCCCGGTCAAGCACTGAAATGGAATATGCCCTGTTCCCCACGGTAGGCGAGATCGCGCAGAAAAACATCTGCCGGGTCAGTCAACAGACCACCATCCGCGAAGCCGCTCGACTGATGGACGAACGCAGCATCAGCAGCGTGATTATTGAGCGGCAAGGTTTGCGCTACCTGTTCACGGTTGAAGATTTATTGCAATTCGCCAATCTGGGACGGGATGATAACGTTGCGCTGGGCAGCGTTCTGTCGCATCAGGTGCAGTGCATTCAATTTGACGAACGCGTGCTGGCCGCACTGGAGCGGCTGGAATGCAGCAACGATCGTTATCTAGGTGTGATCGACCGCGAAAACACGCTGGTTGGGGTGGTGACCTATACCGACATCCTGTCCTCGATTGACCCGTCGGTGCTGGTTGAAAAAAAGACCATCGGCGAATTGATTTCGCGCAATGCCCCCATCACGTTCACCGGCGACTGGATACTGGAAGATGTGCTTTGCCATCTCAACCGGCTGGAAGACGCAATCATCGTGGTCGAAGACCGGGTGCCGGTCGGCATCGTGACCACCAAAGACCTGTTCAAAATGATTGCAACCGGTCAGCGACGCGACATTCCGCTGGCCAGCGTGATGACCTCGCCTGTCGCCACGACCCGGATGTCGTCCAGCATCAATGAAGTGCTGCTGCATCTGAAGTCACTCAATATCAAGCGGACCGTGGTGGTCAACAACCAGAACGAAGTGGTCGGCATCGTCACCCAAAGCCAGTTGGTCGGTTTTGCCTATGGTTCCTGGATCAACCTGATCAAATACCATTCCAGTGAATTGCGCGAGGTCGTCGGGATACTTGAAGCCAAGGCAAGCGAATACGAAAAACAGACCATGACCGACCCCCTGAGCGGCTTGGTCAATCGGCGCGTGCTGGAGCAAAAAATCACCGAGGAAATCGAACGGATGCGCAGATACAACGCCCATTCGTTTTCTGTGGCGATGATCGACATCGATTTATTCAAGCGCACCAACGACACCTATGGCCATCTGGCAGGCGATAAAGTGTTGCGCGGATTGAGCGATGAACTTCAGCGACTGATCCGCAAGTGCGACATCGCAGCCCGCTGGGGAGGCGATCAATTTGCGCTGTTTATGCCGCACACCACACTCGCGCAGGCCACCCTGATGGCCGAACGGCTAGTGCAGCAAGTGGCTGGCATTTCGTTTCTCGGGCAAGTCAGCCTCACCCTCAGCATCGGCGTCGGCGAATTCACCCTGCTTGACCCCGCCGGTAACTTCATGAGCCGGCTTGATCAAGCCCTGCTGAGTGCAAAAACCCTGGGGCGCAACCGTGTTGAACGGATCCAGTAATAGCCACTCTTGAAGGCGCGGGCGGCGTGCATTGCACAGCGCATCGGGCTGCTGTGCTAGGAGCCTGTCGGTTTCTCCAGCCGGAACCAGACTGGCAAAGAAAAACCTCGGGACAGGCTCCTGGGAGCCTGTCGGACTTTGGTCGTCGATAGCGAAAACCGGCCCCGCCGAGGCGGTTTTTTGCCGGATTCGCCGCCGCATGGTTGTTCCATGGGGCAGCGGAGTCGTAGCGCTTTAGCGCGTACGAATCCGGCGTACCTCTTGCGGGCGCAAGAAACCGGCAAAAAAAGAGGCCGGTGCGGTCGATTTGCAGCCGACGATTCCAAAGTCAGACAGGCTCCTAAAGACATCAGCGCCTATTGCCTGCAACCCTGGCGCAGTTGATCATCGAAATATCAACGATGCTCTGGAGTCCCGCATGGACAGTTTGACTGCAGCAAGAATTTCCCCCATCCCCGCCGGTGAATGGGATGCCCAGGTCGCGATCATCGGCGGCGGACCGGGCGGCGAGGATTGCGCGCGTGATCTGGCCGATCACGGCATCAAAGTTGTCATGATCAACAACGCGGCGCTCCCTGGCGGTGAATGTCTCTGGCGCGGCTGCATTCCCTCCAAAGCCTGGCGACACGCCGCCGATGTCATTCGCGACCGCGCCAATGACCCGGATAAAGGTGTCATCGGCACGCAATCGCCAAGCCTGGATTGGGCGACGCTGGAGGCGCATCGCAAAGGCATTCTGCAAACCCGGGGCGAACGGGCGATGCAGACCGACAAGGGCGTGAAAATCGACGTTCGCCACGGCTTCGCCTCGTTTATCGACGCGCATACCTTGCGCATCGTCACCCCGGATGGCGCGGAGTCGACGCTGAGTTTCGGCGCGGCGGTGATTTCCACTGGCGCGCCGCCGTTCGTACCGCCGATTCCGGGCGCACAGGAGGAAATCGCCACCGGCGGTGTCCTCACCTCCGACAGCATCTGGTCTTTGCCTGCGCCGCCACGCCGACTGGGGATCATCGGCGGCGGCGTCATCGGCGTTGAAATGGCGCAGATCTGGTGCGACTTCGGCGCCGAAGTGCTGATGCTGGAAGCCAAAGACCGCATCCTGGGGGAGATCGAAGAAGACATCGCCAAACGACTCGGCACAATACTGGCCAACGAATTTCCCATTGTCACCGGCGCGAAAATCCAGCAAATCACTGGCCAACCGAACAACATGCGGATCAAGTACAGCGACGCCGCCGGCAACCCCGGCGAATATCTGTGCGACTACGTGCTGATCGCCACCGGCAAGCGGCCAAATACTACCCGGCTCAACCTGGCCGCAGCCGGTGTCGAACTCGATGGCGCAGCGATCAAGACCGATGCCGCCTGTCGCACCAGCGTGCCACACATCTACGCGGTCGGCGACGTCATTGGCGGCTACATGCTGGCGCATACAGCGGCGGCGCAAGGTCGCGTCGCGGCACACAACCTGCTTGGCAAACCGCTGCAATATCAGCCGGAACTGGATTGCGGCGTCACCTTCAGCCGGCCGCAAGCCGGCTTCGTCGGCCTATCGCTGGCGCAAGCAAAAGCCAAAGGCATCGACGCGGTGGAAGCCGGAATGCCATTGAACATCGACGCCAAAGCCATGATCACACTGGAAACCCAGGGCATCATCAAGCTGGTCGCCGACCGCACCAGCGGCCGCATCATCGGCGCGCATTTCCTCGCCGACCATACCGACACCCTGATCGGCGCGGCGGTCATGATGGTGACCGGCGGCATGACTTTGACCCAGATCTCACAGGCGATCTTTCCGCATCCAACCCAAACCGAAATCTTCGGCGATCTGGCGCGCCGCTTACTGGCGCGATTGCGGCGACTAACCAAGCATTGAGCTCGCCCATGCCGATGAGGCAAGCGTCGGTCAGGCATCCTCGGGTTGCCCTGACTTGATGGAGCCTGCTATTTGCCTGCTATTTGCCTGCTATTTTTTATGAGGTTTTTTTACTGCACAAAAACAGCATGGCTTGCGAAAAAACGTGACTGTTCAGCCCCCCACTGTCTGGGAAGGTTGCCCTTTGAAGGCAAGCCGCAGCGAATCAAGTAAGTTGCGTCCCTTCTTGTGCAGCGTAGGGAGGCAAGAGTAGATCATGGCGAAGATTTACGCCCCTTTAAGGGTACGAAAGGGATACGAAAGCATCCGGATAGCGCGTTCACCAAGATCAAGAATTCCGTATCCCGTGCTATTTGGCAGTGGCACAACCTGAGCAGGTTACCGTGAAACAACGGTAGGAGGCGCCGCTTGCGAGTAGAGCAGGATTTGCAGTGCGAACAAGGGACAAGCGAGGGTGCATGAGGATTCATGAAATTTCCGGCCCAAGAGTCAACGGCAAGTTTCCGAATCAAGCCGCCAATCAATCGCGTTGCATCTCCAACCACTCAAGCAGAGTTTCATACAGTTTGTCTGGATTAACCGGCTTGCTGATGTGCTCGTTCATGCCCGCGGCGAGGCAGATCTCTTTGTCTTCGTCGAAGGCGTTGGCGGTCATGGCAAGGATCGGAGTGGTCTGGTTGAGCGAGTCGGCACGGATTGCTTGCGTCGCTTCGACGCCATTCATCAACGGCATTTGCATGTCCATCAGGATCAGGGCGTAGCGGTTCAGGCGGGCGAGTGCAAGGGCCTGCTGGCCATCCTCGGCAACATCTACCGCCAGCCCGACATCCTCCAGCAAGCCGCGCGAGACGGCCTGTGTGATCGGCTCGTCTTCCGTCAGCAGGATGCGCGTGCCGGCGTATTCGGTTTGCAGGCGTTGCTCCGCCGTCAGGGCCGAAAAAGTCGGCGCTGGCGGGACGGTATCTGGTTCCCGTCTTTTCAGCGGAACGACGAACCAGAAGGTGCTGCCCTGACCGGGGGCGCTGTCCACGCCGATTTCGCCACCCATGAGTTGCACCAGCCGCTTGCAGATGGCCAGCCCGAGTCCGGTACCGCCGTATTTGCGGGTCATGCTGTTGTCGGCCTGCTCGAAGGACTGGAACAGTCGTTTCTGCGCTTCGGCATCGATGCCAATGCCGGTATCGCTGACGTCAAAACGCACCTGCAAGACCTCGGGGGTTTCGCCGATC
>JAIFKV010000004.1 GCA_020049415.1 Betaproteobacteria bacterium
CAAATTTTGGGGAATTACGGAGAATTCCCGCAATATGGCGGAGAATTTCTCCGCCATATTCAAGCCTCCAAGCCTCTGACAGCAAGAGGTGAGGCCAAGCCGAAATTCTCTACCCACAAAACAACCCACAATTCCGGGCACTGGTTGCGCTGTTTCGACTTGCCAGCCAGGGGAACCAAGAGCGCTGGATCGTGATGAGCGCCGATGGCAGGTTACGCTGTAACCATCGAGCATCAGGTTGTGATGGCGTCAAGACTGCCTGCCGGAGTTCAAACAGTGATTGCTTTCACACGGTAGCCCGCCACGAACGGTGACCGAACGGTGACCAGAGAGGAAGATTCTGAAGCACAAACGAAAACGGCCTAGCCGATGAAGGCTAAGCCGTTGTTTTTACTGGTGCGCCCAGCAGGATTCGAACCCACGACCCCCTGGTTCGTAGCCAGGTACTCTATCCATCTGAGCTATGGGCGCTCAAGAGCCGTGCATTATAAGGAAATTGCGTTGTTTGGCAAGCGCGATTTCCATCTGCTGTCCTGCCCCCGCTCATGGGCGGCGGCACAAGAATATTCGTTATCGCAAAATAATAATCACAAGATGGGCCAATCACAGAGGGCCTATCTATCGTCGCGCGCTGATGGGCCCGCTGCACTTAGATAATGGGGTTGGTGATAAGGCAGCAAGCTCGGGATTGCCCATTGGCGAGTGGATGCGATACAGCCCTTTTCGTTCGATCTCGCCCTGCTGGCTGCGCTTGTCGCCGCCAAGTTGGACAAGTTCAAGCTCACAATAGCGAGTGCGGATCAAGTGCCAAGAGATTTGCTGTGCGGCGATGTGTTAGCGTTGCTTGGTGGAATCAACTGCCGCCCAAGAATTATTAATCCTTTCACTTTCGCCGGAGTTCTCATGTTCAAAATTGTCAGCTTGATCGTATTACTTGGTATTGCCGGTTGTGGCGCTGAAACAGTTGGTACGGCAGCCATCGTCGCCAAACAGAAGCAGCAGGAAATTGAGGAAGGGCAAAAACTGAAGGAGTCCGTGCTGCAGCAAATTGATGCCGCCCAGGCGCTTGAGCAGCAACGCCTGAAGGATGCGGAAAGCCACTGACCAGCCTGCGCCGCAGATATGCAGTTCAATGCCATATCCAAAGCGTTCGGATGATTGCAATCGGACTGAACTTTGACGATGGCGATCGCTATTAAAGGGTTCGTTCACCGGATTAACTAAAGTAGTCTGTGTTTGGGTGGCGTTCCAGGTGGGTATCTGGAAGCGTCTGCCGTACAAAATAAGAACCGGGTAGATGGATCTTCCACATAACTTCTGTCCGCCAGGCAGGTTTGACGAAGTTGGATGTGTTGCTGACCATTTTTCATTTAAATCAGATTGCTAACGATATTTTTGACTTTGCTGGAGGATCCATGCGTTTTTGGCTGATGAAATCTGAACCCTCCGAATACAGTATTGATGATCTGGCTCGCGATGGCGGCGTAGCTTGGTTTGGCGTGCGCAATTACCAGGCGCGCAATTTCATGCGGGATCAGATGCAGGTGGGGGATGGCGTGCTGTTTTATCACTCGACCTGCGCCGAACCCGGTATCGCCGGGCTGGCGGAGGTGAGCACAGCGGCGTATCCGGATGCGACGCAGTTCGATGCCAGCGGCAAATATTTCGACCCCAAGGCGACGCAGGAGAATCCCCGCTGGTTCAATGTTGAAGTGAGGTTTATCAAGAAGACGCGCTTGATTTCGCTGGCCGAGCTTCGCGCCGCGCCGGAGTTGGCGACCATGCGCATTCTGGCCAAGGGCAACCGGCTATCGATTACGCCGGTAGATCCTGACGAGTGGAATTTCATTCAGCAGCATCTGTAAACGTCGCTTTTCATTGGCGTGGATAGTTTCCTGGTTTTCTATTTCGCTCTCGGCCTGGGTACCGGTTTTGTCGCCGGTCTGCTCGGCGTGGGTGGCGGTTTGTTGATGGTGCCGGCGCTGGTCTGGGCGTTTGCGCGGCAAGGCTTTGCACCGGATTACCTGATTCACCTGGCATTGGCGACCTCGCTGGCGGTGATCGTGCCGACCGCACTTTCCAGCTTGCGCGCACACCATGCACATGGCGCGGTAGATTGGCTGACGGTGCGTCGCATTGCGCCGGGCATTCTGCTCGGCACCCTGCTTGGCAGCCTGGTGGCGGCGAAGTTATCTGATAGCGGACTGAGAATTTTCTTCACCCTGTTTTTGTTCTATGCCGCGACGCAAATGCTGCTCGGATTCAAACCGCCGGCTTCGCGGCAGATGCCGAAGATGCTTGGCATCACTTTCGCTGGCGGAGTGATCGGATTGATTTCAAGCTGGGTCGGCATCGGCGGCGGCACTTTGTCGGTGCCTTTTTTGACCTGGTGCAATATCGAGCTTCGCCGGGCGATCGGCACGTCTTCGGCAATCGGTTTGCCGATCGCGCTGGCGGGGACGCTGGGCTACGCTGTTTCGGGCATGAATGTGGCGAATCTGCCTGAAGCCAGCATCGGTTTTGTTTACCTGCCGGCGCTGGCCGCGATTGCACTGGGCAGTTGGCTGACCGCGCCATTCGGCGCAGCCGCGACGCACCGTTTACCGGTACATCTGGTGAAGAAACTTTTTGCCGGCCTGCTGTATCTGCTAGCTGTACGAATGGGCTATGGCGTGTGGACAGGATGAAGCGAAAATACCGCCACTCATCTATCTTTTTTAAAGGAATGGTTATGCGATTCATGAACAGATTGGTGGCGGTGAGTTTGGCTTTGGGCATGACATTCTCAGCGCACGCATCGGATTACGTGCGCGAGGCGAAATGGGCGGATGAAGTACTGCCTTCCGTGATGACCGGCGATCCTGTCTGGCTGGAAATTCCTAGCGGACACAAATATCTCACTTTGTATACCGAGGCGAACAACGCCAAGGCCGGCGTGATCGTGATTCATGGCATGGGCGTGCATCCAGACTGGGGATTGATCGGACCGTTGCGGCAAAACCTGCCCGAGCAAGGTTATGCCACGCTGTCGCTGCAGATGCCGGTCATGAAAGCCGACGCCAAAGGCGATGAATATCCGCCCACCTTCGACGAAGCCGCCGAGCGCATCAAGGTCGCGGTCGACTTTATGGCTGCCAAGGGCTACCGCAAAATCGTTCTTGCCACGCACAGCATGGGTTGCCGTATGACGGCGCGTTATCTGGAAAAAAACCCGAAATCCGGCATTGCGGCGTGGGTCGCTATCGGCGCGCCAGCGGCCTTGAATTACGACAAACTGAAGTTCCCGGTGCTGGATTTATACGGCGAAAATGATCTGCCGCAGGTTTTGAACACGGCCAAGGCAAGAGCCGATGGATTGCGTGGAAATGCCAAATCCACCCAGATGATTGCGCCAAAAGCGGACCATTTCTTCAACGGCAAAGAACAACAGTTGCTGGAAATTGTGCGGTCTTATCTGGACAAGACGCTTTAGGCATATCGGCGCCTGATTGATCAGGCGCCGTGATCACACCAAACCTACAAAACGGCCGAAATCAGACAATGTCGAGGTGATCGAGACCGGAAAGCTGGCCATCTTTAGTGCCATCTTTTTCATGCAACTTGATCTTCAGGCGCAGGTCATTGAACGAGTCGGCATTACGCAATGCATCTTCGGCGCTGATGATGCCAATGCTGTAAAGGTCATACAGCGATTGATCGAACGTTTGCATGCCTAAATCACGCGAGCGCGACATGATGTCTTTCAACTCATCCAGGCTTCCTTTCATGATCAGATCGCCGACCAAGGGAGAGTTGAGCATGATTTCAACCGCCGGGATGCGCCCCTTGTTATCGGTTCGCGGGATCAGTCGTTGCGAAATGACCGCGCGCAGATTGAGTGAAAGATCGAGCAGCAACTGCTCACGGCGTTCACGCGAAAAGAAACTCAAGATGCGATCCAGCGCCTGATTGGCATTATTGGCGTGGATAGTCGACAGGCAAAGGTGGCCGGTTTCGGCATAGGCCATTGCGTAGTGCATGGTGTCCTGGTCGCGAATCTCGCCGATCAGGATCACATCGGGCGCTTGGCGCAAGGTGTTTTTCAGGGCGGATTCCCAATCCAGGGTATCCATGCCCACTTCGCGCTGAGTAATGATGCATTTGCCATGCTCATGCACAAACTCGATCGGATCTTCCACCGTGATGATGTGATCCTGCGCATGCTGGTTGCGGTGTCCAATCATCGCCGCCAAGGTGGTCGATTTACCCGAGCCGGTTGAGCCGACAATGATCACCAGACCGCGCGGCATCATGGTGATGTCCTTCAAGCCTGGCGGCAGATGCAGGTCTTCCAGCAGTGGAATTTCGGTGTTGATATGGCGCATCACGATACCGGTGCGCCCCTGCTGCATGAAGACATTGACCCGAAAACGGCCAACTTCCGGCTGATAGATAGCGAAGTTGGCCTCATGCGTAGCGGCGTACTCGGCTTGCTGCTTTTCGCTCATCAACACTTTGGCGAACATGGCGCTGTCGGACGGCGTCAGCGACTGTTTGGCAATTGGATTGATCTTGCCATTCAGCTTGATGGCGGGCGGAAAGCCGGCGGTAATGAACAAGTCAGACGCATTGCGCAACACCATGAAGCGCAACCATTCGTGGACTCGGGCAAGGTGGTTGACTGTATTCATTGCGAGATCAATTCAGGAACATGTCTTTGTTTACCGCGATGGCGCGCGCGGCGGAAGACTCGATCACATTTCGACGCACCAACTCGACCAGATTCTGATCCAGCGTCTGCATCCCAAGCGACTGGCCGGTCTGGATCGAGGAATACATTTGCGCCACCTTGTTTTCGCGAATCAGATTACGAATCGCCGGCGTGCCGAGCATGATTTCATGCGCGGCGACACGCCCGGTGCCGTCCTTGCGCTTGAGCAGCGTCTGCGAAATCACCGAACGCAACGACTCGGACAACATCGAACGCACCATTTCCTTTTCCGCTGCGGGGAACACATCAACGATCCGGTCGACCGTCTTTGCGGCGGAGGAGGTATGCAAGGTACCAAACACCAGATGGCCGGTTTCGGCTGCGGTCAGCGCCAGTCGGATGGTCTCCAGATCGCGCATTTCGCCGACCAGAATCACGTCCGGATCTTCCCGCAGCGCCGACCGCAGGGCCTCCGCAAAACCGTGCGTATGCGGCCCGACCTCGCGTTGATTGACCAGACATTTCTTGCTCTTGTGAACAAATTCGATCGGGTCTTCGATAGTCAGAATGTGGCCATATTCTTTCTCGTTGACATAATCGACCATCGCCGCCAGCGTCGTCGACTTGCCGGAACCGGTTGGCCCGGTGACCACCACAATGCCACGTGGGGTATCGGCGATGTCCTTGAATATCCTCGGCGCCTCAAGCTGTTCCAGCGTCAGCACGACGCTGGGAATGGTTCGAAACACCGCGCCAGCACCGCGCTCCTGGTTGAAGGCATTGACCCGGAAGCGCGCCACATCGCGCAATTCGAACGAGAAGTCGACCTCGAGTTGCGCTTCGTATATCTTGCGCTGCGAGTCGCTCATGATGTCGTACACCATGGCGCGGACTTCCTGATTATTAAGCGCCGGTACATTGATACGTCGAATATCGCCATGCACGCGAATCATCGGCGGCAAGCCGGCAGAGAGGTGCAGATCGGAAGCTTTGTTCTTGACCGAGAAGGCAAGAAGCTCGGAAATTTCCATTACAATTCCCCGAGTTACGTGAATATTTAAGAGAAAGCGCGAAGCATTATGGTCGCAATCGCCGCCGCCTTACAAGCCTGTCGAAACCGCATCAGCCATGCATGCAAAGAGGCCGGCAGATCGGCGGATTGTGCGAGCCTGGTCGCCGTCAGCAAAACCTTCCCGGCCGATTCGATTCGCATTGCGCATGCGGCGGGGCAACGTATTTTTGGCGAAAGTTACGTTCAGGAAGCGCTGCCCAAGCTGGAGCAACTGGCCGACCTGCCACTCGAATGGCATTTCATCGGCCCTCTGCAAAGCAACAAGACACGTCAGATTGCCACCCATTTCAACTGGGTCCACAGCATTGCCAACGAAAAAATCGCACAACGGTTGTCTGACCAACGCCCCGCCGGCATGCCGCCATTACAAGTCTGCATCCAGATCAACATTAGCGGCGAAGCCAGCAAAAGCGGCGTCGGCGCCGATGCGGCGATGGCCTTGGCGGGCGCAATCGTCGGCCTGCCGAATCTGCGTCTGCGTGGCTTTATGGCGATCCCGGAACCCGGCCACGACATCGGCCTGCAACGCAGTCGGTTTCGCCGCGTCGCCGAGTTGTTGCAAGTAGCGCGCAAAAGTCTGGGCCCGGCCGGTCAGCATCTCGACACCTTGTCGATGGGCATGTCCGACGACCTGGAAGCCGCTATTCTTGAAGGCGCTACACTAGTCCGCGTCGGCACCGCCATTTTTGGCGTCCGTCCAGTCATAGATGACCCAAAAAAACATCAACAGGAGCTTTCAGCATGAAATTGGGGTTCATAGGCGGTGGCAATATGGCGGCCGCCATGATCGGCGGCCTGTTGCGCAAAGGCTTTGCGGCAGCAAACATCGATGTAGTGGAAACCAACCCGGAACGGCGCGATTGGCTAAGGCGTGAATATGCGGTTGCGACGCATGAGCAGATCAGCGCGATCTGCGCGGCGGATGTCATCGTGCTGGCGGTGAAACCGCAGCAACTGTCTGAAATTTTGCGCGCTTTGCCGCCGCTCAAACCCGAGCAACTGGTGCTCTCGATCGCGGCGGGTGTCCGCGCCCTCGATATCTCACGCTGGCTGGGCGGGCACCTCGCCGTGGTCCGCGCCATGCCCAACACCCCGGCACTGATTGGCGCCGGTATTGCCGGCTTGTTCGCCTTGCCCGATGTAACGCAAGCGCAACAGGCGCAAGCCAGCAGCATTCTGGAAGCGGTCGGCAGCGTGGTCTGGTTGACGCATGAAGCGCAGATCGACAGCGTAACCGCCATTTCCGGCAGCGGACCGGCCTATGTGTTCTATTTCATCGAGGCCTTGGAGCAAGCCGGAATCGACCTTGGTCTGCCAGCTGAAACCGCACGTCTGATCACCCTGCAAACCTTCTTCGGGTCTGCCGCGCTGGCGATCAAGGATCAATCTCCGCCCGCCGAACTACGCGCCCGCGTCACCTCCAAAGGCGGCACCACCGAGCGCGGCATTCTGGCGCTGGAAGAAGGCGGCGTCGCTTATGCCATCGGCCTGGCGGCGCGAGCGGCGGCGGAGCGCGCCGTCGAAATGGGCGATTTACTGGGCAAAGACGGGGGCGAAGCCTGATGTTCAACGACGCCGCGCAATTTCTCTTTCGTACCCTGTTCGACCTTGCCGCTTGCGCCTTCTTCATCCGATTCTGGATGCAATGGGCGCGCGTGCCTTTTCATAACCCGTTTGCCCAATTTATCGTCAAGGTCACCGATTTTGCGGTAAAGCCACTGCGCCGCTTCCTGCCCGGCCTGTTCAATATCGATTGGGCCAGCCTGCTGCCTTTCTTCATCGCCGAATTGCTGATGGTGCTGAGTATTCACTGGCTCATGGGCTACCCGTTCGCGGTCGCCGGAATCGCGGTGCTGCCGGGCTTCTTGTTGATCGCACTGGCCGCAGCTTTAAGACTGATGCTGTATGTATTGATCGGCTTTGTCATCCTTCAGGCCGTCTTGAGCTGGGTCAATCCGTTCTCACCGCTGGCGCCGATTTTTTATGCCCTGTCGCGCCCCATCATCGGGCCATTTCAAAAAATCGTTCCACCGCTGGGCGGCATCGATTTGTCACCGCTGGTCGCTTTGATCGTCGTCCAATTGTTGTTGGTCGCCCCGGTCGCCGCGCTGGAGCGTTACGCGCGCGGGCTGGTCTGGTGAGCCCCTGGCTAAAACCCGCCGCCGGCGGCGCTGAAATAAGCATTCATATTCAACCCGGCGCGGCAAAGAACGAAATCTCAGGTCTGCACGGCGATGCGCTGAAAATTCGCATTCATGCCAGACCGGTTGAAGGTGCGGCAAATGCCGCGCTAACTGAATTCCTGGCAACATCTCTTGGCGTACCACGCAAGGCGGTTAGAATCTCGCGCGGAGAAAAATCACGTCAGAAAACGGTTTGGGTAGCAATTCAGGCAGACGAAGTGGAACGGCGGATACAGAGGAATATCGGATGAATTATGGTTTGGAAAGTGGCATCACCCGGTTCAAGAACCGACGTGACAGGCTGGTGAAGGTGGTCACGGCCTACAAAGAGTGGTTGGAGCACTATGCCGATCCCGATCCGGAACAACTCCTGCGCCTGTTCGATTTGACCGAGAACCTGAAGCGCGACCGCTTGATGGTCGCCTTCGTTGCAGAATTCAGCCGCGGCAAGACCGAGCTGATCAACGCCCTCTTTTTTTCCGACTTCAAGCAACGTTTGCTGCCTTCCGATGCCGGCCGCACCACGATGTGCCCAACCGAGATTTATTACGACTCGGATACCGAACCCTATATTCGTTTGCTGCCGATCGAAACCCGCTTCCGCGATGACAGCATCACCGCCTTGAAACGTCATCCCGTCGAGTGGAGCACCATCAAACTCGAAGTCAGCGAACCGAGCGCGATGGTCAGTGCGATGCGGAAACTCGCCGAAACCAAAGTCGTGTTCAAAGTTGAAGCACGCGCCCTGGGGCTGTGGGACGAAAACGACCCCAACCTCGGCTATATGATCAAAGATCAGGATCGCGTCGAAATCCCGGCCTGGCGTTACGCCATGATCAACTACCCGCATCCGCTGCTGGAATCCGGCCTCGCCATTCTTGATACGCCCGGCCTCAACGCGATGGGCGTCGAGCCAGAACTCACCATTTCCTCGATTCCCAACGCCCACGCATTGCTGTTCCTGCTGGCGACCGACACCGGCGTTACCCAGTCCGACTTCGAGATCTGGAACAAATGGGTATCGCGTCATGCCGGCCAACACTATGCCGTACTGAACAAAATCGACATGTTGTGGGACGACCTGAAGACACCGGAAGAAATTGGTCGAACCATTCAGCGGCAGATTGAATCGACCGCCACTCAGCTCAACATCTCGCCGTCGAGTGTGATGGCGATCTCCGCGCAAAAAGCGTTGGTCGGCAAAATACGCGGCGACGCCGACTTGCTCAAGCGCTCCGGCATTCAGGGTCTGGAAGTGATGCTGGCGCGTGAAATCATCCCCTCGCGTGAAAAAATCATGCGCGAATCGATGATGCGCGAAGTCGGCCCGCTGCTGACCGAAACACGCGAAACCGCACATCTCCGGATTCAAGCCGCACGACAGAATCTGCTCGACCTGCAGGCTCTATCCGGCAAGAACCAGCAGATCGTCACCCAAATGCGCGAAAAGATGCTGACTGACAAGCAGCTCTATGACGAAACCACGCGTAACTTCACCGTCACCCGCAAGGTTGTCGCACAACAAGGCTGGGAACTGCTCGCGCGGCTTGATGACGACCGGATGGACAAGATCATCGAAGAATCGATGATGGCCATCAACGACAGTTGGACCACTGCGGGCCTGATCAAAGGCATGCATTTATTGATACGCCGGATGGGTGCCGAATTCGACTTCGCCCACCAGCAATGCGGCGGCATCAAACAACTGCTCAACTCCGCCTACCAGCGCTTCCATGAAGTTCATGGTCTGGAATTGAGCGACCCGCCCATGCTCGACCTGGCCCGCTACCGCGCCCGGCTCGACGAATTGATGGTGAGCACACAAGAATTCTGTGCCGATCCGCTCAACATCATGCTGGAAAAACGTTTCATGGTGAAAAAGTTCTATATTGCCCTGGTCACCCAGGCGCGCATTCTGTTCCAGCAGGTGCGTATTGAAACCGAAACCTGGCTGCGCCTGACCCTGGACCCCATCGTCGAACGCATCAGTGAGCACAAGGCGCAACTCGAGCACCGCCTGGAAAATCTGAACAAAGTGCATGCCAATCTGGGCTCCATACAGGAGCGTGGCAATGTGATCACGCGTGAAATCGTTGAAATTCGGATGCAGGTGGAAAAAATGGAAGCCATCACCAAGGAGTTTTCGCTGCTCACCGGGGTCGCCTTCCGTCCACTAGAAATTCCGCAAGATCAGCCCATCCCGCTGCAATAATCCTTGCACGGCGGGGCCCACACCCCCGCTTTCGCTTTTCTACAGCAGGATGATGTCGTACTGCTCTTGGGTGAACAGGCTTTCCACCTGCAACGATATCGGCTTGGCGATGAAATCGGATAACTGCGCCAGGCTCTGCGACTCCTCATCGAGAAACTGATCGATCACCGTTTGCGATGCCATGATGCGGTATTCGCGAGCGCTGAACTGACGCGCCTCGCGCATGATGGCGCGCAAAATCTCGTAACAAGTCGTCTGAGCGGTCTTGATCTGGCCTCGCCCCTGGCAGGCCGGACAGGGTTCGCACAATACCCGCGTCAAACTTTCACGTGTGCGTTTGCGCGTCATTTCGACCAATCCCAACGAGGTAAATCCGTTGATCGTCATACGTGTGCGATCACGCGCCAGCGACTTGGAAAACTCTTGCAACACGGCATTCTTGTGCTCCGGATTATCCATATCGATAAAGTCCAGAATGATGATGCCGCCTAGATTGCGCAAACGGAGCTGTCGGGCAATGCTTTGCGCGGCTTCCAGATTGGTTTTGAAGATGGTTTCGTCAAACGTGCGACCGCTGGTGTAACTGCCGGTATTTACATCGATGGTGGTCAACGCCTCGGTCTGATCGACAACCAGATAACCGCCCGACTTCAGATCCACACGTCGACCGAGCGCCTTTTCAATTTCGTCTTCAACACCGTAAAGATCGAACAACGGACGTTCCGCCGTGTAATGGCTGACCTTGCCGGCGCCGTTACGGGCGAACTCTTCGGCGAAAGATTGCAAACGTAAAAACGTCTCGCGCGAATCAACCAGAATGCGGCTGGTTTCGGCCGTTGCGAAGTCGCGCAGCACGCGATGCGCCAGATCCAGTTCCTGATAAATCAATTTCGGGCCGGAAGTATTCTCCGAGCGCGCCTGAATTGCATCCCACAAAGTGCGCAGATAGTCGACATCAGAAGCCAACTCACCGTCCTCCGCCATGTTGGCCATGGTGCGAATGATGAAACCGCCATGTTCATCCACCGGCAACGCCCGGGTCAGGCGTTCGCGCAAAATCTCGCGTTCGCTTTCGTCCTCGATCTTCTGCGAGATGCCGATACGCGTTTCTTGCGGCAAATAGACCAAAAAACGCCCAGCCATGCTGATCTGTGTCGACAACCGCGCACCTTTCGCGCTGATCGGATCCTTGATCACCTGCACCAGGATGCTCTGGCCTTCGTGCAGCACTTTCTCGATCGGACGCGGGCAATTCTCGCAGCGCGCCTCGACGATATCGCCAACATGCAGAAACGCCGCCCGGTCGAGACCGATATCGATGAAAGCCGATTGCATGCCCGGCAATACACGACTGACACGACCAAGATAGACATTGCCGACCAGGCCGCGCTGACTGTCTCGCTCGATATGCAACTCCTGCACCTCGCCCAGATAGACGACCGCGACGCGGGTCTCTTGCGGCGTGATGTTGATGAGAATTTCTTCAGTCATAAAATTTCAAATCCCACAGATTTCAATAATTCAGAGGTCTCGTACAGAGGCAGTCCCATGACGCCGGAGTAACTGCCCGAGATATGTTCGATGAACAACGCCGCGCGACCCTGGATGCCATATCCGCCGGCTTTGTCGTAGCCTTCTCGGCTAGCCAGATAAGCGGCTATTTCCGCCTCCGAGAGGGTTTTGAAGGTGACCACGCTTTCGCTCAAAACCACTTCCAGGCGGCCAAGATGCACGGCGGCAACCGCCGTCAACACACTATGCGAACGGCCGGAATAGCGCCGCAACATCGCGGCTGCAACTTCACTGTCGTCCGGCTTGCCGAGGATATGGCCATCCAGCGTCACGGTTGTATCTGCCGCCAGAATCGGCCAATGCGGCAAATTACGGGCCTGCTGCACCTCGGCGCCGGCCATTGCCTTCAGGCGCGCCAGGCGCAACACATAATCGGTGGCAGGTTCACCGGGCAACGGCGTTTCATCAACATCGAGACGATCATGCACCGTGCGCAACGGTAAAACGGTCGGCTCCAGACCAACCTGACGCAATAATTCCAGCCGACGCGGACTCTGCGAAGCGAGATAGAGTCGCTTGGAAGTGAGCGGATTGGAATGAGAAAAATAAGACATGGCAAGTGAGTTTACCCGGAGCCGCTAAACCAACAGCGGATTTGTAAACAGGGTTGATTAACGACAAGAAAACGCACCATACCGGCATCGTCGGCATCAAAAATTAAAACTTTCGCAGTCTTGAAACACACCCTTCGACAAGATGAGGTGAGGATGGTGTGAGGCCGGCGCGGGTTTGCCGCGCTATTCCGTGCGCAGCGCTTGCACCGGGTCCATTCCCGCCGCGCGTCGCGCCGGGTCGACGCCGGCGGCGAGGCCGATCACCACCGCCACTGTTTCTGCCGCCAGCACGTAATTCCAGGCCAGGCGCACTGGCAGGGCTGGCGCCAGCGTGTGCAAAGCCTCGGCCAGACCCAACCCTATTGCCAAACCCGCTGCACCGCCCAACGCCGCCAACCCCATCGCCTCGACTAAAAACAACGCCATGATCTGACTTCGGCGCGCCCCCAAGGCATTCAGCAGGCCGATTTCGCTCGTCCGCTCAGCCACCGAAATGGTCATCAGAGTAAGGATGCCGACACCGCCAACCAGCAAGGAAATGCTGCCCAATGCCGCCACCGCGAAGGTGAGCACCGACAGAATCGAATCGAGCACCGCCAACTGTTCCTTTTGCGGCGTCACCGTAAAATCTTCGCTGCCGTGTCGCGCGATCAACATCCGCTTGATGCTTGCCGCCACCGCATCAGCATCGGCGACGGGATCATGCGAAACCTGAATTTCCATCAAACCTTCGCGGTTGAACAACTCCAGCGCCCGCGCCGCCGGGATGTAAACCGTGTCATCCAGATCAAAACCAAGCACCTGGCCTTTAGCCGCCATCACGCCGATCACTCGGTAACGCTGGCCGCCGACCCGTATTCGCTGCCCCAGCGGGCTATCGGCACCGAACAACTCGTTGCGCACTTTCGCGCCCAGCACCGCATAGGCACGCGGCGCGGCGGCGTCATCCGGCGGCAAGAAAGTGCCGACAGCGACGCGCATGCTGAATACCCGCGCAAAATCCGTCCCGACGCCATACAAAGTCACCCGCCGGCTGCGGCCCTTGCCTTCGACTTCAGCGTTGCCTTGCAGCGTCGGGTTGCTGGCGATCACTTGCGGCACGCGGCGCAGCGCTTCCGCATCCCGCAAACTGAGCGGCCGCACGCTGCCAAACATGCCGACACTGCCACCATGGGTCTGGATTTTGCCCGGGCTGATGCTGATTAAATTGGTGCCGAACTGGGTGAACTCGGCCAGCACGAATTGATGCAATCCCTCCCCCAGCGCGGTCAGCAGAATCACCGCCGCGACGCCCACCGCGATACCCAGCGCCGATAACAGGCTGCGGCCGGGATGATGAGTCAGCGCGCTGAACGAGAGGCTGAACAGGTCGGCAACGCGCATCGCGGCAACCTTACCTTCGCGCCAAAGACACCACCGCGTCCAGCTTGGCGGCCCGCCGCGCCGGCAGCCAGGCGAACAGCAAGCCAGCGAAAATCGCGGTCGCCACCGCCGCAACGATTGCCCACAGCGGCGGCAAGATAGGCAATTGCGGATAAATCTTTCCCAGTACAAAGCTGGCCAACAAGCCAAGTGCTACGCCACCCGCAGCGCCCAGCGAGGCGATTATTCCGGCTTCGGCGATGAACAGCGCGCGTACATTGCCGGCGGATGCGCCCAATGCCTTCAGCAAACCAATCTCGGCTCGCCGCTGCGCCACCGAAACCAGCATTACATTCATGATCAACACGCCAGCCACCCCCAGACTGATCGCGGCAATACCGCCGACCGCCAAGGTCAGCGCGGTCAGCAGACGATCGAACGTCGCCAAGATCGCATCTTGCGAAATCACCGTCACATCTTCCTCACCCTCATGGCGGGCCTTGAGCAAGGCCAATGCGTCAGCTTTCACACGTGGCACAGCGGCACGCCCGCGCGCTTCAATCAAAATGCGGAATAACGAAGGCGTATTGAGTAATTGCTGCGCCGCCGCGACCGGAATCACCACCAACTCATCGGAGTTGAAGCCCATCTGCTGGCCTTGCGCCGCCAGTGTGCCGATGACACGAAAGCGACGCTCGCCAATGCGCACCCAACTGCCAATCGGATTGGTATTGCCGAATAGCTCAGTACGGATTTTGTCGCCCAGCACGCAGACCGGCGTCGCTTGATCACTGGGGCCATCCGGCAGGAACTGTCCACTGCCGAGGCGCATATGACGAATGCGCAGCAAGGATGCGCTCGAACCCAGCAATACCGCCTCGCGGCCCAGGCTGCCACGGGTAATCTGCGCCGCCCCCACATTTAGTGGCGCAACCCCGGAAACCCAACGCAAGCGCGCAACAGCATCGGCATCTTTCAAGGTCAGATCGCGCGTTGTTTGCCCGGACAACACGCCCGGCGCAGCCCCGGTGGTTTCGGCTCGACCCGGAATGACAATGACCAGATTGGCCCCCAGCCCAGCGAATTGATTCAACACATAGCCGCGCGCGCCTTCACCCAGCGCGGTGAGCACAACCACCGCGCCAACACCAATCGACATCGCCAAGCCGATCAACACGGTACGCCGCAGCTGTGTCGCCAGCGTGCCCCAAGCCAGGGAGAAGGTATCCAGCAATCTCATGCCGGCAACGACAAACAAAGCGATTTCATTGCTACGCGTCCGTAATCACTCGGCCATCCAGCATGCTGATGCGCCGCCGCGCCCGGGCGCCGATATCCTGGTCGTGCGTAATCACGATCAAGGCCGCGCCAGCCAGATTCAGCGCTTCGAGCACCCCCATCACCTCGCGGCCGGTGGCCCGATCCAGATTGCCGGTGGGCTCATCGGCGAGCAGCAAGGCGGGATGCATCGACATGGCGCGGGCGATGGCGACACGCTGCAATTGACCACCGGAAAGCTGCGACGGCAAATGATCGGCGCGCTCGCTCAAGCCCACCTCGGCCAACAATTGCGTCACGCGTTGTTTGCGTTCGGCCGGTGCGACACCCGCCAACAGCATCGGCAAAGCCACGTTGGCGGCCGCATTCAGGCGCGGCACCAAATGAAATGACTGGAACACAAAGCCGATCTTTTCACGCCGCACCCGCGCCGACTCCGCCTCATTCAAATCGGTGACATCACGTCCATCCAGGTGATAGCGACCGCCGCTGGGCCGATCCAGCAATCCGAGCAGATTCAGCAAAGTAGATTTGCCCGACCCAGAAGGCCCCATGATGGCGATGTATTCCCCCGCCGCAACCGACAGACTGACCTCCCGCAGGGCCAGCACCTGCTGATCGCCGACCTGAAACGTGCGGCTGACTTTATCCAGTTCAATCATCTGGAACCCATGTGTAGAACCTATGCGTAGAACTTATGGGCAAGGTTGGCATCATGGCGTTTGCTTCTGCACCGCCCGAACGCCCGCTGCGACACCTTCGAGTTCCAGCGAAGTCACCACGCGTTCTCCCCCCTGCAAGCCTTTGCGCACTTCGCTGAACTCCCAATTCGACAAACCGAGTTCCACCTTGCGTTCTTCCAGCACGCCATCCTTCAGCACCAGCACACGATTGCCATCGAGCAAGGCCAGCGCCGGCACGCGCAACACCTTGTCACGGCTTTGCAGAATAATTTCCGCATCCGCGCTATAGCCCACCAGCAAAGTCTGGGCCGCTTTGGGGTCAGTAAAGACAACCTCCACCTCAACCGTACGCGCCTGCTTTTCCACCTCCAGCACATAGGGTGCAATGCGGCGCACACGGCCAGCAAAGTGTTCCCCGGGAAAAGCATCCAGCGCGATACGCGCCGGCAAACCAACCTTGATGCGCGGCGCATCCACTTCATCGATCGGCGCGGTAACGTAAAGACACGCATCGTCGATCAGATCGATAGCCGGCGGCGTCGGAATTCCCGGCGGCGACGGTGTGCTGTATTCGCCACGTTCCCCGGTCACTTCGGCAACGATGCCCGCGAATGGCGCGCGCAGCACTGTCCGACTGAATGCGGCACGCGCCGCATCCACCCGCGCCTCGGCAGCGGCAATTTCAGCCGTTGCGGCGCGACAAGACGCCTCACGCACCTCCGCCTCGCTGGCCACCTTGTCCACTGCCGCCGCGCTGACAAAGCCCTGCGCATGCAGTTGCTGATGCCGAACCGCCTCGCGCCGAGCCGCTTGCGCCGCAGAACAGGTCTCCATGCGCCGCGCCTTTGTCGCGCCAAGCTGTTCCTTGTTCAAGAGTATCTGGGTGGCCAGGTCGACATTCCAGAGCTCCAGTAAAACCTGACCCGCAACCACTCGATCGCCCGCCTTGACCAGCAGCTGCGCAATCTGCCCGCCTCCCTGCGGCGCAAGTTTGGCTCGCCGACAAGGCTTCACCGAACCGGCGCGAGTGTTGGCGACAGTTGCCTCCACCCGCCCCAATCCAACTTCAACCACGTTCACTTCCAATGGCTTGGGTTTGCTGTAATAACGCCAACCGGCATAAACCACCGCCAACAGCACGAGCAAAATCGACAAGCGAAACATCCAGCGGCGAAGTACAGAAAATGACATCGTGTTACGGTCCAAAAAAGACAGAAGAATGACGTCTTCTCATCATAGAGCTCAGCACACGCTATTCCCGTTATTCCCGATGATAAGGATGATTATTCAACAGACTTACCGCCCGATAAAGTTGCTCCGCCAGCAGAACACGAGCAAAAGCATGCGGCAAGGTCAACCGGGACAGCGACAAAGCCATTTCAGCTTTTTCCAGAATTGCAGGCGCCAAACCATCAGCGCCACCAATCACCAGACACGTATCCCGGCCCGATTCCATCCATCGCGCCAGCAGATCGGCAAGCTCACGCGTACTGACCTGACGGCCATGTTCATCCAGCGCCACCAAGCGCATCCCCGCCGGCAACTTTTCCAGCAAACGCACGGATTCGGCCTGCTTGAGTGTTTGCGCCGACTGACTGGCGCGCTTTTCCGGCTTCACCACGACCAGATCGACCCGCGCCTCACGCGGCATCCGCTTGAGATATTCGGCGGTAGCCTCATCCGCCCAACTCGGCAATTTATCGCCAACGGCAAGTATGGTGAGGCGCATCAGTAAGGTCTCGCTTGAAAAAAGATTGAAAAGGCAAAAATTCAATAAAGAACGAACACATCAACAAAACCACCAACCCCGGTGAAACTCAACCTCCAGATGATTGATTTCACTGGACTACGCGCTTTTGCAGAATGACAAATCAGCGGCTGTTTGGGCGCCCGAACACTATTCCGTGTCGAACAATTTTAACGCCGAGCGCTGCAAACCTCTTTACAAGGCGAAATTCGATCCTTAAAATGCGCGGCTCTTGTGGGGGTATAGCTCAGCTGGGAGAGCGCTTGCATGGCATGCAAGAGGTCAGCGGTTCGATCCCGCTTACCTCCACCAAGTTTAAGAAACACGGGAAACCGGGTTTTGAAAAGTTAAGTCCCCTTCGTCTAGAGGCCTAGGACACCGCCCTTTCACGGCGATAACACGAGTTCGAATCTCGTAGGGGACGCCAAACAAATCAACGGCTTGCAGCGATGCAGGCCGTTTTTTTTGTGCCGTGACTTGATGGTGACTAGATTGCCGTCCTGTATTTGCCCGGACAAACACCTCTCGGTGCCCGTCGGTTTATCCGATGGGAACACCTGCTAACGCCCAATGTTCAAGGCCAATGGGCCAAACCTTGGGAAAAGCGGTGCAGCGGGCTTATTGATGGCCCATGTTGCCTAAACCAAGTTTGAGCCAGGAAAGTGTCGGGGAGCATCTGATTACAACTGTAGGGGCTGCCGTATTGAATAGGATTTACATCCGTTGTTTGAGCGAACCAGGCTTTGTTGGACACTCCTCGATGTGCATTTCGGCGCTCCCTGAATTTCCGTACAACGGAATGCGCTTGCATGTTCGTGCGCAAAGTCGTCGTTGGTGCGATTCTGGGCAGCAAGTAGGGCGGAAAAGCGGAGCACCTTCCGTTGTATGCACCGAGCGTTGGCGAGTTTTTGAATCCGCTTGGTGAGCGCACTATCTTTCATGGCCTTTATTGCCAGACATTACTTTCCGCCAAACAATGGCGCGGCGGGTGCAGGCGGTTTCAGCCGAAGATACAGACTGACTGATCAATGGGCGCCGCAGCGATAACGAGAAATCTGATGCAGGAAAAAAATGAGTCATGCGCCACACCATAATCCGCCCATGGACACGATAAATATCGACAATCCGCCACCTTGATCAAAGGAGTTGTTTGATGTTGTTCTTTATTCTTGGCTTGGTAGCGCTGGTGTTCGGCGCGGAGTTATTGGTACGTGGCGCTGCCAAATTGGCGCTTTCTTTCGGCATCTCGTCGCTGGTGGTTGGTTTGACCGTGGTCTCGTTTGGCACCAGCGCGCCTGAACTGGCGGTGTCGGTGCAATCGACCTGGTCTGGGCAGGTCGATATTGCGCTGGGCAACGTGATTGGCAGCAATATCTTCAACGTTCTGATCATTCTCGGGCTTTCGGCGTTGATCACGCCGCTGATCGTGCATCAGCAACTCGTCCGCCAGGAAGTCCCGATCATGATCGGCGTTTCCCTGTTGCTTTGGGCGATGACTGCGGACGGCGGCATCAGCCGCTGGGAGGGCGGGTTGTTGGTCGTTCTGTTGGCCAGTTACATTGTTCTTTTGATTCGGCAGAGCCGGCGCGAAACGGCTGCGGTGCAAGCGGAGGTGGATGCGGAGTACGCCGAAGCCATCGCTGTGACAAAGCAAAGCTGGGACGATCATTGGGCCGCGCAACTGATGCTGATCGCGGTCGGGCTGGTGCTGTTGGTGCTGGGCTCCAACTGGCTGGTCGAAGCGGCGGTGACGTTCGCCAAGCAGCTTGGCGTCAGCGAGTTGATCATCGGGTTGACCATTGTCGCCGCCGGCACCTCGCTGCCCGAGGTTGCGACTTCGGTGATGGCGGCCATCCGAGGCGAGCGGGATATCGCGGTCGGCAATGTGGTTGGCAGCAATATCTTCAATATCCTCGCCGTGCTGGGTGTCTCCGCCAGCATCGCGCCAACCGACTTGCCGGTCGCGCCGGCGATGCTGGCTTTCGATTTGCCGATCATGGTGGCGGTGGCGGCGGCTTGCCTTCCGGTATTTTTTGTCGGCAATTTGATCACCCGCTGGGAAGGCATCCTGTTCCTGAGCCTCTATGTCGCCTACACCTTGTATCTGATCATGCACGCCACCGGCCACGCCGCACTGGAAAACTATAGTCTGGCCATGGGCGGTTTTGTGCTGCCGCTGATCGGTGCAACGTTGATCATTCTGGCTTGGCGTCACTGGCGCGCGCGGCAATGATCCGCCGAACTTTGATAGCCCGTTCAGGCAAACAGCGCGCGCACTTTTTCCAGATCCGCCGGTGTATCGACGCCCGGTGCGATCGGCTGATCAGATTCGATCACCATGATCCGGTGACCGTGCCAGAGTGCGCGCAACTGCTCCAGAGATTCATGTATTTCGATGCCGGGCCGGCTCAGGCCGGGATAGGCTTTTAGAAAACCGACCCGGTAAGCGTAAAGGCCGATGTGGCGCTGTGGGTTCAAGCCTGCCGGCAAGTTTGCACGGAGGCTCGCCGCATTAGCAGCCCACTCATCGCGCGCCCAGGGAATCGATGCGCGCGAAAAGTACAAGGCATATCCCTCCTTGTCGGTAACCACTTTCACCACATTGGGATTGAATACATCGGCCGGATCATGAATGCGGTGGCTGACCGTGGCCATGCTGGCGGCGGGATGGTCGAACAAGGCCTGGGCGGTAGCACGGATCAGACTCGGATCGATCAACGGTTCGTCGCCCTGTACGTTGACCACCACCACATCGTCGGCCCAGCCCAGGCTGGCAGCGACTTCAGCCAAGCGGTCAGTGCCGGAGGCGCAATCCGGCGAAGTCATCACAATTGAATAACCCTGTTCGACAACCGCCGCCGCGACGCCAGCATGATCGGTGGCTACCCAGACGCCAGCCGCGCCGCTGGCCGATGCGCGCTCCGCGACCCGCACCACCATCGGTTTGCCGCGGATATCGGCCAAGGGTTTGCCAGGCAAGCGGGTGGAAGCGAATCGGGCGGGAATAACGACGAAAAAGTCGGACATGGCGGCTACGCAGCGTGATGAGAATGAAACATTGTAAGAGCTTCGATACGTCGTTAACCCAGCTTTGTCGCTGCCCCAGAGTGAGGCGAAATGATTGCATGCCAATTAAACAGACATGCTTGATGACCCCCCGATGCATGAACGGCTTGCGCCAAGCCTGTTTCCGCCCCCAATACTTCTTCCGCCAACCAGAGACGGACGCTTCGAATGCTGCTTTACGACATCCACTGCGCTCCTTTTTCGGCGACTTCATCAAATAGAATCCAGCCTCCTGAATTGAGACTAAGCAATCATGCATTTATTGCGAATCGCGCTTGTGCTGATGATGATCATGTCCAGTGCTCAGGCTGAGATTGTGTTGCGCGATGACACCGGTGCGACGCTGCGCCTGCCCAAAGCAGCCGCACGGATCGTCAGCCTGGCGCCCCATGCCACCGAAAACCTGTTCGCGGCGGGCGCCGGCGAGCGGGTCATCGGCGTGGTGGAATACAGCGATTTTCCGGCGGCCGCCAAGCGGATTGCCAAAGTCGGCGACCATGCGCATCCCGATTTCGAGTCCATCCTGGCGCTGAAGCCCGATCTGGTCATTGTGTGGCAAAGCGGCAATGCGGCCGGGATAGTGAAACGATTGGAAACATTGGGCTTGCCGGTCTACCAGACTCGGCCAGATCGTCTTGAAGACATTCCCGCCAATATCGAAAAACTTGGACGACTGGCTGGAAGCGAGGCGATTTCTAGCCGCGCCGGGGCGGCTTTTCGGCAGCGTCTTGCCGCGCTGAACAAACAATATTCGGCGCGTCCGCCAGTGAAAGTTTTTTACCAGACTTGGCATCAGCCGCTGCTGACGGTTGGAGACAGCCAGATCATCAGCGAGGTGATTCGCTTGTGCGGGGGTGAGAATATTTTTGCCGGTCTGCGGGCGAAAGCCCCCAGTGTCAGTATTGAGGCGGTACTGGCGGCTAATCCGGAAGTCATCGTTGCCAGCGGCATGGGGTATGACACGCCAATCGGCCTGGAAGACTGGAAAAAATGGCAACAAATGCAGGCAGTGGCACGTGGCAATCTATTTCATATTCCGGCTGACCTGATGCAACGCCCCACTCCGCGTCTACTCGACGGCGCGGAACAACTATGCCGACATCTGGAATCCGCCCGCAATAAACGACCAGCACGTTGAGTTCACCTTTGCGCAGCTCTCTCGCTGGGTGCCGGCAGCTTAAGGACTGGGCACTGATTATTTATGGACAGTCGCTCATGCCGCGATCTCGGGCACAAACCAACGCCGCCCTCCCTCTTCGATCACCCGCAAAGGATGGCCATAGAGGCGTGACAGGCGTTTGGCATCGAGCACTTTGTCGCTGTCGCCCATTTCGAACTCGCCGTCACCGTACAGCAGCAACACCCGGTCGCTGTAACGCGCGGCCAGGTTGACATCGTGCAACACCATGACCAGCCCGGCGTCATCGGCGCGAATGCGACGAGTCATCAATTCCAGCATGGCGACCTGGTGATTGAGGTCGAGATGCGCCAAGGGTTCGTCGAGCAAATAGACCCGCGGTTGCTGTACCAGCAAGGTCGCCAGGGCAACGCGTTGGCGCTCGCCGCCGGACAAGGTGTGAATCGAGCGGGTGGCGAGTTCGGCCAACCCGACTGCGGCGAGGGCCTCGCGCGCGATACGTTCATCGGCTTCGCTTTCCCAGTCCCAGCGCGAGAGATGCGGGTGTCGCCCGATCAATACTGTTTCAAGCACATTGGCGGTGAAGGCGTCGCCCTGATGTTGCGGCAACAAACCGCGCAAGCGTGCGGCGCAGCGAGGCCCCAGGCGGGCATAACTGTCGCCGGAGAGTTCGATTTCACCTCTATCGGCAGCGCGCAAACCGGACAAGGTATGCAACAACGTGGTCTTGCCGACGCCATTACGGCCGAGAATGGCCAGACGCTCAGCGGGATGCAGGACGAGATTCAGGTTGTGCAAGATCGGCCGACCGGCAATGGAGACGGCGAGGTCGCGGCAGGTCAGTAGCGGAGCCGATGGCGGCGGGGCGGCGCTCATGGGTGTTCCAGGCGCGGTGCGCGCACCAGCAAAAACAGAAAAACCGGTACGCCGATCAAGGCGGTAAGCACGCCCACCGGCAGCTGCTGCGGCGCAACGACACTCCGTGCCAGGGTATCGGCCAGGGTCAGCAACGCGCCCCCCGCCAAGGTTGCGGCGGGTAATAACAAACGCTGGTCATTGCCCAGCGCCAGCCGCGCCAGATGCGGCACCACCAGACCGACGAAGCCGATACTGCCGACGCTGGTGACGGCAGTGGCGGTGAGTAACGAGGCGAGGAAATACAACATCAGGCGCAAGCGCGACACATTGGCCCCCAGCGTGGCGGCAAGCACCGGGCCACGCGTGAGCAGGTTGAGTTCACGCGAAAAAAACAGCGCGATGGCAAGTCCCGCCGCCAAAATCAACATTGCCGGCATCGGCGCGGTAGCCTCGCCGGCATCGCCCATCAGCCAGAACAACATGCCGCGCAACTGCTGCTCGGGCGCGAGCGATAGCATTAACGCCACCGCCGCGCCACAACCTGAGGCGACGATGACGCCGGTGAGCAACAGTCGTGTCTGCGTCCAACTGCCGTCGCCCCGCGCCAGACCGAACACCAGCCCCATGGCGATCAGCGCGCCGGCAAAAGCCGCCGCGCCCAAGCCAAAACTGGCGCCTACCCCAAGCAGCATGGCCGCCAAAGCGCCCACCGCCGCGCCACCGGAAATACCGAGCACATAAGGATCTGCCAAGGGATTACGCAACAAAACCTGCATCAACGCACCGGCCAGCGCCAGCAGGCCGCCACAGGCGAAAGCCGACAGTGCGCGTGGCAATCTGAGGTTGCACACGACCTCCCGCGCCAGGTTGTGGCCTTCATTTTCAGCCTGACCGAACAACGCCGCCCAGACCTCGACCGGCGTCAGCGCGACGCTGCCGACGGCCAGCGAAAACAGCACGCTGCAGGTCGAGGCGATGACGAGCAGGATGAGAATCAGGCGGGCGCGACGGCGATTCATCGGTGATAGCACTTGGATTCTTCGGGCATGTGATCTTCTGTCACAGGCTGCGAATCAAGCCGCAAACAGTACGCCATCAGCGCGGTTGATAACGCAAGGCAACAAACAAATTCCGTCCCGAGGTGTTGTAGCCGGAAGAGCGCTCGTATTCCTTGTCCAGGGCATTTTCCAGGCGCGCCTGCAGCAGCCAATCACGCGTCAATTCTCGCGCTGCCGATAAGTGCAACAAGCCATGACCAGCGAGTCGGACGGTATTGGCCGCATCGTTATAGCGCGCGCCTTCCAGTTGCCAGTCGGCCGCCCATTTCCAGGCGCCGGTGCTGTGCTCCAGGCCCAGGTTGGCATGCGAGCGCGCGCGCAGAATCAGAAGATTGCCAGTTGCGGCATCTTCCGGATTTTGCAGGTCGACACTGGCGCGCAAGCCATAGTGGCGGAGAGTCTCCCGCCAGGACAGCGTCAAGCCGCGCAGATGGGCGCTGGCGACATTGGCGGGTTGCCAATTTCCACTCGGTCCAGTCGGCGCCCACTGAATCAGGTCTTGCACATCATTTCGGTAGACAAAGGCGCTGATCTGGCGCGCTTTGTCCTGAAAACGGATACCCGCTTCAAGATTGCGTGCGCGTTCCGGGTCGAGCGCGGAGTTGCCCGACCCCGGCCAGTAAAGGTCATCGAAAGACGGCGCACGGAAGGAGGTGGCGTAAGAAATCGAGCCCCGCCAAAGCGGCGAGAACGCCATTGAATAGCTCGCCATGCCGGTATCGTGGGCGCCAAACTGGGCGTCATCGTCGCGCCGCATATTGACCTGAAAGCCATGCGTGCCGACATCGCGCCGCCATCCGAGCATCAGGGCATTACGTGTACGTCGCGTGACCGAATATCCCGCATCGCCGTCCACATCCCACTCCAGTCGCTCGACCAACGCTTGAATTGCCCCCAAGCGGGTGTTGCCGTCAAATTGCCAGGCGTATTGCCATTGGTCCATGGCAATCTGGCTGGAATAAGGCGAACCCGGCCCCCACGGGGAGGGGTCGAAATATCCGCTGGTGCGCACCTTTTCGTGGGCGAAATCAGCGCGCAGTTCACTCGTCCAATGCTCGCCCAGATCGCTTTTCAGGTTGACGCCAAGGTTGCCGATGCGCGCCTTGCTGAGACTATCGAAGGCGGCCGCACCATCGTCGTATTGTGTTTCACCATCGCTGAGCATGCCGTGCAGCCCAAGCCGATGAGCGGGCGTCGCGGCAAAATCCAGTTTCAAGGCAAGATGATTGTTGCGATAGCCATCATTATCTTGATAGCTCGGCTCTTTTTTGGCGGAGAAGCCATCCTGCTCATTACGCCCAGCCGCCAACGCATAGCGCCAGCGCGACCCCGAACCGGTCAAAGCCACATCGACGCTGTTGCGGCCATACCCGCCCAATCCAACCACGCCCGCGACCCGTGCTTCACCACCGCCTTGTCGAGTGAATATCTGAATCACGCCGCCCATCGCATCCGAGCCGTAAAGATGGCTCATCGGTCCGCGCACCACTTCGATTCTTTCTACCAACTCCAGCGGCAGATGCTCCAGACGCGTGCTGCCGAGGGTCGCCGAGGTCATCCGCACACCATCCACCAACACCAAGGTGTGCTGAGAATTTGCGCCGCGCAGAAAGACGCTGGAAACCGCGCCCGCGCCGCCGATCTGATTGACCTCCACACCAGGAATGCCGCGAATCAACTCGACCAGGCTGGTCTGACCCGCGGCTTCGATCTCTTCGCGCCGAAGCACGGTCACGTCACTGGCAATGCGCGTCAAAGATTGCGGCAGGCGGGTGGCGGTAACGACAATTTCATCCAACAAAGGCAGCTCTTGCGCCTGAACAGGCAGAGTGAACAGGCCGGCAATCAAGGCGGCCAAGGTGTTGCGTTGCATGGTGATACTTCCCTTTTCGTTCCCGGCGACCCCGCAGGGAAAAGCTCAAAACGCGGGCCGAAAAAGGCTGTTGCAACCTCGATCAATTTACAGGTAGCCGCCCTCCGCGACCCGCGCACCTTGCTTCGGGCCGGTCTCCGGGCTCGCGTTTCGGGCTTCTCGACCCGGGAGGTTCGCCTTCCCATCCGAAGACAGTGGCTTGTGAACGACCGTTAAACACTTACCGTTGCGGGGGCAGCACAGGGTTTGAGTTGTCTCGCACCTGTTTCCCGTTTCACTTCCTTGCGGAAGCACCTGAAGCGGGCGGCAGTTTACCCCAACATTCAGGAGTTCACTGTCCATATAGGTCACCGTAAAAGCCGCCGGATTTGAGCATCTGCAGCAGCGTTGGCAGGTCGCGTTTGGTGTTGACCGTACACAGGTAGTGGAAGAAAAGCTCGCGGTGATAACCACCGGCCAGACGGGCCTGGATCGGCTCCCATTTGGCGTAACGGTTGCGCGACCACTGCCCCGCATCCTTGCCACTGGTGCGACCGAAGGCATACAGCTTGCGCTCCCCGGTTTCGCAGCGCAGGCCCTCGAAGCTGACATTCTGCGCCCCGGTCGGGCTGCGCAGGATTGCGCTATATCGCACGACGCCATCATTACCGATGGAGAGCGAGGCCTGGTCGATGAATAGCTGGTTGCGCGTGGAGGAGTCGAGTTTCACCTCGATCAAGTTGGCGGGCAGCGGTGCACTCGGCAATTGCGACTCGATTTCCTGCCAGGTTTTGCCGTTTTCCTCGAAGTCGGATTCGAACTTGCCCCAGTCGGCATCATAGTTTGAGCCGCCCAAAGCGGAAGTTGAAAGCAAAAGGGTAAACAGAATGGGTGTGCAACGCATGAGATTCTCCACAAGGCGCGGCATGATAACGCCACGTCAGTAAAAGGGCGGAGAGAACAACGCCCAACACGCCAAGCGGCCTTCAAACACCAGCCGGTATCGAACTTGGCTACAACAATCAGGCCAGGTCGCCTGCCAATGCGGCGCGCACGTTGTCCGGCACGACGCAGTGGAGTGAGCAGGCAGCATGGTCGATGCCGGCTGCCAGCTCTTCCCCCGCCTTGGCCGAGGCCACCATTTCCGGCGTCAGTTCGAAGCGCAGGAAGTGGACCGAGGAGGTTTTCTCGTCTGAGCTGCGATCGAGATCTTCATCGGCGATGGCATACACCTTGGCATGGCTGCCAACCTGCAGCCAGATCCGGTCCTCGACGCCGATCAAGCCGGCCAGCGCGGTTTTTCGTTCGGACTCGTCGGCGTATTCCACCATGTAAGTGGCTTTCCAGTTGGCGCCATCCGGAATCAACGGGTTGTAGGCTTCCAATTCCTCGGCGATGCCGGCGGCTTCGAAGATGCGCTCGATGCGCAGCATTTCCTGCACCTGATATTTCACCGTCAACGCATCCTCGAAATAGAGGGTGTGATGTGCGTCCAGCGCGAGTCGGCGGTTCTTCTTGTGATTGATCACCTGGCGGCGGAAATCGGCGCGGACTTCGGCGTATTGCTCAAGGCTGAACAGGTCATTGCGGGTCAATTGGGGCATGTTTGCTTCCTTCAGATGCCGTAAGCCTTGCGCAGCAAGGTCATCGGATGCTCCGGCGTGCGGCCATCCTTCATGGCGTTCTCGATGTGATGTCCGGCCATCGCGCAATCGCTGCCGTAGTGGTCCGCCTTGGCTTGCTGAACGCGGCCGACCACCGGTTTGACGATCTTCATCGCGTACGGGTGCGATTCTTTCTTCACTGCATAGGTGCCGTCGTGACCGGAACAACGTTCAATCACCTCGATCACCGTATCCGGTACCAGTGCCAGCGCTTCGCGCGTCTTCTGGCCGATGTTCTGCACCCGCTGGTGGCAGGCGGCGTGATACGCAACCTTGCCCAGGCTGGTCTTGAAATCGGTCTTCAACTTGCCTTCCTTGTGCCGCAGCATCAGGTATTCGAACGGATCGAAAAAGGCGTTTTTCACCTTCTGCACGTCCGGGTCATCCGGGAACATCAGCGGCAATTCCTGTTTGAACATCAGCACGCAGGATGGAATCAGCGCGGTCAGATCCCAGCCTTCATCGACCAGTTTCGCCAGCTGCGGAATGTTGGTTTCCTTGGCGGCGATCACCGCTTCCAGGTCACCCAGTTCCAGCTTCGGCATGCCGCAGCAGCGTTCTTTTTCCGCCAGCGTGATCGGAATGTTGTTGTGTTCGTAGACGGCGGCGAAGTCTTCGCCGATGCCAGGTTCGTTGCGGTTCATGTAGCAGGTGGCGAACAGCGCCACCTTGCCTTGGGTGCGGCCGGCCGGCTCGCCTTCGACTTTCCAGGTCTTGCGCGTCAAGCGGCTGCGCAGCGGCTTGCTGTGGAATTCCGGCAACCAGGCATCGGCATGAATCTCGGCGACCGATTCCATCGCACGGCGCACCGGTTTCATCTTGTTGACCGCATTGACCACCTGTGCCACCACCGGAATGCCGGCCAGGCTGCCGACCATGTCGGTGCTGGTCAGCACGCGGTCGCGTAATTTACGCACTGTCAAACCCTCGCCATGTTTGAACTTGTAGACCTTGGCGCGCAGCATCAAATGCGGGAAATCGAGGTTCCATTCGTGCGG
>JAIFKV010000074.1 GCA_020049415.1 Betaproteobacteria bacterium
ATGGTGGTCAGGTAGCAGGAAGACAGTTGCGAATGGCGGGTGCCGGCGTTGAACAGCGTCGGCGTGCTGCTCATGTAGTCGAAGGTCGACAGCACCTGATAGAACTCCAGCGCGCGCGCTTCGCGGTCGATTTCGTTGAGGCTCAGGCCCATTGCCACGCGCATGAAGAAGGCTTGCGGCAGTTCGATGCGGCGCTCGTCAATGTGCAGGAAGTAGCGGTCGTACAGGGTTTGCAGGCCGAGGTACTGGAACTGCAGGTCGCGGTCGGCGTCGAGCACGGCGGCCAGGCGCGGCAGGTCGAACTGGCGCAGGCGCTCGTCGAGCAGTTCGGCTTCGATGCCCTGGTTGATGTAGTGCTGGAAGTAATCGGCATAGCGGGCGTTCATCTCATGCTGGCCGACTTCCTCGCCCAGCACTTCGCGGCGGATGGAGTGCATCAGCAGGCGCGAGGTGACGTAGTTGTATTCCGGGTCTTTCTCGATCAGCGAACGCGCCGACAGGATCAGCGAACGCCGCACTTCGTCCATCGGTACGCCGTCGTAGATGTCGCGCAGCGTGGCTTGCAGAATGATTTGCGGGTGGGTCTCTTCAAGCCCTTCGCAGGCAGCGCCGACTACTTCAGTCAGATGCCGCAGATCGAGCGGACGACGTTCGCCGTTTTCCAGGCAGAACAGCGTATGTTCCTCAACCTGTTGATGTTTTTGCTTGGCGCGTTCTTCGTTGCGCTTTTCGCGATACAGCACATAGGCGCGGGCGACTTCATGTTCGCCGGAGCGCATCAATGCCAGTTCGGCCTGATCCTGGATGTCTTCAATGTGGAAAGTGCCGCCGTTGGGCTGGCGACGAATCAATGCGTTGACGACATTGTTGGTGAGGTTTTCCACCACTTCGCGGATGCGGGCGCTGGCGGCGGCCTGGCCACCATTGACGGCGATGAACGCTTTGGTCAGGGCGATGGCGATCTTGTTGGGTTCGAAGGCGACCACCGCACCATTGCGGCGGATGATTTTATGATCGGGGTAGCTGGTCGTCGCCGGTGATTCCTGGGCTTGTATATCAGTGATCAGAATGCTGTTGCCAGATGTCTGGAAGTCGGTGGAAAGCTGCATGGGTGCGTCTCCTTCATGTCTGCTGCCCTAGTCTGTTGGCGAAGACTTTCGTGGCATGCGGTGGTGGTGATTTTGTTTATTAGAAAACACTAAATCTAGTGTTTTTGTATGTGGCGGACGCTAATTCTAGTGTTTGAGTGGCCTCAGTCAATATTTTTTATTATGCACAAAATGTCCACAGGTTTATCTACAGGCGGCGGTTTCGGATCGCTTCAGCAGGCGGGCTGGTTGGCTTGTAGGGGGCTGACTTATCCACAGATGCCACGCGCGGGAGTGCCATCTCGGTGCTTCTGGACAGGGGCGATCAAAGCTGGTGAAGCTAAGGGACTGTCCATGAATAACTTGAACATTCAGGCTGCGCCGACGGGCGCGCTGCTACGTTACCGGTCCCTCGCAGGGAATGGCAATCCGCGCGTCCGTCGCCTTGCATCGCATCACGTACTCGCCAGCACACCCATAATTGCCCATCTTGTTCATCGAAAGCCCCTAACTGGCGGGGATTCCAACTGCTGACGATGCCCAAACGAGTTAACGGGTCAGGCGCGGTATCATTGCGGCCATTTTTCGCACTGTATTCATCGCCATGCGCAACTCCGCCGTTCTCCTTATCGCCTGCCCGGACAAAAAAGGTCTGGTCGCCGCCATTGCCAATTTTCTGTTGCAACACAACGCCAACATCCTGCATGCCGATCAGCATCAGGACAGCACCGCAGGCCTGTTTTTGATGCGGGTGGAATGGGCGCTGGAAGGTTTTGAACTGGGCTTGCACAAGTTTGACGAGGCCTTCGCCCCGATTGCCGATGTTCATGCCCTGAAGTGGCGTCTGTCGCTATCCAGCGTCAAGCCGCGCATGGCGATTTTTGTTTCCAAATACGACCATTGTTTGGCCGACCTGCTTTATCGCCACCATGCCGGTGAACTGTATTGCGACATTCCGTTGATCATCAGCAATCATCCGGATACCCACTGGCTGGCCGAGGCTTACAAAATACCGTTTCAGCACATTCAGGTGAACAAGGAAAACAAACCCGAGGCTGAGGCGCAGCAACGCGCTATGTTGGAAGCGCATCATGTCGATTTTGTCGTGCTGGCGCGTTATATGCAGGTGCTGTCGCCGGAGTTCATGAGTCATTATCCGAATCGCATCATCAACATCCACCATTCCTTCCTTCCCGCTTTCCATGGCGCCAAGCCGTATCAGCGGGCGTTTGAACGCGGTGTGAAACTGATCGGCGCCACCAGTCATTACGTCACGGAAGTGCTTGATGATGGCCCGATCATCGAACAGGATGTGACCCGCATTTCGCATCGCGACGAACTGGATAATCTGGTGCAGAAGGGTGCCGATCTGGAGAAAGTGGTGTTGTCGCGCGCGGTGCGCTGGCACATCGACAACCGGATACTGGTGTATGGCAACAAGACCGTTGTATTTGACTGAACTCGCATAACCCGATTCAAGGAGCGTTGCGATGTTATTCGCCCAAATTTTGCAAACTGCGGTTGATCGCGTCTTGTTGGTCGCACAACCGCGTCAGATCATTCTGTTCGGTTCGCATGCACGTGGCGATGCAGATGCACAATCCGATATCGATTTGCTGATTGTAGAAAATGAAGTAGCGGATCGTGGCCAGGAAATGCTCAGACTGACCCGTTCCATCGGGTATCTCGGTCTCGGAGTGGATGTGCTGGTGTACTCGGAACAGGAGGTGGCGCGACGTGGTCAAGTGCCTGGCACGCTGCTTCATCACGCATTGAATGAAGGCAAGGTGGTGTATGACGCCCGAGCGTGAAGAGGCCCTGAAACTGTTGTATCTAGCCCAGGCAGACCGAGATACCTTTGTTTATCTGATACCTGCAGCACATTTGCGCGATGCATCGGTGCTGTTTCATGCGCAACAGGCTATCGAGAAAGCGTTCAAAGCCGTGATGACGGCGAATAGGGTGCCGTTCGGTCGCACGCACAATCTGCTGACGTTGGCAGCTGCACTACTGGAAAACGGGATAGAAACACCTTGTCCGCCCGATGAAGTCGCAGTGCTGAATTCGTATGCGGTACTGTTTCGCTACGACGATGAGGACATCGCACTGGTCAGCCGCATCGAGGCAGAGGTTATGGTCTTGCACGTTCTGACATGGGCTGAAAGTGTTTTAGATAACCGTCGTATTTGATTGATGTTGGAGTGAAACCATGAAAACCATCCTGATTACCGGCGGCGCGGGCTACATCGGCTCGCACGCCTGCGTCGAATTTCTCAACGCCGGCTACGACATCGTCGTGTTCGACAACCTGTGCAACAGCAGCCCGGAATCGATGAAACGCGTGCGTGAACTGACCGGCCAGGACTTCCCGTTTATCGAAGGCGATATCCGTGACCGCATCGCGCTGGACAACCTGTTTCAAGCGCACGACATCGATGCGGTGATCCATTTCGCCGGGCTGAAAGCGGTCGGCGAGTCGGTGGAAAAGCCGCTGATGTATTACGACAACAACATCGCCGGTAGTGTCACGTTGTTCGAAGCCATGCAGGCGGCGGGCGTGAAGACGATTGTGTTCAGTTCCTCCGCCACGGTTTACGGTGACCCGGCCAGCGTGCCAATCCGCGAGGATTTTCCGGTGGGCGGCACCACCAACCCCTATGGCACCAGCAAGCTGTTCATCGAAAAAATCCTGCAAGATGTGGCGATTTCCGACCCGGCCTGGCACATCGGCTTGTTGCGTTATTTCAACCCGGTCGGCGCGCACCCGAGTGGTCGCATCGGCGAGGATCCGCGCGGCACGCCGAACAACCTGATGCCCTATATCGCGCAAGTTGCGGTCGGCCGGCGCGCATATCTCAACATTTGGGGCGACGATTATCCGACGCCGGACGGCACCGGCGTGCGCGATTACATTCACGTCGTTGATCTGGTGCTGGGGCACATCAAAGCCGTCGAGAAACTGGCGGAAGCGCCCGGCGTGCGCATCTGGAACCTGGGCACTGGCCAGGGTTACAGCGTCATCGACATGGCGCGCGCGTTCGAAATTGCCAGCGAAAAACCCGTGCCTTACAAAATCGGGCCGCGCCGCGTCGGCGACATCGCCCAGTGCTATGCCGACCCGTCTTTGGCGGCAAAGGAACTCGGCTGGCGGGCGACGCACGATCTGGTTGAAATGTGTGAAGACACCTGGCGCTGGCAGTCGATGAATCCGAACGGCTACGGCAGTTAAAGACGGGGTAGGGTGCGCCGCGCGCACCATTTAACATTGATCGGTGCGCATGGCGCACCCTACTAAACCAAGGAAAACAACATGATTCTGGTCACTGGCGGCGCCGGCTTCATCGGCGCAAATTTTGTAATCGACTGGTTGGCGGAAAGCAGCGAACCCGTTATCAACCTCGACAAATTGACCTATGCCGGGAATCTGGAGAACCTGGCCAGCCTGCAAGGTGAGTCAGGCAAAGGCGGCCGCCACATCTTCGTCCAGGGCGACATCGGCGACCGCGCCTTGATCGCCAGGCTGCTGGCCGAATACAAGCCGCGCGCGATCGTCAATTTCGCCGCCGAATCGCATGTCGATCGTTCCATCCATGGCCCGGAAGATTTCATCCAGACCAATATCGTCGGCACCTTCCACCTGATCGATGAAACCCGCGCCTATTGGAATGCTCTGCCGGAAGCCGAGAAGGACGCCTTCCGCTTTTTGCACGTCTCCACCGATGAGGTTTACGGCTCGCTCGGCAAGGCAGACCCCGCTTTTACCGAAGAAACCCCGTTCGCGCCGAACAGCCCGTATTCCGCCAGCAAGGCCTCAAGCGACCATCTGGTGCGCGCCTATCACCACACTTACGGCCTGCCGGTGTTGACCACCAACTGCTCCAACAACTACGGCCCTTATCAGTTCCCGGAGAAACTCATCCCGCTGATGATCCTCAACGCCACGCGCGGCAAACCGCTGCCAATTTACGGCGACGGCATGAACGTGCGCGACTGGCTGTATGTTTCAGATCACTGCGCCGCGATCCGCGCAGTGCTGCAACGGGGCCGGGTCGGCGAGACCTACAACATCGGCGGCTGGAACGAAATGCCCAACCTCGACATCGTGCATCGCGTCTGCGGCCTGCTCGACGAATTCCAACCTAGCGCTGAAGGCCCCGCCACCCGCCTGATTACCTACGTCAAGGATCGTCCCGGCCACGACCGCCGCTACGCCATCGATGCGACCAAGATTCATCGTGAACTGGGTTGGAAACCCGCCGAAACCTTCGACACCGGTATCCGCAAGACCGTGCAGTGGTATCTCGACAACATGGGCTGGGTGGAGAATGTTGCAAGCGGCGAATACCGCAAATGGCTGGATACCAATTACGCCACAAGGAGTGAGCAATGAACCGCAAAGGCATCATCCTCGCCGGTGGTTCCGGCACCCGGCTATACCCGGCGACATTGGCGGTCTCCAAGCAACTGCTGCCGATCTACGACAAGCCGATGATCTATCACCCGATGACAACGCTGATGCTGGCCGGCATTCGCGATATTCTGATCATTTCGACGCCGCAGGACACGCCGCGTTTTGAACAATTGCTGGGCGATGGCAGCCAGTGGGGCATCAATCTGCAATATGCGGTGCAGCCGAGTCCGGATGGCCTGGCGCAGGCCTTCATCATCGGCGCCGATTTTGTTGGCAACGCGCCCTCCGCGCTGGTGCTGGGCGACAACATTTTCTACGGTCATGAGATGGCGCACGACTTGCGCGCCGCCAGCGCCAGCACCCACGGCGCGACGGTGTTCGCCTACCGGGTGCATGACCCGGAACGCTACGGCGTGGTCGAATTCGACGCCGCTGGCAAGGCTATCAGCCTGGAAGAAAAGCCGAAACAACCGAAGTCCAACTACGCTGTCACCGGCCTGTATTTTTACGACAACCGGGTGGTCGATGTGGCCAGGAATCTGGCGCCATCGCCACGTGGCGAACTGGAAATCACCGACGTCAACAAACATTACCTGGCGTGGGATGAGTTGAGCGTTTCCATCATGGGGCGCGGTATGGCCTGGCTGGACACCGGTACGCATGAATCGTTGCTGGATGCCTCGCTGTTCATTCAGACCATCGAGAAAAGGCAGGGTCTGAAGATCGCCTGTCCGGAAGAAATTGCTTATCGCCAGGGTTATATCGACGCCGAACAGGTTGCCAAGCTGGCCGATCCGTTAAAGAAAAATGCTTACGGCCAGTATTTGCTGGCGATGTTGAACGAACGGGTGTTTTAACCTGGGCCCAAGGCGGCAACCCTTAAACGCGCAGTACGCCGAGTAAAGCTTGCTCTAGTTCCACTCTTGCCGAGGCGCTTTCCAGCGCTTCGCCTTCAATCACGAATACGTCTTCCGCGCGGCTGCCCAGAGTGTTGATGCGCGCGGTGATGACGCTGGCGCCATGCCGGTGCAGCACCTGCGTGACATTGGCCAGCAGGCCGGGGCGGTCGCCGGCGGTGAGCGAGAGGACGTAATCGGACAAAGCGCCTTCGCGTCGATTGTCGCTCGGCGAGAGACTGATTTCCGGCTCCAGCGGGAAGGCTTTCAGTCGGCGCGAAAGGCGTCCATTGGGGAGCGCGCTTGGCTTTTGTTGTTGTGCCGAATTCGGCATCAACTCGGCGGCCAGCTCGTGTTCGATGTAATTGAGAAAGTCGCGGTAGGGGACTTGCGGATGTTCCGGATCGACCGCGTAGAAGGTATCCAAGGCGCGGCCGTCATGTGTGGTGTGGATGCGCGCGGCGAGAATGCTGTAGCCGAGGCGCGCGAAAAATGCGCAGATGCGGGCGAACAGTGCATCTTCGTCGGGCGCGAAAACCAGTACTTCGACGCCTTCGCCGACCGGCGCCAGTCTTGCGCGCACGATCGGGCCGGGTTGATTCAGAACCGGCAACAGACGCCGAGTCTGCCAGCCAATATCTCGTGCGTCCTGACGCAGAAAATAGATATCGTCGAGACGATTCCAGAGCTTGCTT
Source organism: Betaproteobacteria bacterium (assembly GCA_020049415.1). Classification (GTDB taxonomy): domain Bacteria; phylum Pseudomonadota; class Gammaproteobacteria; order Burkholderiales; family Thiobacillaceae; genus PFJX01. Next base: position 7,091 of record JAIFKV010000074.1, read on the forward strand.
TCGCTGTCCGGCGCAAACCCGTACAGGCGTAATTGGGTGCGCGCCTGTTCTTTTTTTTCCTCGATGCCGTCGGTATGCGGGGCATTGCCTTCGAGCACCCGGCGAGCGGCGAGATACAGCTCGCGGGTGAGTTTGTCCTTCCAGGCATTCCAGACTTTCGGGCTGGTGCCGCGGATGTCGGCCATGGTGAGCAGATACAACGCGGTAAGGTGGCGTACATCACCGCAACGCGCGGCGAAGGCGGCAATGACGTCGGGATCGGAAAGATCCTGTTTCTGCGCGGTTTGCGACAGGTTGAGATGTTGCGCCACCAGCCAGGCCACCAATTCGCTGTCTTCCATGGCCAGGCCATGGCCGCGACAGAAGCGGAGCGCATCGACCGCGCCAAGGCTGGAATGGTCGCCGCCGCGGCCTTTGGCGATATCGTGAAACAAGGCCGCGAGGAAGATGACTTCCTGGCGCTCGAATTCGTTGATCAAACGGTGCGCGAGCGGGAATTCGTGGGCGTACTCGGGGGCGACCAGGCGGCGCAAGTTGCGCAGCACCATCAGCACATGTTCATCGACCGGGTAGATATGAAACTGGTCATGCTGCATCTGCCCGGTAATGCGGTTGAAGAGTGGAATGTAGCGGCCGAGTATGCCGAGCCGATGCATTAACCGCATCGTCAGCGTGACGCCTTTGGCTTGGCTCAGCAGGGCGATGAAGCGGCGATGGTTTTCCGGGTCGCGGCGAAAATCGGCGTCGATATGTTTGCCGGCTCGCCACAGCGCGCGCAGCAAGCGGGGCGTGCAGCCGAAAATGTCGGGTTCACGCGCGAGAACCAGAAAGGTTTCCAGCAGCAGTTCGGGATGCCGTTCCAGCAAGTTTTCCTCAGCGTCGAGCAGATTGCCGGTGAGGCGAAAATGATGGGCTTGCGGGTAGTCGTTCACTTGCGACAAGGCGCGTGAGTCGACCGGCGGCATCAGGCGCGCGCGGAATTCGCCCATCACCAGTTCGTTGATCAGCCGGATATGTCGGGCGGCGCGGTAATAGCGTTGCATCAGGCGTTCTGCGGCCCGGCGGGAGGTGGGGGCGTCGTCGGTGTCGCGGGCAATGCCCATGCCCTGCGCGATGCGCTCCTGAAATTCGAACAACAAACGATCTTCACGCCGGTTGGCCAATAAATGCAGGCGGATGCGCAAATTCGACAACAAGTTGAGTTCGGCATTGGCGGCGCGCGCTTCGCACTGGCGCAGCAAGCCGGCGCGCGCGAGTCCAACCAGATTTTTAGCCAGATGCGCTGTCTGCGCGACCCAGATCAGGGTTTGTACATCGCGCAATCCGCCCGGGCTTTCTTTCAAATTGGGTTCCAGCAACAAAGCCACATCGGTATGACGACCATGTCGAACTTTCTGTTCGATCTGCTTGGCCTGAAAAAAAACCACCGGGTCGATTTGCGCCGCCAGCGCGCTTTGCATGCGTCCCAGTAAATCCTTGTCGCCCGCCAGCCAGCGAGATTCAAGCAGGTTGGTCTGGATGGTGATGTCGCGGGCTGATTCGGCCAGACATTCGGACAAGCTGCGCACGCTATGGCCGATCGGCAGGCCGACATCCCAAAACAAGGCAACGAGCGGTTCGAAGCGGGACTGTTCCGCAGCCGTCAAGCTATCGTCAAACAGAATCAGCAGGTCGATGTCGGACTGCGGATACAACTCCCCGCGCCCGTAACCGCCCACCGCAACCAGAGTCGCTCGCCTCGGCAGCGCGTGTGCGGCCCAGATTTCCTTCAGCGTGATATCGGTCGCGCGGGTCAGTCCGCTTAACAGTTTTCTGGCGGCGGGGCGGGCCAGATAGGCCTGGAAAAGTTGTGTACGCGCGCGCGCGAGTTCATCTCGCCAAGCGGCGATCTTTGCCAAACCGGGTGTGCAGTCCGCGTTCATGCCGTCGCAACAGCGGCCTTGGCGGCAATAAAGGCGGGAATCGCTGGAGAACCGGCCGATAAAGTCATTACTTCATAACCCGTTTCGGTTACCAGTACGGTGTGTTCCCATTGCGCCGACAGGGCGTGATCTTTGGTCACCACCGTCCAGCCATCGCCGAGCATGCGAATGTCGCGGCGGCCGGCGTTGATCATCGGCTCAATGGTGAACATCATGCCGGCTTGCAGCACCGGACCGGTTCCCGCCTTGCCGTAGTGCAGCACTTGCGGTTCCTCATGAAATTTTCGGCCGATGCCATGGCCACAAAATTCGCGTACCACGGTGTAGCCATTCATCTCGGCGTATTTCTGGATCGTCGCGCCGATGTCGCCCAGATGCGCGCCAGCACGCACCACCGAGATGCCTTTCCACATGCATTCATAGGTGATTTCGGTCAGTCGACGCGCCTGGATATTGGGTTCGCCGACAAAGAACATGCGCGAGGTGTCGCCATGCCAGCCTTCCTTGATGACGGTAATGTCGAGATTGACCACATCGCCAGCCTTGAGTTTCTTTTCGCCCGGCACGCCATGGCAGACCTGGTGGTTGACCGAAGTGCAAATCGATTTGGGATAGGGCGCATGACCCGGTGGTGCATAGTGCAGCGGAGCGGGAATGCAGCCCTGGACGTCGACCATGTAATCGTGGCAGAGCTTGTCTAGTTCACCGGTGGTGATGCCGGGCTTCACGAACGGCGTGATGTAGTCCAGCACTTCAGACGCCAAGCGGCCGGCGACACGCATTTTTTCAATTTCTTGAGAGTTTTTTATGCTGATGGACATGGCGCAAAAGAGGGGGAATAAGACCGGAAAGGGCAGTCAGAATAGGGGCGGAGGCGCGGAATGTAAATTGAACAACTTTGCTGGCTATAGTTTCCGGTCATGCTTTCAACGGGTTAGCAGAATCTGACAAGCGCTTCTCGACAACCCGCCTCGGGCCAAAGCCGCGCGGCGGGTGATGCGGCCTGATGGTTGGATTCGAAGCCAAATCGAATTCAAATGGCGTGCGATTCTGGATTGCGACCTCACTTGCTCAAATGATGCAGCACGCCGGCGACAGCGCGTCAGAGCGGTAATGTCGGCGAATTTGGCGGTGTACTTCCCACTGGCATTGGCCCGCCGGAATGATGACCAGGTCGCCTTTTTCGACATCGATGGCTTCGCCGTCCGCCATTTTCAAGCGGGCAGCGCCGTCCAGCAGGTAGCTTTTTTCTGCCGCGTCGTAGTCGAGTTGGCGGCTGCCGACACCGTCTTTCCAGGTTGGCCAGCCCTGCACGCCCAACTCGGTTTGGCGCGCCAGGCTGATTTGCCGTTCCACAACGATTTTTTCACTCATTTCGAAACGCTTTCTTTTTCCATCAAGATGTAGGTGTTGTAGGCGTTGGGTCGATTGGCCTCTCTGAACGCGGGCATGGATTGATAGTTTGACCAGTCGGTTTTGGCATAAGCTTCTTCGAACGGGATCATTTCCTCCACCGCGCGTCCCATTTCCGCGCGCAGGAAGACCAGATAGTCGCGCGTCAGGGTCAGGTCTTCCATCGGTGTGTCGGACGCGCCGCCATGGCCGGGAACGAGGAGTTTCGGCTGTAGCGCGATGAGTCGTTCCAGTGCATTCAGCCAGCGTCTGGAGTCGGCCTCGCCGACGAACGGGACGCGTCCTTTGAAGATCAGGTCGCCGGTAAACAGCACGCCATCTTCTTCCACAAACAGCACCAGGTCTTCTTCGGAATGCGCGGGGCCAACATGGCGCAATCTGAAATGCAGACCACCGAGTTCAAAATCGGTGTCGCCGGATAGCCAGACATCGGGAGTTGGAAAACGCTGTGTCTTGTCGTTGACCCATTGGCCCAGAATCTGTTTGCGTTGTTCGAAACGCATGTTCGCGGCATCCGAGCCGACCACGGTTTTACCGGCTTCATGCGCCCAGATTTCGGCGCCAAGGTCTTTGAATACCTGGATGCCATAGTAGTGATCGGCGTGGTAGTGGCTGACGATGACGCGTTTGATCGGTAGCGCGGTCAGTTCACGAATGCGGTTGACCATTTCCTGCGCCAGCGAGGGTGAGCCGAGGGTGTCGAAGACGACGACGCCGGCGGGCGTGATGACAAAGCCGGCGTTCGACATGAAGCCTTCGTTACGGGTGTTGGCTGCGCCGGCCAGGCCGGGGATGTAGTAGCTGTACGGCGTCAGTTTTTCCGCATAGACCTTGACGCCGACGGGCGGATATTGCGGGGCGGCAAAGCTTGCGCTGCCGAAGAAAATCAAAACCAGGGCGAGGAGGGCGCGCATGCGGGTTCCTTGTGTCGATGGAAATTGGAAATTGCCGAGACTGCGGATTATAGGAAACCAGCCCCGCCTTCATCTGTAGTATCTTCGGCTCGTCATTTATTGCGCTGCATTTATCGTGAATCTGAAGAAGTATTTACCGTTTCTGTTTGCCTTCGTTTTGCCGCTGCTGGCTGTTTATACCTGGTGGGGCGGTTTTAATCCGGTGGTAATCGAAGAGACCGTCGCCGGTCCTTATCGCTACGCGTATCTTGAAAGCAAAGGCGATTATTCGAAATTGCCCGATGTATCGGTGAAAGCGGCCGCCGCGCTGCGTGCGGCCGGCATCGAGTCAGGCAAGCCGATTACTTTGCTGTATTCCAATCCGGATCTGGTCGATGTCGGTGAACGAATGGCGCGTACCGGTTATCTGGTCTCGCCCGACAGCAAGATTTCCTTGCCGTTGGAAGTCGACACGATTCCGCCGCGCAGGGTTCTGGTGGTGCGTGTGCGCGCTGGCAGCATGCTTGCGCCGGGACGTGCCTACGCCGCGCTGGATGAATATTTGCAAGCGCGCGGCAAAGGTATCCAGATGCCGACGGTTGAAATCTACCAGGCTGCGGATTCGGCGTTGCGGATGGGGCAACTCAGCGTGGAGATGAATCTCTGATGAGGCCGTTTCTGTGAGTCTGTTCGCCTCGCTTGCCGCACTCGCCTGGGCGCATTTCCGGCCGGAGGCGCGTCTTCTGCCGGCGCGTGAAATTGCTCGCGGCCAGCGTTGGTTGCTGCATCACTTCAATGCCGGCGGGGTTCAGCATGGCGTGCTGGCCTGGACGGTGGGCGCTTTGGCGCCGGCATTGGCGGTGGGCCTGTTGGTAGTTCTGGCGGGCAGTTTGTTCGACATTCTCGGTTGGGCATTGGAAGTCATCGCGCTGTATCTGCTGTTTGGTTTTCGCCGCGCATCATTCAAGGCGGCCAGCATCGCGCGTGCATTGGCGGCCGAACATATGGCCATCGCGCGGGAACATCTGCTGGCGTGGAATCCTGAATTGCTGGTTGGAGATAGCGCCGATGATCTGATTCGGCAAACGCTGGAGGAAACAATCAAATCCGCCCTCACCACCTTGTTCGGGATTTTGTTCTGGTACTGGCTGGGCGGTATCGCCGGCGCGGTGTTGTACACGCTCAGCCATGCTTGTCTTGATCAATGGCATGGCGAGGAAGCGTTTTCCAGTTTCCCTCGGCAGGTCGTGTATTGGCTGAACTGGTTGCCGGCGCGCGCTTTGGGATTCAGTTTCGCCATCGTCGGCAATTTTCAGGATGCCGCCGAGTGTTGGCGTAGTCAGGCGGCGTCATGGGGCCAGTCGGGACGAGACGGCAATGAGGGCGTCATTCTTGCCGCCGGCGCTGGTGCGCTGGGCGTTCGCCTTGGCGGGGTGCTGCATCCTGGCGCAAGCGAGTTGCCGCGTCCTGATCTGGGGATGGACGAGATGCCCGGCCTGGAGAGCATCGATGCCGGCGTCGCGATGGTCTGGCGCTCGGCATTGTTGTGGTTGTCGGTGGCTGGGCTGCTCTGGTTGGGCAGTTTGTAATGGGTTTGTTGACCATGTCGCGGCATGCTTAACGCCCTCTGGATAGGTTTTTTTCTCACCGCATTCGGCGCGGCGGTGATGCGTTTTCTCGGTGGCGACGAAGCCATCTTTTCGCTGGTGATGAAGGCGGCGTTCGATTCTTCAAAAACCGCGTTCGAGGTCGCGCTGGGACTTACCGGGGTCATGTGTTTATGGCTGGGGGTGATGAAAATCGGCGAGCAGGCCGGCTTTCTGGCCTTGATGGGACGCTGGCTGGCGCCGTTGTTTGCGCGCTTGTTTCCGGATGTGCCGCGCGGCCACCCGGCGTTGGGTTCGATCACCATGAATATGGCGGCGAATGTGCTGGGTCTGGATAACGCGGCGACGCCGATCGGGCTGAAAGCGATGCGCGAATTGCAGGATCTGAATCCGGACAAGGAAACCGCCAGCAACGCGCAGATTTTGTTTTTGGTGCTTAACGCGTCTTCGGTAACGCTGCTGCCGGTGACCATCTTTACCTACCGGGCGCAAATGGGCGCGGCCGATCCGACCGATGTGTTCATTCCGATTCTGATGGCGACCTATTGCTCGACGCTGGCCGGCTTTCTGTTCGTGGCGACGGTGCAGCGGATACGCCTCGACAGGGTGGTGCTCACCTGGTTGGGCGGCATTACCTTGCTGGTTGGCGGTTTGGCGTTCTACTTTGCCAATCTGCCGGCGGCCCGGATGACGGTCGAATCTTCGGTATTGTCGAATTTCCTGTTGTTGGCGCTGTTGGCAATCTTCTTGATCGGCGCGCTGGTGAAGCGCATCAACGCATACGAGGCGTTCATCGAGGGCGCCAAGGAAGGCTTTCAAACCGCAGTCACCATCATTCCCTATCTGGTGGCGATGCTGGTGGCGATCGGTATGTTGCGCGCCAGTGGCGCATTGCCGGCGTTTGTCGAGATGGTGCGTGGCATGGTGCTGGCGATGGGCTTCGACACGGCCTGGGTGGATACGCTGCCAACCATGCTGATGAAGCCGCTGTCCGGTTCTGGCGCGCGCGCGATGATGATCGAAACCATGCAGACATCTGGCGCAGATTCGTTCGCCGGCCGCCTCTCCAGCATTATCCAGGGCAGCAGCGAGACCACTTTTTATGTGCTGGCCGTGTATTTCGGCTCGGTCGGCATCAAGCGCGTGCGGCATGCCGTCGCTGGCGGTTTGATCGCCGATCTGGGCGGTTTCATCGCGGCGGTGTTGGCGGCTTACTTGTTCTTTGGTGCGTTGAAATAAATTCAGGCTGGGAAAGGTCGATGGAAAAGAAAAAAGGAAAAGGAAGATGAAAAAGGAAACAACATGACCCGCGTCCTGGCGCTGCTGCGCACCGTCTTCCTGAAAACCCCGGTCATCATCGTTACCAGTCTGCTGGCGGTTTATTTTCTCTTTGCCTGGCTCGGCTTCGAGCCGTTGGTGAAATGGGCCGCGCCCAAATTTATCGCCGACAAGAGTCAACACCGTCTGCAAATCGACGCCGCGCGTTTCGATCCGATTGCGCTTTCGGTGTCGCTTCAGGGACTCAAGTTGAACGAACCCGATGGCAAGCCCTTGCTGACGTTTGACGCCTTGTTCGTCGATTTCGACGCCACCAGCCTGTTCAAATGGGCCTATTCGTTCGACGAAATTCGGCTCACCGCGCCGGATGCGCAACTTGAGTTGCGCGCCGATGGCAGCCTCAACTGGTCGGCGCTGATCGAGGCATTCAAAAGCGAAGAGGAAGAGGAAGAAAAGCCGCTGCCGCGCTTGCTGGTCAGTCGCGTTGTGCTGGAGCAGGGTCGCCTGGCGGTGTTCGATCGTAAAGTGGGATTTGAAACCGCGCTCAATCCACTCGACTTGAACTTGAGCGACCTTTCCACCCTGCCGGATGACAAGGGCGCCTACGCGCTTGCCGCCACCCAACTCGGAGCGCGTATCCGCTGGAAGGGCGATTTCAGCTTGAACCCAGTCAAGGCGAGCGGAGATTTGGCGATAGATCAACTTGCCTTGGCGCGGTTGTGGCCTTATTTGCACGGCAAATTGGCGATGGCTGCGCCCGCCGGCCTCGCCGCGCTGACGCTGAATTATCAAGCCGGCTATGCCGACAAAAAACTTTCTCTGGCGCTGAACAAGTTGGGTTTCCGTCTGGATGGCCTGGCGTTCAAAGGGCTGCAAGCCAGTCAGCCCGCGATCAAGCTGGACAGCGTGGTGCTGAGCGGCGGTCATTTCGATCTGGAAAAGCGGCAGTTCGACATTGCCGAGTTTGCCTTCAATGGCGGCCGTGTCGAATTGAAGCGGGATGAGAACGGGCGGTTGGATATTCAGGACTGGTTTCCGCCTGCCGAGAAGGTGGCAAAAAAGCCGGATGCGGCTTCACTCGTCCAACCCGCGCAGGATAAATCCCCGGCCAAGCCCGACTTGCCCTGGCGCGTCAATTTAAGCCGCTTTGCGCTGAATGGTATTGGTGTTCAATTCAGCGATGCCGGCTTCGTCACGCCGCTGAGCGTGGATGTCGGCAATGTGCAGATCGGTTTCGCCGCGCAGGCCGAGGCCGCTGGCGAGCGGACACAAGCCCTGGTGAACGGTTTGGGCGTCGATATTTCGGGTATCCGGCTGCTTTCCGGGCAGTCAACTACACCGCTGATGGTGTTGGGCGGTATTGCTTTGACCGACGGCAAAATCGACTTGGCCGCGCGCCAGGCTGAAGTTGGCAGGCTCAGCTTGAGCAATGGCAAGCTCGACGCGGTGCGCGATGTGCAAGGGCGCCTTGCGCTGCAAGATGCCTTCATTGCCGTTCCCGCTAAAGTTGCGCCAGCTGAGGCGAGCAAGACCGTTGAAAAATCGGCCGCATCCGAACCGGGCTGGCGTTATCAGATTGGCCGCGTCGATCTGGCCGGTTTCCAGTTCGGCGTGCGCGATGAAAGCGTGCAACCCGCCGCCGTTTTGACGTTGGAAGAAATCATGGCGTCGGTTACGGGGGTCAGTGAAAACCTGAAAGCCGCTTTGCCGATTCACCTGGATTTTCGCGTCAAGCAGGGCGGCCGTTTTCAGGCCGACGGCAAAGTCGTTCCCGCCACCGCTTCCGCTGATGTAAAGCTGAAACTGAGCAAGCTCGCTTTACTGCCGGCGCAACCTTATCTGGCGCAGGCCGCCAATCTGGTGTTGGCATCCGGAGAGGTTTCAACGCAAGGTCGGGTCAAGTTTGAAGCGGCGTCAGGCGAGCGGAATGCGGCGGCAAAAGTCGACTTCACCGGTGGTTTCGAGGTGGCCGATCTGCGCCTCAACGAAGCCGAAAACGGTGCGCATTTTCTTGCCTGGAAGCGGTTGGGTAGCGACAGCGTCAGCGCCACTCAATCGGCGCTGAATATCGAAGAACTGCGGTTTGATAATCTCGACGCCAAGCTGGTGATCTTCAAAGACAAGAGCGTCAATCTGACGCGGATTTTGAAAACGGCACCTAAAGACAATACCGACACCACCGTCACTGTCGAGACGCCTGCAGCCGAGTCAGCGCCGGCCGAAAAAACCGTGCCGCCCGCGCCTGACCCGAACGCCTTCCGCTTGACGATTGATCGAATTCGGATCGGCAGCAGCGCCCTCGATTTTGCCGATTACTCCCTGGCGCTGCCTTTCGGCAGCCGCATTCACGATCTCAAGGGCGCATTCAACGGTATTTCCACCCAACCCGGAACTGTCGCCGAACTGGAAATCGATGGTCAGGTGGATGAATTCGGCCTGGCGCGGGCGGTGGGGCAGGTCGATCTGTTCAATCCAACCGGGTTCATGGACATCAAGACGGTTTTTCGCAACGTCGAGATGGCCAGGCTGACGCCGTATTCGGCCACCTTCGCCGGCCGCAAGATCGATTCCGGCAAGCTTTCGCTGGATCTGGAATACAAGATCAAGGAACGCCAGTTGTTGGGCGAAAACCAGATCGTGATGGACAAGCTGACTTTGGGCGAGCGGGTGGAAAGTCCCACCGCGAAGAATCTGCCACTGGATCTGGCAATTGCCATTCTGCAAGACAGTGATGGTCGTATCGATCTTGGCTTGCCGGTTTCCGGCAGTCTGGATGACCCGCAATTCAGCTATGGCCAAATCGTCTGGAAAGCCATCGGCAATATCCTGACCAAGATTGTCACCGCGCCGTTCCGGGCGCTGGGCGCGTTGTTTGGCGGCGGAGGCGAGAAACTGGAGCAGGTGGCTTTTGAAGCCGGTTCAGACGCGCTGACGCCGCCGGAGAAAGAGAAATTCAAGCAGATCAGCCAGATACTCGGCAAACGGCCTGGCCTGGCGTTGAGCGTTGGCGGCGTATGGTCCGCCGAAATCGATCGTCCGGTGTTGAAGGAAAACCAGTTGCGCCGCGCGGTAGCCGAAAAAATGGGGGTGAAGCTGGCCCCCGGCGAAGATGCCGGCCCGATTTCCACCGCCAATCCGAAGAGCCAGGCGGCGTTGGAAGCGCTTTACGCGCAACGTGTCGGTGATGCCGAATGGAAGGCGCTGAGCGCCAAATGGCGGCAAGCCAACCCGGACAAAAAAGTGGCGGCAGGTGCCGGAAAAATGATGTCGCGTCTGAAGGGGCTGTTCAACAAGGAAGAACCGCTGAATGCCGAAGACCTGGCGCAACTGAAGGATGTCGATCTGCACGCGCTGCTTTATCAACGGATGCTGGAAAAAGAAAACGTCTCGGACAGTGTCTTACAGGCGCTCGCTCAACGTCGCGGCGAAGCCGTCAGGCAAGGTCTGGCGGCAGCCGGTGCGCCGGTCGAGCGGGTCAGTTTGAGCGACCCGCACGCGGTGGAAGCGAGTGGGCGTGAAGTGAAAGCCAAACTCGAATTAGGCGTGGCGAAGAAGTGAGTGCCGAGTCGTGAATGGCCAATGTGCGAGGTGTGGTTAGGTGCCTGTTTGCATGCGCGCAATGCCGCGGCGGAGAAACGGAATGATCTCCGCTGCGGTTAGTCCAGTCAGGCCATGTCCAGGCTGGCTGGCCGCTGCGGCGGCTTCGTCTCCCGCCTGACCATGCAACCAGACGCCGAATACGGCGGCGTGTTGGGCGGACAGTCCTTGCGCCAGCAGGGCGGCGATCACGCCGGAGAGAACATCGCCCATGCCTGGTGCGGCCATGCCAGGATTGCCGGTGGTGTTGCGCCAGATGGCGTCGCCGGGATGCTGAACCAGGCTGGCCTGGCCTTTGAGGATGACGGTAGCGCCGGTCAATTCAACCAGGCTTTTAATGGCGCTGTTGCGCGCTGCCTGGATGGCCTGCGTATCTTGTCCCAATAACCGGGCGGCTTCGCCGGGATGCGGCGTGAGCAGGGTGGGTGCGGTGCGCGCTCGTAATATCGCCATCAATTCGCTATCCCGGGCGAGCAGGTTGAGCGCATCGGCATCGAGCAGCAGGGCGTGCTTCAGTAGCAAAGCGGCTTCCAGCAAGCGGCGAGCGCGGTTCGAAACTCCCAGTCCGGGGCCGATGATCATGCAGCCGGGTGGCGGCAGCGCGGGCATCGATTCCGCCGGGGCAAGCATCAGTTCCGGGCAGGCCGGGTCGACGATCAGTCGATCATCGAGCGCGCCGATATACACCCGTCCGGCGCCGCAATACAGCGCGGCGCGCCCAGCCAGGAGCGCCGCGCCCACCATCCCGGGCGCACCGCCCACCACGCCGACCGCGCCGAAATCACCTTTATGGCTGTTTTGCGGACGTGCGGGAAGTCGCGCGGGCAGACTGTCCGGGCAGATTGTCAGGTTCTTGGTCATGATTGTTTTCCATTTCTAAGCAATAGCCTATAAATCCATAACAGACCATATAAAGGAGACTGTCATGGACGCTTCAAAGACGCTGTCGGGTGCTCAATTACTTTCATGTGAACTGGATGCCGCTTGCCCGAGCCTGGATTGCGATGCATTGGTAATCGAATACAAACAGGTTTTGCAAGCCGATCCGGAAGCTGCCGAGGTCATCGCTCACTTTTGTGGGTTGGGTTACGTCGACAAATTGAAAGCGGATCAAACAATCGAAAGCAGTCTTTCAGATAAAGTTTGAGGTTGTCATCATGCTACCCGGTCTCCCGACTGGTGAGACCGGGTAGCAACGCTTTCAAGCCTGAGCGGGATCGTGCAACAGGCGCAACAGACAGATTATTTTGCCCAAGTAGCGTTCTGCCATTCTTCGCTTCCGACTTAAAATCGCCGCATTCCGATTTTTTCGAGATTTATTGTGGCGGTAGGTTCGAACAAAAAAGTTGCCCGCGTTCTGGTCGTTGATGACGATACATTGATGCGCGAGGTGCTCAAGGCGTTGTTGCGCGATGATGGTTTCGAGGTCGCCGGCGAGGCGCGTGATGGTCAGAGCGCGCTGGCGTTTCTGGAGCGGACCCGGCCGGATCTGGTTTGTCTGGATGTGAACATGCCGGGGATGTCGGGTATCGAAGTTCTGAAGAATGTGCGCTCGCGTTACCCGGCTATCCGCGTAGTCATGATTACCGGTGATTCCAGCATGAGCACGGTGCGTGAAGCAGTTGGTTTTGGCGCGGTGGGGTACATCATCAAGCCGTTCAAAGCCGGGCGGGTCAGCGCTTCATTGCACGCCGCTTTGAAAACACCGCTCGATTCCCCTTTCAGTTGAACCGATGCGCGGTTTCAACGCGCGCCCTTCAGATAAAATCTCGCGCTTTCCCAACTCCCTCAGGGAAGCGCCATGCCTTTGCGTGCCTCGTTGCATACTCCGTCGTTGCCTGAATCGAAAGTCTTGTTCCTGAAGGGCAGCGGTCTTGCCGCTGCAGCTCTGTCCGAATTTCGTATCAAGAAACTCCAGCACGATCTGGCCCCATTGGGGGTCGTCGAGGTTTCGCCGCAACAGCGTTACTTCGTCGAACTGGAAAGCGAGTTGAGCGAAGACGACCTCGCCTTCTTGCTTGAGTTGCTGCATGCCGATGAGCACCGGCCGGAGGCCGCCGCGATTCTGGTGATACCTCGTCTGGGCACGGTTTCGCCGTGGTCCTCCAAAGCCACCGATATCGTTTCCAATTGCGGTCTGCAAGCCATCAAGCGCATCGAGCATGGCATTTCCTGGCAACTTGTCGGGCCGAAGGGAAAGCCCGTTTCGGCTGAAATTGTGCAAGCGGCCCTGCCTTATCTGCATGACCGCATGACCGAAAGCGTATTGCTCGACGAGCGCATGGCGGTGCAGTTGTTCCACCATGTCGAGCCGCCGCCGTTGGCCACGGTCGATTTGCTTGCGGGCGGCAAGCAAGCGCTGGAAAAGGCCAACGCGGATTGGGGCCTGGCGCTGTCGCCGGATGAAATCGATTACCTGGCGGAAAACTTCAAGCGGGTGAAACGCAACCCGACCGATGTCGAACTGATGATGTTCGCGCAGGCGAATTCCGAGCATTGCCGGCACAAGATCTTCAATGCCGATTGGGTGATCGACGGGCAGCCGCAGCCGGAATCGTTGTTCTCGATGATTCGCCATACTCACACCATGCGCCCGGAGGGCACTTTGTCGGCCTATTCCGATAATGCCTCGGTGATCGAAGGCGCCAGCATCGGCCGCTTCTATCCGGATCAGGACCACGTTTATCGCTTCCACGTCGAACCCACCCACATATTGATGAAGGTGGAAACGCATAACCATCCCACCGCAATTGCCCCGTTCGCCGGCGCAGCAACCGGTTCCGGCGGCGAGATTCGCGATGAGGGCGCGGTGGGCCAGGGTTCCAAGCCGAAAGCGGGCCTGGCTGGTTTCACCGTATCCAACTTGCGTATTCCGGGCTTCGAACAACCTTGGGAACAGGAATACGGCAAACCCGGCCGCATCGTGTCGCCGCTGCGGATCATGCTCGACGGGCCGATCGGCTCGGCGGCGTTCAACAACGAATTCGGCCGGCCGAATCTGACCGGCTATTTCCGCAGCTTTGAAATGCACACCCCGGATGGCCAGGTGCGCGGCTATCACAAGCCGATCATGCTGGCGGGCGGTGTCGGCAATGTGCAGGAACGCCATATCCACAAACAGACCTTCAAGGCCGGCACGCTGCTGATCCAGCTTGGCGGCCCCGGTTTGCTGATTGGTTTGGGCGGCGGCGCGGCGTCGAGCATGGGCGCGGGCGCGAATATGGAAACGCTGGATTTCGACTCGGTGCAGCGCGGCAACCCGGAAATCCAGCGTCGCGCGCAGGAAGTCATCGACCGCTGCTGGGCGATGGGCGAGGACAATCCGATCCTCTCGCTGCATGACGTCGGCGCCGGTGGTTTATCGAATGCCATGCCGGAACTGGCGCATGGAGCAGGCTTAGGCGCGAAATTCGAACTACGCGACGTGCTGAGCCTGGAGCCGGGCATGTCGCCGCGTGAAATCTGGTGCAACGAAGCGCAGGAGCGCTACGTGCTCGCCATCGCGCCGGCCAGTCTGGAGTTGTTCCGCGCCCTCTGCGAACGCGAGCGCTGTCCGTTTGCGGTGGTCGGCAAGGCGACCAAAGATGGCCAGTTGACGGTTACCGACCGGCATTTCAAGAACGCGCCGGTCGATATGGAAATGGACGTCTTGCTCGGCAAACCGCCAAAGATGACGCGCAAGGTGGAACACCTCGCGCCAACGCTGAAGCCTTTTTCCGCCGAAGGTCTCGACTTGAACGAGGCGGCCTACCGCGTGTTGCGCCACCCGGCCGTCGCCAACAAAAGCTTTCTCATCACCATCGGCGACCGCAGCGTTGGCGGCTATACCGCGCGCGATCAGTTTGTCGGGCCGTGGCAGATGCCGGTGGCCGATGTCGCGGTGACCACCATGGGTTACGACACCTTGCTCGGCGAAGCCTTTGCTTTGGGCGAACGCAGCCCGATCGCGTTGATCAATCCGGCTGCGTCCGGCCGCATGGCGGTGGGTGAAGCGCTGACCAATCTGGCCGCGGCTGCCGTCAACGAAATCAGCGATATCCGCCTTTCCGCCAACTGGATGGCTGCCGCCGGCCATCCTGGTGAAGACGCCGCGCTGTTCGATACCGTGCAGGCGGTGGGCAAGGAACTGTGCCCGCAGCTCGGCATCAGCATCCCGGTGGGCAAGGATTCGATGTCGATGCGCACCAGTTGGAACGCCGCCGGGGAAGCCAAGTCGGTGGTGTCGCCGTTGTCGTTGATCATCACCGCTTTCGCGCCCTGTCCGGATGCCTGCCGCACGCTGACGCCGCAATTGCGTCACGACGATGAAGAAACCGACCTGATTCTGCTCGATCTGGGGCGCGGTCATAACCGCTTGGGTGGCAGCATTCTGGGCCAGGTCTATGGCGAGCTGGGCGATAAGTGCCCGGATCTGGATGATCCCGCGCAGATGAAAGCCTTTTTTGGCTTGATCCAGCGTTTGAACCAGCAAGGCGCTTTGCTCGCCTACCATGACCGCTCCGATGGCGGCTTGTTTGCGACCATTTGTGAAATGGCATTCGCCGGGCATTGCGGTGTCGATCTGGATGTCGATGAACTGCGTTATCACCGTTTGCATGAAGAAATCATTCTTGATATCGATGAAGCGCCAGATCCGCGCGAACCCTATACCAGCCGCTTGTTCGGCATCCTGTTCAACGAAGAACTCGGCGCTGTGATGCAGGTGCGTCGGGCCGACACCGGGAGGGTGATGCAGACCTGCTTTGAAGCCGGCTTGCGCGGCGAATTTTTCATTATTGGCAGTACCAACAACACCGATCGCGTCCGCATCCTGCGCGAGGGCGTGTCGGTGTTCGATGAAAAACGCACCGATCTGCTCGTCGCCTGGTCTGAAACCAGTCATTACATGCAAGCGTTGCGCGATAACCCGGAATGCGCGCGGGAAGAGTTTGCCGGACTGGTGGCGAAGAAAGATCCCGGTTTGCATGCCAAGCTGACATTCGATTTGAACGAAGATGTGGCCGCGCCATACGTGAAGAAAAAGCGCGCGCAACCGAAGCTCGCCATCCTGCGTGAACAGGGCGTCAACGGCGAGGTGGAAATGGCCGCGGCCTTCGCCCGCGCCGGCTTCGTGCCGGTCGACGTGCATATGAGCGATATCCTCGCCGGCCGCGTCAAGTTGAAGGATTTCAAAGGCCTCGCAGCCTGTGGCGGCTTCAGTTACGGAGATGTGCTTGGCGCCGGCGGCGGTTGGGCCGCCAACATTCTGCACAACGCCCGCGCCAGCGAGGAGTTTCAGGCCTTCTTCCAGCGCGCCGACAGCTTCGCGCTGGGCGTCTGCAACGGCTGCCAGATGATGAGCCGCTTGTCCGCCATCATCCCCGGCGCGGAGAACTGGCCGCGCTTTGAACGCAATCTGTCGGAGCAATTTGAAGCCCGCTTCGTCATGGTGGAAGTGCCGGAAACGCCCTCCATCTTGTTCGATGGCATGGCTGGCAGCCGTATGCCGATCGTCGTCTCGCACGGCGAGGGGCGGGCGGTGTTCAGCGGCGGCAAGGTTCAACGCAAGGCGGCGGAGGTTTGCCTGCGTTACGTTGACAATCGCGGCCGCAAGACCGAAACCTATCCGCTGAATCCGAACGGCTCGCCGAAAGGCATCACCGGTCTGACCACGCCAGACGGCCGTTTCACCATCATGATGCCGCACCCGGAACGGGTTTTCCGCGCCGTGCAACATTCCTGGAAGCCCGATGAATGGCGCGAGGATGGCCCATGGCTGCGAATGTTCAGAAATGCGCGCAAGTGGGTCGGCTAACTGATATTTTTACCGCCGCTGGCACCATAATGCCGGCCCGGCCAAGCAACCTGCGATTGCCAAATATGCGACCAACTATAGAGAGAACAACATGCCCCGCTATTCTTATATGGGGCGCCCCTTGAAGGCGCGCCCGGAAGAACTCGAAGACACCAGCGAGAAATTACATAAAGCGCTGGCGACCGCCGGGATGGGTTCCCGCCGAGAAATGGAACAGCTGATCGCGGATGGTCGCGTTACCTTGAACGGTCAGGTCGCCAAAGTGGCCGATCGTGTCAAACAGGGCGATCTGGTCAAGGTCAACGGCAAGGTGGTTCGTCTGGGCTGGCGGAAGCAGATTCCACGCGTGCTGATTTATCACAAGCAAGAAGGCGAAATTGTTTCACGCGATGACCCGGAAGGACGGCCATCGGTGTTCGACAATTTGCCTTCGGTGCGCAGCGGACGCTGGATCAGCATAGGCCGGCTCGATTTCAATACCGAAGGCTTGCTGATTTTCACCACCGATGGCGAACTCGCCAATCACCTGACTCACCCGCGCTATGAGGTCGAACGCGAATACGCAGTCCGTCTGATTGGCGCGCTTGATGCCGCGCAGATGAATTCTTTGCTGACCGGCGTCGAACTGGATGATGGCATCGCCAAAGTTGACCAGATTGTGCCGGCCGGCGGCGAAGGGGTTAATCAGTGGTATCACCTGATCATCAAAGAAGGCCGAAACCGAGAAGTGCGCCGCTTGATGGAGCACCTCGGTTTGACCGTTAGTCGCCTGATTCGCGTTCGTTTTGGCCCCATCGCCATGCCCTCGCGACTCAAGCGCGGCATGAAGGAAGAATTGTCGGAAGAAGAAGTTGAAGCCCTGCTGCGTTGGAGCGGCATGGTAAAGAGCGCGGCCGAACAGCGAAAATCAGAGGACGCCGGCGAGGTAAAACGGCCTGAATCGAAGCGCCCGGAAATGGCGGGCGGCAAGGTCGGGCATCCGTATCGGCGGCGTTTGAACAACAAGGGTGAGCGTCAGTAATTTTTGTTAAACCGGAGCCGGGAAGCCGGAACCAAACCGGTAAATCAAGAACATGGTGAGGT
Source organism: Betaproteobacteria bacterium (assembly GCA_020049415.1). Lineage (GTDB taxonomy): Bacteria > Pseudomonadota > Gammaproteobacteria > Burkholderiales > Thiobacillaceae > PFJX01. The sequence continues at coordinate 24,678 of JAIFKV010000074.1, forward strand.
GCTTCACACCAAGCTGATGCGGTTCGTGCCTCACCGCATCCTGCGGCACCGCCAATCAAGCGCCACGTAGTCTTCCGTCTCAAGTCTTCACGTTATCTGCTGATACGTTCTGAAACATGCCGAGATCGAATGATACTTTCTCGATGTTGCGGGGATACATCATGGTTTGAAAATGCTCACACCGGCAAACGAAGAGGCCTGGAAATCTAGCCAGACCGATTCCTTGTGACTGCAGTACGAGTTTTCCGGCGGAGCAATACCTTGACCAGATTATTCACTCACGAAAGGAAACATCATGAAAAACGCTCAGAAATCGCAGCCCGTTAACCACCCGCATCAGCCCGTCGCGCCGGAACAATGTGCAACCTCAGATTTGCCAACATCAATAACTTACTCGGAAGATGTCATTGCTGAATTGCGCCACATGATCGAAGAAGAAAAGATGGCAGGCGATATTTACGATGTGCTCTACCAGCAAACCGGCCTGAAAATTTTTGACCGCATCGCGACTTCCGAAGATCGGCATCTGGAAACGCTCATCGCTCAGGCCGAGCAAGGCGGAATCGATGTAGACGATCTCACCTTGTTGCCTGCTGGCGAGTATGCCGACGTCGACTTGCAGACCCTATACACAACGCTGCTGACCAGTGCCGGCGAATCAACCGAAGCCGCGTTGTTGGTGGGGCAGCAGATCGAGCAGGTCGATATCGCCGATTTGAACGAGGCGCTGGCGGATGTCGTGGGAACGCCTCTGGAAACCGCTTACACCCATCTTCTGGTCGGCTCTCAGCAGCATTTGTCCGCCTTTGAAGGCTGGCTCGGTTTGTGATTTTGTTTGGCGGTGAATCTGTAGCGGCGTATTTGAAGGATGGGCCAAGCACAGCGGCCCCATCGGCGCGGTGAATTGATGGGCACGCTACGCTTTGCCCATCCTACGGATTCATCTTGTACTGCACGGGGAGCGCGCATCTCGACCCCCCGCTGTGAAATATCCGGTAGGAGCGTCCGTTTGCGGCGCGATTTCCCAGCTCCGATGCCCAGGCCGGAGTGCGGAGGCGCTGGCACGCTTAGGCGAGCTGCATATCTTGCGGGATGGCTTGTTGGTCCAGTTGATCTTGCTGGTACAGGAAAGCCACCGTGGCTTTGGCTTGAGTGATTCGTCCTGATCAGCCTGGCCTGACCCGATTGCCAAGGGCCATGCCAATCATGTCGCCGAATTGCTGGGCGACGGCTGGTTCCCGGAGAAGGCGATGTTCCAGGAATACCCCAGTTCGGGCGTGGCAAGGGTAAGGATCTGGCGGATTACGATGTTTATCTGAGCGACGAGGTGCGCGGCCTGAAATGGCCGGTGGTGAATGGCAAGGAAACCGCTTGGCGCTTCAACGAGGAGTACGACCCTTACGTCAAGAAAGGTGCTGGCTTCGAGTTCTACGGCAAGCTGTTCAAAGCCATTCCCAGTGGCAATCTGGATGGCATTACCGACCCGAAACCAGTCGGCCTAGCCGGTAAGGCGAAGATTTTCTTCCGCCCCTATGCCGCGCCGGTCGAGCAACCCGATGCCAACTATGACCTCTGGTTATGCACCGGCCGCGTGCTGGAGCATTAGCACTCCGGCACCATGACCCGGCGCGTGCCCGAACTGCACCGGGCGGTACCGGCCGCAGTCATGTGGATGCATCCGGCAGATGCCGAGAGGCGCGGTCTCAAACGTAATGGCCTGGCCTGGATTGAGTCGCGCCGCGGCAAGATTCAGTTGCGTGTCGAGACCGGTGGTCGCAATGCGATGCCGAAGGGAACGGTCTACGTGTCGTTTTTTGATGAGGGCGTGTTCATCAACAGAATCACGCTGGACAGTACCTGCCCGATCATGCGCCGCCACAGGTACCGCATCATCAGGACAAGTATCTGCCGGTAAAAGCCAAGTCCAACAAGTGCCTGGAATGCCATGAAGAACCGGAAAAAATCGGCAAGAAGGTGAAGGGCAAACCGACACCGATGTCGGAAAGCCATTATCTGAAGTCCGACGTCGGCGATTTGACGGTTTCCAACAAGCGCTATGTTTGTACGCTGTGCCACGCCCCGCAGGCGGATGTGAGGACTTTGGTCGGCAATACCTACCGCAGCGATCGCTGAACCACAATTGGTAGATTGGTAGATTCGCCTTTTTGAGGTTGACGGGGCCTGTTGGGTAACTAATGGGCCCCGTGTTTTTCAGTGCCTGTCGGAACCGCGGTTGTTGAAATTTTTACATTATTGCCGCGTTGATTCGGCCCAATTATTTCTGAGCGTCGGTTGAAAAGTCGATCGCCCTAACGGATATGTCACAGGGTTGACTGCACATCTGCTGGTGGATGAGCGCCAGTTTTCCAAAGAAGGCAATGATGCTGTTGAAGTCGGTTGTACGACATAAAATGTCGCACATGGCGAATATAGTCTTGTTCATGGCCAACCGCTCAGGAGCAGACATCATGAAAACCCCGAACTTTCTCCGCATCGCCCCGGAAGCCCAGATCAGCAAAATACGTGACCAGAGCCATGCTGAAGGTTACGCCCCCTTGCTGGGCATCTGGTTGATCGATATCGCCTTTGCCCTGCGCCTGCCGCAGCAAACCGAAAATCTGCAGCAGATTTTCAGCGACGACGATTTTATCGAGGTCTGCGGCGTGCCGGAACTTAATGAACTCTTTGTCGGCGTGCAGGCCAACGACGGAGATCTGCCCGCCTTTCTGCGCATTGAAGACGACGAAGAAGAACCGATCGCCACCAAACAGCGGCGCAAAAAAGCCAAAGCCCCGTCAATTAGCCAGCAACAAAAAGCCATCGTCCATTTATTGAAGAAACGCCGCGAGGTGTTGTTCCTTCAGGGGATCGACAGCCAGTTGCCGCTGTTCCGCAATATCGAACGCGTCGGACAGATGTTGCACCTGAACGATACCGAGAAAGCCATGCTTTGTTTCGTTGCCATACTGCGCAATTTCCAGCGCCTGCGTCATGCCTTGATGATGGTGCCGGTCGAGCTCGATGACAATGATCTGCATGACGCCATGGCTCAGGTCAGCGGCTATCCGGAGGAGCAAGTTAAGCAGGCGCTGCACAAGAATTCGGCACTGATTACCTCGGGTCTGATTACCGTTGATCATGATCAAGAAGGGCTGCACAAGAAAATCGACATCCTGCGCGACTTGCGTGGCGTTTTGTTCGAAGCACTGATGGACGATGATGAGCTGAGTCAGCGCATCCTGCATCAGGCCGCCCCCGGGCAATTGCAACTCAGTGATTTCCCCCACCTGCGGCGC
>JAIFKV010000116.1 GCA_020049415.1 Betaproteobacteria bacterium
GGAAGCGGTGCGCTGGAAACTGGCCATCGAGAAATATATTGCCGACAGCGGCTACAAGATTGGCACGGTGGTCGCCTTCTCCGGTGAGGTGAACGACCCGACCTCCGGCGCGGACGGCTTCACCGAACACAGCCTTTCGCTGAACCCCAACCTGAAAGGCCGCGACATCCGCGAGGCGTTCAAAGGAGACGAATATCGAATCCTGCTGGTGGCGAACAAGTTTCAGACCGGCTTCGATCAGCCGCTGCTATGTGGCATGTACGTGGACAAACGGCTGGCCGGCATTCAGGCGGTGCAGACGCTTTCCCGCCTGAATCGCGCCCATCCGGGCAAGGACACGACCTACGTGCTGGATTTCGTCAACGACAGCGCGGACGTCCTGGCCGCGTTCAAGACCTACCACACCACGGCCGAACTCGCGGCGACCACCGACCCGCACCTGGTCTATGACCTGCGCGCCAAGCTGGACGCCGCCGGACATTACGACGACTTCGAGGTGGACCGCGTGGTGGCGGTGGAACTGAATCCCAACGCGAAGCAAAGCGAACTGGTGGCCGCGCTGGAGCCGGTGCGGGATCGCCTGATGAAGCGTTACAAGGCCGGGCGGGACGTGCTCAAAGCGGCAACCGAGAAGAATGACGCCACCACCAGCAAGGCCGCGCAGGACGAGCTGAACGCGCTGATCCTGTTCAAGGGCGACATGGGTGCTTACATCCGGCTGTATACCTTTCTTTCGCAAATTTTCGACTACGGCAACACCGCCATCGAGAAGCGCGTCATCTTCTACAAACGCCTGCTGCCGCTGCTGGAGTTCGGTCGCGAACGTGAAGGTATCGACCTGTCGAAAGTGGTGCTGACGCATCACCACCTGAAGCACCTCGGCAAACAGGCAATGCCGTTGAACCCCGGTGAAAAGCCGCTGTTGCCGCCGATCACTGAAGCCGGCAGCGGCAGCGTGCAGGAGAAAACCAGCGTTTACATGGGTGAGCTGATCGAGAAACTGAACGAGCTGTTCGGCGCCGAGACCACCGACCAGGATCAACTGGTTTATGTAAACCACGTCATCAAGGGCAAGCTGCTGGAATCAGCAACCCTGCGGCAGCAGGCGGCGAACAACAGCAAGGAGCAGTTCGCCAACTCCCCGGATCTGAAGACCGAACTGCTGAATGCAATCATGGGCGCACTCGACGCGCACACCGCCATGAGTACCCAGGCGCTGAATTCCGCCAGCGTGCAAAGCGGCATGAAGGACATTTTGCTCAATCACGCTGGATTATGGGAGACCCTGCGCCAGCAGGCTGAAACCCGGCGCGATCAGCCCACGTAGGGCGGAAAAGCGCAGCGCTTTCCGACGAATGAAACACCGTTGATTTCACGCACATCAATCCAGCGTGGCACCTACAACGGCAAGATCAAACCGGGCAGGCTGATCAGGAGATTGTGCGGATACCTGGCATACGGCGGAAGGCGCTGTGCTTTTCCGCCCTGCGACTTCTGCTCAACGCCGTTGACCATCATTCGGGGAAGCTGGGGCAGACCATCGAATTCATATCTGCCCGCTCGGTAGGCCCGCGTAGGGCGGAAAAGCGTAGCGCCTTCCGCCGAATGAAACCCTGCTGATCAAGTCGAGATCAATCACAGTGGCATATTGTCAACGTATACGGAATTGGCTATCGGCTGATTGGCTTGTACCGAATCCGCTTCGGTTTTGCGCCTTCCTCGCCCAGGCGTTTCTTCTTGTCCGCCTCGTACTCCTGGTAATTACCGGGGAAGAAGGTCCATTGCGAGTCGCCTTCCGCCGCCAGGATGTGGGTGGCGATGCGGTCGAGGAACCAGCGGTCGTGGGAAATGACCATGACGCTGCCGGCGAATTCCAGTAACGCGTCTTCAAGGGCGCGCAGGGTTTCCACGTCGAGGTCGTTGGAGGGTTCGTCAAGCAGCAGCACGTTGCCGCCGGCGATCAGGGTTTTCGCCAGGTGCAGTCGGCCGCGTTCGCCGCCGGACAGGTTGCCGACGATTTTCTGCTGGTCGCCGCCCTTGAAGTTGAAGCGTCCGATGTAGGCGCGGCTGGGGGTCTCATAGCGTCCAACGGTGAGGATTTCTCGGCCCTCGGCGATCTCTTCGAACACGGTCTTGTCGGCAACCAGCGCATCTCGGCTCTGGTCGACATAGGCCAGATTGACGGTGGAGCCAATGACGACTTCGCCGCTGTCCGGCTTTTCCGCGCCAATGATCATCTTGAACAACGTCGATTTACCTGCGCCGTTGGGGCCAATGATGCCGACGATGGCGCCGGGCGGAATCTGGAAGCTGAGGTTGTCCATCAACAGACGGTCGCCGAAGCTCTTGCTCACGCCGTTGAATTCGATGACCTTGTCGCCTAGACGCTCGCCGACCGGGATGAAGATTTCCTGGGTTTCGTTGCGCTTCTGGTATTCAACCGAGTTGAGTTCCTCGAAGCGGTTGAGACGCGCCTTGGACTTGGCCTGGCGTGCTTTCGGGTTTTGCCGCACCCATTCCAGTTCCTGTTTCATGGTCTTGATACGGCCGAGTTCCTGCTTCGATTCGGTTTCCAGGCGGGCTTCCTTCTGTTCCAGCCAACTGGTGTAGTTGCCCTTCCACGGGATGCCGTGACCGCGGTCGAGTTCGAGAATCCATTCGGCGGCGTTGTCGAGGAAGTAGCGGTCGTGGGTGACGGCGACGACGGTACCGGGGAAGCGCACCAGAAACTGTTCCAGCCACTCCACCGATTCGGCGTCGAGGTGGTTGGTCGGTTCGTCCAGCAACAGCATGTCCGGTTTTTCCAGCAGCAATTTGCAGAGAGCGACACGTCGTTTTTCGCCGCCGGAGAGTTTGCCGATCACCGCATCCCAGGCCGGCAGGCGTAGCGCGTCGGCGGCGATTTCCATCTGCTGCTCGGCATCGCTGCCGGCGGCGGAAATGATTGCTTCCAGACGATTCTGTTCTTCCGCCAGTTTGTCGAAATCGGCGTCCGGTTCGGCATAGGCGGCATAAACATCTTCCAGTTTCTGCTTCGCCTGCATCACTTCGCCCAGGCTGGCCTCGACTTCCTCGCGCACGGTTTTATCCGCATGCAGTTGTGGTTCCTGCGGCAGGTAGCCGATGCGGATATTGGGCTGGTGCTGCACTTCGCCGTCGTATTCCTTGTCGACGCCGGCCATGATGCGCAGCACGGTCGATTTTCCGGAGCCGTTGAGGCCGAGCAGGCCGATTTTTGCGCCGGGGAAGAAGGACAAGGAGATGTCCTTGATGATCTGGCGTTTCGGGGGGACGATTTTGCTGACACGCAGCATCGACATTACATATTGGGCCATAAGTATTGAGCTATTCAGTGGGGTGTTGAAAAGGATTCGGTGATGCGATATCGCAAGTTTCGGAGTCGTGGAAGTCTAGTCCGGATGATCAATATAGCGGCAGGTTGATAGATCCTGAAGCAGGCTTGAACCTTGAATCTGTCGAGATTTCTCTCAGTGTTTATTGCGCCGTCCCAGCCAGGTGACCGAACAGGATGTGCGTAAATACTCAAGGGCGCGATCCATATGGCTATCCGGGCGATCGGGGTCGTGATCGGAGAGGTGATCTTCCACTTCAATTTTGATGTCGCTCATCCAGGTGTTTTTCAGGCTTGCCTTGTCTGCCTCGGGGGCATGCAGGTCGATATAGTCGATAACCGCCTGCGAATCAAAACCGGTATCGCGAAAAATACGAATGATCTCTTTTGCCTCACGCCAGAGCATGGTGGACTTGGGGGGGATGCCTGTTGCAATGAATAGAAACACGGTGGCGAGCACGGCCGGGTCATCGGCATGGCCACGTGTTACGCGACTCCATTCTTTGGCAACTTTTCGGACGTATTCTCTAACGTCATCATCCACATTGGCATTAATGAAGAAATGGATATCCGCCCTGCCGCTGAGTAATTTGTCCGCCGTCATCTCTGGATCGCGAATCAGCGGTAAATCCATTTCGATGAAGCGTTTCATCTCACGCTGCGCAAGTATCTGAAATTCTGCTGGCGCATCGCTCAAGATTGCTTCCAGCCGATTTAAATCGAGTTTGGCTTTTACTTTACGGGCAGATTTGATCAAGCCGACAAAGCTGTTTCGAGTGGGAATTTTTAATTTTGCATTATTAACAAAAATGACCAGCATGGCGCTGCGGATCAGCCAGTCGGCTTCGTCGACGGCATCACGGGCAACTCCCGTTTTCCGGGCCAGCCAGAATGCGAAATCAATTCGTCGCTGGATTTCCTGGCGCTGGGTGAGTTCGGCCAGATATTCTGAAAATGGAATTGAATGAGCCGCTGTTTTTTCGTCGAGATAGGCGTGTTGGCTTTCTGGCGTTGGCGCGTTGCCAATAATCATGCAGTTATCAGGCATGGCATGCAGTCGCCTGAGCATGTCCGAGCCCGCTTTGGAGTGCGACAGCAATGATTTGTCGCGCAGCGAAGCGGCGGCTATTTTCATAAATCCGCCGGACATATTCTCCAGATAAAGGCTGATCAGATTCACCATGCGGCGTTGCGCAAGTTCAAGTTCCGGACGCAGATGTTCCGTGGCGAAAAATTTGGCAATCTGGACAATGCCCTTGGCAAACTCTTCCTGGATTAGCTGTAGCCGCTCAGGAGAAATGATTTTCTCGTCAACGCCATAACGCAGGGCTTTGTCAAAAAAAGGTCGCGCGTCGATTGTTGCAAGGGCATTGGAGGCGTTGGTCATGTGTCGATATCCTAACCCGGATTTTTCATAAATGCTCGCGCGCCCTGGCTGGCCACTTGTCCGCACTGGAAAATTGCGTTCCGTCGGGCGTATGGATAACTACGCCGCTCCTTCTCGAAATTCCCAGTGCACACAATAGCCGGCGCGATCATCACGCGAATTAATGAAATATCCGGACTAAATTGCGGATTCTTCCTCGTCAGCCAACAAGGCTTCACCGGGACTCGCTTTTTCTGGCGCGGTAATCAAGGATTCATTGCTTGCTTCCAGATGTTTCTGCACCCGGTTCCGCAGCATCATCATCACTTCTTCAAATGCATCGGAAAGCTCATAGCGAAGAATCCAGGCCGTTTCCATCCAGTCGCCATCGGCGACTTCGGAATGAGAAACTTTGGGCTGGGAGTTTTCGATGGAATTGCCAAAACACAAGCCATGATCAATCTCTTCGATTTTTTCCATCAACCAGGTGTTGTGCGTTTGAACGCTGGATTCCGCTTCAACTTGCGGTGTAAAACTTCCGGTTGTGACAAAGCTGAATATCTCGTCATAGCGGTCTTCAAAATAATCCGCCAAGGTATCGCAGCCACCTTCAATATCGGTAATGGCTGCAAGATATTCGACCACCGATTCCGGGTCGCGATGAATGACCGTGTTGATCATCGCGCGGAGTCTTTCACTGGTGCGTTCGCCGTATTTCTTTTCGAGGATGATAGAGCGGGCAAATTGTTCCGGTGTCACCACCATATTGACGACGGATTCTTTCGATGAATCAAACTCGCGCATGATTGCGAGCAGATCGTTGGGTTTCATGTCTTGAAGAATGCTGACTAGCGCATGATCGCCATCCTGATCGGCAATGGCGACCAGGGCTTTTTCAGCGCCAACAATATCGCCAACCAGAATTAACTGCGAGGATTTCAATACCACCGGGTGCATGCTGATTCCTTGGATTATGCGTATCTTAATTTAGGAACGAGTACGAAATAACGTGGATATTTCTGGTTGCACTGACCGGCGCTGCTGCGTTGACCAACCCTTGCAGGGAATGGCCATGTGGCGTGTTCGTCGCCTTGCATTGCACCCCGCCAGCACACCCATGATTACCCAAGTTTTTCCGTACTCGTTCCTTAGCGTTCTAACGGCTCAAAGCCTTGTTCTGCGAGCCAATCCGATCCAGCCTCGGCCAAATCATCCATTTCTTCGCTGTCGTCTTCATCACCATCGTCACTGCGTTCTCTTTTGGCTTCGGGTTCCGGCTCCGGAGCGGCGTAAGTATCGTTGCTGCGGAGAAACTCAAGTGCGGCGGTAGAAACCAGAAAGGCGTCGCCGCCTTTTGTTTTCAGCGATGCTTTGATCAGCGGCTCCGCCCAATCCGCGATTTTCAATAAATCTTTTAATTCAATCCATTTGATAAAGCTGGGATGCCCCGGTTCACTTAAAACGATCTGCCGCATCACTTCTTTCGATTCGAAGCGAAACGCGTCGTAAAAAGCCACCGCCACCATCTCCGGACTGAATTCAATCATTGGCAAGATAGCCTCAATCTCGCGGCGCTTGATGTTAAGGCGCTTTTGCAGCACCGACTTGCCTTCCGAATCGGTGATCAGATCATCGATTTCGGCTGTATGGCTTTTTGCTAGTTCTGAAAAGTAACGGGATTTTTTCAATTAAAAATTTCCTGGATATATTTTGCTGAAATTTCACGTGCGACAGCCAAGGGGTCATCGACCAGACTGCATTGCCGATAGTCGTCGTAAGCCTTGCGCCGCACCGGGTCCGAGAGGGCTTCATACGCTTCCTGAATTTCTCTGAAGCGCGCCGCCGCTTCCGGAGAAGGATTTTTATCCGGGTGATACTGGGTGGCCTTTTTGCGGTAAGCGGCCTTGATTAGTGCTGCCGCCGCATTCGGCGAAACACCCAAGATTGCATAGTGATCCCGTGCCAAGGTCATGTGGATAAGTTCTCTGGTTGCGCGCAAGTCATCTTGATATTTTCGGCTGAATCGAACGTGCTGCACAGAATGGCGACAGATCGATTCTGAATAGCGTAGTCGGGAGCGTCGGCAGGCGCGAATGGGTTGCGGCTGAAGTCATTGAAACAGGGGGGCGAATCGGCAAAGCGCGGCATAGCCAGCAAACTACAGTGGTGATCGGCACGCCGCGCTTTGCCTATCCTACAGGACTTGTCGATTTCACTCGATGCCGGTCTCTGTGCGGATGGCGAATCAGGTGATTTTCAAGGCGTCCTCCAGTATTTCGGTGTCCTCGTGCCGATACGCCGGCGCGCAGCAACACAACAGGCGGAGCGGTTGATTGTTGGTGTTGTGCAGGCAATGTGCGGTGCCGGGTGGAATCAGGATGGTGTCGCCGGGCGCGATGGCGAAATCCGTATCCCCCAAGGTCATCCGACCGCTGCCGGATACGATGTGATACAGCTCCTCGCTTTTCTGGTGCCGGTGCAGCAAGGTTGAACCGCCGGGCGGCAGGCTGGCTTCGGCCAGACTTTGCTTGGCGTTGCCCTGCGTGTCGGGGTGCATCAGTTCGCGGATGCTGGAGCCATCGCGGGTGACATAGGCCGCGACATCGGTGAGTTGGCTGCGGATGATGTTCATCCACGCGGCCCGGACAGCAAGTCGCGCAGGGCGTCGGCCAGGCGCTGCACGGTGGCGGGCTCCGGTAGCGGCAGTTTGAGGTAGGCGCGACCGGTTTTGGGGTCGGTTTCCAGTAGTGGCGAAGGCGGTTGGCCGGGCTGTCCGGTGTTGGCCAGGCTGCCGAGAAGCTGCAGGCCGACCTCCAGCAGCGGCGCCCAGGGGTTGGCGGCGGGCGCGGTGGCGGGATCGGCGGTGGGCATGATTTCTGCGACCGCTTCCGGTGCGATTTCCGGCGCCATTGTTGGTGCCACTTCTGACCCGGTTGGGGCGGTATTTTGGGGTTCGGCTGGATGCGTAAATTCCGTTGCAGCATCTGTGTCGTTTGCCGAAGTCGGTTCCCGCGCGGCCTCCATGCCATCGGTCTCGATCGGCGTTTCGGCGGTGGAGCGGGTGACTTCCTCGACGTTTTCCATGAATTTAGACAACCGCGTGCCGTTCATGAAGACATCGGCGGTGCCGCCGTCCAGCACCCCGGCAAACAGCGATTTCTTGAATGCCAGCACGCCGAGCATGCCTTCCTCGATGCTGCCTTGGGCGACAAAGTTGACTACCTGCACGCTCTTGCTCTGGCCCAGACGGTGAACGCGGCCGATGCGCTGCTCCAGCACGGCCGGGTTCCACGGCAGGTCCATGTTGACGACGCTGGCGGCGGCATGCTGTAGATTGAGGCCGACGCCGCCGGCATCGGTGGAGAGAAAGCAGCGGCAATCCGGTTCGGCGTGGAAACGATCCACCAGCGCGCCGCGTTTATCGCCGGGCACGCCGCCGTGGAACAGCACATGGCCCCAACCGCGTTGTTCCAGGCGACGGATGATGAGTTCATGCGTGCGCCGCCACTGGCTGAACACCACGACTTTGGCCTCCGGTTGTTCGAACAGGTCTTCCAGCAGCAGCATGAGTTCATCGACCTTATGGCCGAAGTCGCTGGCCTGGTCGAGTAGATAGGTGCTGTTGCAGACCATCCGCATGTTCTGCAAAGCGCAGGTGAGGCGGCGCTGGTCGGTTTCGGATAAATAGCCGGTGGCGCGCCAGCGATTGACGATGCGTTTAACGATGTCGCCGTTTTCCTCGTGGTGCATACGCTGTTGTTCGGTCAACGGCACGAACAGTGTGTTGTCGACGCGCGCCGGCAACTGGTCGAGCACTTCAGCCTTGCGTCGGCGCAACAGAATCGGGGCCAACGTAGCGCCGATCCGGTCGAGTCCCTGGTAGCCAATCACCCGGCCGGATTCGTCGCGTTGTTGGTGCTCGTTCAACAGCCGCCAGGTCGGCCCGAGCCGGTGCTGGTCGACGAACTGGACGATGGAAATCAATTCCTCCAGGCGGTTTTCCAGCGGCGTGCCGGTAAGCACCACCGCATAGGGACTCTGGATGCGCTTGAGGGCGCGGGCGGCGATGGTGTTCCAGTTCTTGATGCGTTGCGCTTCATCGACGATGACCACATCCGGCCCCCATGCCTGGATCAGATCGAGGTCGCGTGCAAGCGTTTCGTAGTTGGTGATCTTACAGAAATCGTCGCTGGCGTAGCCAGCCTGGCGGGCTTTGCGCAGGCCGCCGATAACGCTCGCCTGGCGGCCGGAAAACTTGGCGATCTCCCGCTTCCACTGATGTTTGAGTGAGGTAGGGCAGATCACCAACACCTTTTCCGCGCCGAAATGGCAGGCGAAGAGTTCGGCGGCGGCGATCGCCTGGATGGTCTTGCCCAGGCCCATTTCGTCACCAATCAGCGATCGGCCGGCGCGTGCGGCAAACAGCGCGCCTTCGGCTTGGTAAGCGTATAGCGGAACCTTGAGCAGATTTTTCAGCGCCGGACTTTGTGCCCCCTTGGGATAAGCCTTTTCCAGAACCGCGTGGCGTGTGTCGGTATCGCGTGATTCGGCGATGAAAGCCAGCGCGTCCTCGTAGCAGCGGATTTCATGACCACGCGCCGCCGCCGATTTGAGGAAATCATCAAGTCGGTCATAGGCGGTTGGCGACAGCGTCATGTCAGCCGTGGCATCGAACAGCGCGCGCGCCTGGCGGTTCAATATATCCGGACTGAACGAGCCCGGACGCAAGCGCACCCGGCGCTGGCCGGCGTAATCGAGGAACAGTTCACTGAACGTCGGCTGGAAACCGCGTTTCAGCGCCGCCTTGCCGCCACGCTGGGCTTCCAGTCGGCCCAAGGTGAATTCGATGTGCTTGCAGGTGCCCAGGTCGTTGGTGGCGTAATCCGGGCAACTGCAGAAATTCTCGCCCAGATTGAGGCCGCGAATCACCACGCGATAGCGGCTGCGGCTTTCCGGGTTGGTGACGGCAAACTCGGAAAATATCGGCTCGTCACCCTGGTTTTCCAGCAAAAACGGTTGTTCCCGGCCGAATTGCGCAGGCGTGATAGACGCGGTTCAGCGGGTTTGGTCGATTTTCGGGGTTGGGTGCGCGGGCTGGGCATGATGAAAAAGGGCAACAATGAATTAGCGGAATTTTGCCATTGGGGACGCCTCTGGCGTACCCGTTTGGTGGTTAGTCAGCTCGGTTGATTGCGCGAACACGCGCTGCAAAAAGGCGATCAGTTCATGACTATGGCGTTCGAGTTCGTCGGTGGAATCGTGTTCGCCGGGCAGCACGCGCAATTCGACATGCTCGCCGGTGCGCCGCGCGAACAGCGCGTGCGCGTCGGCGACCGGCACCGTGCTGTCATCGGCGCCATGCACCAACATGACGGGACAGCTGACGCGGGGCAGCGTGTTGAGCGGCGCGATGGCATCGAAACGATGGCCGATGACGTGTTGCACGTAATGCAGCACATACCAACCGAGCGGCAAGTAGGGCAAGTGCTTTGCCGCCAGCCAGCGTCGCATCATGTCGGCGGGATGGGCGAAGGCGGCAAGGCTGATGACGCCGGACAGATCTGTTCGCCGCGCTGCCGACAGCAGCGCGGCAGCAGCGCCGACCGAGTGGCCGATGACGGCGATTTGGCCGGGCAGCGCTTCCGGCTGGGATTTCAGCCAGTCGATAGCGGCATCGAGGTCTTCGGCAAAGCGTGGCATCGACGAAAAGTTATCGCTATCGCTGCCGCCGTGATTACGCGCGTCGATCAACAGAACGGTGAAGCCGGCCGTCTGCAACGGACGTGCCAGCGGCAGCATCATCTCGGCATTGGCGCCCCAGCCGTGCAGTACGACGACAGCGGGGGAGGGCGCTTCAGAGTTACCCGGCAGCAGCCAGCCAAACAGCTGTTTGCCGCGCAGTGTCGGCAACCGGATTTCGCGTCCGCTCAGACCATGTTGTGCAAGGCTGGCGGTTTCGGCAATGCGCGGTGCGCGCAGGCCGAGACGCAAGATGAAGTTGAAGATGGTCAGCCCGGCCAACCATGCAACGACGACCAGGGCCGGCGTCGGCAGCGCATCGAGGCCTGTCACCGGGCTCAGGCGTCCAGCGCTTCCAGCTCCGCCTGCTGCTCCAGCCATTCACCTTCAAGCTGTTCCAGTTCTTTTGCCAGCGTGGCTTGCTCGAACAAGTGCGCCTTGACCGCCTCTTTCTTGTCTTCCGCATAGATCGCCGGGTCGGCCAATTGCGCGTCGAGATCGGTCTTGCGGGCGTTGGCTTTGGCCATTTTTTCTTCCAGCCGTTTGATGCGGGTTTCGATCGGCTTCTTCTGCGCCGACAGGCGTTGGCGGGATTCGGCTTCCTGGCGCTTTTGTTCCTTGCGTTCGGCGGTGCTTAGAACGGGTTCCGGCGCGGCCTGAATCGGGGCGGCAGGTTCTGCTTCAACCTTGCCCGGCTTGGCGGGTTTGGCTATCGCCAGCTTGGTCTTGAACAGCCAGTCGCGGTAATCGTCGAGGTCACCGTCGAACGGCTTCAGGCTGCCGTCGGCAACGATGAGGAATTCTTCGGTGGTGGCGCGCAGCAGATGGCGATCGTGCGACACCAACACCAGTGTGCCTTCGAACTGCGCCAGCGCGACGGTGAGGGCTTCGCGCGTTTCCAGATCGAGGTGGTTGGTCGGCTCGTCCAGCAGCAGCAGGTTGGGCTTCTGCCAGACGATCAAGGCCAGCGCCAGCCGCGCTTTCTCGCCGCCGGAGAATGGCGCGATCGGGCTGCTGACCATGCTGCCGGGGAAGTTGAAGCCGCCGAGGAAGTTGCGCAGTTCCTGTTCGCGCACGGTCGGCGCGATCTTCGCCAGATGCCACAACGGCGACTGGTCGTGGCGCAGCATTTCGACCTGATGCTGAGCGAAATAGCCGATCGCCAGGCCCTTGCCCCAGTGCGCATCGCCGGTCAGCGGCGGCAGTTCGCCGGCGATGGTCTTGATCAGCGTCGACTTGCCGGCGCCGTTGACCCCAAGCAGGCCGATGCGCTGGCCGGCTTGCAGGTTGAGATTGATGTTGCCGAGGATCGGCTTGTCACCTTCGTCGTTGCGATAGCCGGCGACGACGTCTTCCAGCACCAGCAGTGGATTCGGCGCGCGGTCTGGTTCGCGGAATTCGAACTGGAAGGCGGCAGCGGCGTGGATAGGCGCCAGGTCCTCCATTTTGGCCAGCATCTTCATCCGGCTTTGCGCCTGCTTTGCCTTGCTGGCCTTGGCCTTGAAGCGGTCGATGAACGATTGCAGGTGGTCGCGTTCGCGGGTTTGTTTGACCATCGCGGCCTGGCTCAACGCGAGATTGATTGCGCGCTGCTTTTCAAACTGCGAGTAGTTGCCGCCGTAGCGTTTCAGTTTGCGCTCGTCGATGTGGGCGATGACGTTGACCACGCCGTCGAGAAAATCGCGGTCGTGCGAGATGATCAGCAGCGTGCCGGGATAGCGTTTCAGCCAGTCTTCCACCCACAAGATGGCGTCGAGGTCGAGGTGGTTGGTCGGTTCGTCGAGCAGCAGCAGATCGGACGGGCACATCAGCGCCTGCGCCAGGTTCAGCCGCATCCGCCAGCCGCCGGAAAAGCTGGCCACCGGCTGATTCATCTGGTCATGCGAGAAACCCAGGCCGGTGAGCAGTTGTTCACCGCGCGAGCGCACGGTATAGGCATCGGCATCCGCCAGCGCGGCGTGCAAGTCGCCGATGCGATGGCCGTCGTGGCGGGCTTCGGCATCCTCCAGTTCGGCTTCCAGTTTGCGCAGATGCGTATCGCCATCGATGGCGTATTCCAGCGCCGGTCGATCCAGCGCCGGGGTTTCCTGCGCCACATGGGCGACACGCCACGCGGCGGGAAAGAAGGCATCGCCGGCATCGGGCTGCAGCTCGTTGCGCAACAGCGCGAACAGGCTGGATTTGCCGGAGCCGTTGGCCCCGATCAGGCCGACCTTTTCGCCCGGATTGAGGGTCAGGTCGGCGGCTTCGAGCAGCGGCTTGGTGCCGCGAATGAGGGTAAGTGCGGTTAGACGGATCATGGGGCGCGATTATCCCGGATTCCTCGCTTGAACGCGCTCGCGTCTGCGCTTGTCGTGACGCCGGGCGGATCGACCGGACTTTACGGATCTTCCGGCTGAAAAAACTGGACTCGATTACGGCCCTGCCCTTTGGCTTCGTAAAGGGCTACGTCGGCATTTTTCTTCAGGGTTTCGGCGTTCAGGTTCTGTGACGACGACATCGCTACGCCGATGCTGGCGGAAATATGGCTGTTCTGGCCGAAGATCAAAAACGGCATTTGCATGGCTTTCAGCAAGCGTTGCGCAATCTCGTCCGGCGTATTTTCTTCGCTGAAACCGTCGACCAGAATGATGAATTCGTCGCCGCCGATGCGACCGACGGTATCTGATTCGCGGATGCAATGCCGCATGCGTTCGGCGGCCTGTTTCAGCAACTCGTCGCCGGTAGCGTGGCCGCGACTGTCGTTGACTTCTTTGAAGTGGTCCAGATCGAGCAGCATCAGCGCCATATTGTGGGCGGCGGGATTGCGCACCACTTTTTTCAGGGATTGCTCCAGTCGGTCGTCAAACAGATTGCGGTTAGGCAAGCGGGTGAGGGCGTCGAAATGGGCTTGCTGATAGAGCGTTTCGCGCAGATTTCTCTTTTCGGTGATGTCTTCCTTGACCGCCACATAGCGTTTGATCTGGGCATCCTCATCCAGGATAGGGGTGATGGAATTGGCTTCCCAATACAACTCGCCGTTGCGGCGTTTGTTTTTCAGCTCGCCGCTCCAGGTTTTACCGGCATGCAGGCTGCTCCACAGATGTCGGTAAAACGCCGCCGGATGCTCGCCGGATTGGAAGATACGCGGGTTCTTGCCTCGAATCTCCGCCAGCGAATAGCCGGACATCGACTCGAATTTGGGGTTTACATACAAGATGTTGGCCTCGGCGTCGGCGATCAGCACGGCGATCGGTGAATGATGCAGCGCAGCGGTCAAAGTCTCGGTTTCGAACGCGACCAGCTTTTGTGCGGTGATATCGCGGTTGCTGGCTCTTCGGCCGATAAAAACGCCGTTTTCATCGAACACCGGCAAGCAGACATGATTTATCCAGCGCTCCTCTCCAGCGCGGTTCAGGATGCGGAAATCGAGTTCAACCAAGCCGTGTTGTTGGTCGATTTCATTCAGGTGTCGCGCCGCGCTGATGCGCTCATGTGGCGAAAGGATCTTGTTCAGGGTTATTTCACTGGACATGAAAGCAGCGGGGGGGTAGCCGGTGATGCGCTCGCAGGCCGGCGAGATATAAAGCATCTTGCCATCCGGCGCCGCCCAATATTCCCAGTCGTGGGTGTAATCGGCCACTGCGCGAAACCAGGCTTCTCCCGCGGCGAGGTCTTCGGAACGCTGCAGCGCGAGTTCTTCGGCCTGCTTTCTGCGGGTGCTTTCGGCCCGCAATTCGATATAGGTCTGAAACAGGCTGACCAGCAGACCGGTCAGAACCAGGATGTAGCTGAGTTTCTTCAGCAGGTGGGCGAGGTTGAACTGGGTGTCGTACAACTGCGAAGAAAAAGGCATGAACACACTTTGCATGGCCAGGCCGACAATCAGCGACAACACCAGCCAATGCTCGAAAGCGTCGCGCCGCCAAGCGCCCTTGTTGAGGTAGCCGAGCAGGGCAAGGCCAAAGAACAGGGCTGGCAGCAATTCGAACGGACGCGTAATCATCCAGTCATCGATCTGGTAATGCGGCAACGGCGTCATCGCGAAAAACAGAAAACTGGAAAGCGTGGCCAGGGCGGTTACTCCAAACACCACCGCCGTTTCCGGCTTGTGCGCCGTGTTGTGGCGGTGTTTGAACCACAACACCCAACTGACAAACATCAGGATCGACAGAAACAAGCGCGAAGCCATCCAGCTCCAGGGCACCAGATGCGGCGCGTCGGATGGCATGAAAGGCTGAAAATAAGAAGAAGTGACAATGGTGTGGTAGGCGTCCAGCAGTCCGGTGCCGAGAAAGCCCGCGCCGATATAAAGGAACTGGTTGTCGCGCTGGCTGAAAAATCGGATCAGCGCCAGCACCCCGACAAACAGGGCCAGCAACGTCGCCAGCGATTCCATCAAGGTGTGCAGATTGGTGCTGCCCTGCCAGTCGATGTCGTTCAACCAATAACTGCAACCGAAAAGAAAAAGAGCCGTCAATGCATATTGGTTGCGGCGCTTGTCATTGCCATTTGGGTGGTTGGTTCGCGTGTCCGGCGTCATCGTTCCTGAGGCTTTTTTCAGGTCAATTCAGTATGCTGATTTTAGCGTGGCGGTTGCGGCGTGTTTGGACTTTGTCTACGCATGGGTCCGGGTGGTTGTTAGCGGGGCAGGGGACACCCGTTGACGCTGGCAAGGCGACCTTTGGATTTCGGGATTGCAGACTCGATCGGCAAGCGCCGTTGGCGCTTGAATCGGCTTGAAGGCGTTCGCGACAAGCATGTAATCGCACCGCCAGCGGAGACTATTCCGCCGTGCGATCCAACTTCAGCGTCGCCAGCACGGCATTGCCGTTGCCCTGATATTCCAGGTGATCGAAGCTCATTCGACGCGCCATGGCGATGCCGCGACCATGTGGGTCAAACGCCCGCTCTGGATCGAAATCGAGATATTTCTGCCAGTCGAAGCCCGCCCCCTGATCGCGGATCATGAAGCGAATGCTCTGCGCATCACGCGAAAACGTCACCTCTACCTGTCGCGCGCCAAGGTCCGGCAAGGCAAGCCGGCGTTCAATCTCCGTTTGCCAGAGATCATTCACCAGCAGATGGGTTTTTTCGCTATAGCTGATGCCGAGATTGCCGTGCTCGACCGCATTCACCAACAGTTCTTGCAAGCCGAGCACGGTCTTCTCGGGCTCCGGGCAGGCGCGCGCAAAAAAGTTGGCCAGCATGCGACCATCTTCCAGTGTGCGGAAGCGGAACACGCCCTGTTCCAGAAAGGCAAAGGGGCGCTCGGCCCGGCGCGCGTTCTCCTGCAGCTCCTGGTAATCGCGAAACTGTTGCACAGCCGCATTGACGATGGAAAGCATCAGCGCCGGCTGAAACGGTTTGGTCAGGTAGTAATAAGCGCCTTCATCCAGTCCTTCCTGCACGCTCCGCACATCGCACGCAGCAGTTTCCATGATTACCGGGATCGAGTTGTAATTCGGGCTGGACTTCAGTTTGCGCAGTAGTTCCATGCCATCCATGCGTGGCATCTCGCGGTCGAGCAGGATGGTTTCAAAATGAATCTGGCCGGCTTGCAGAATCTCCCAGGCAGCTTGGCCATCTTCCGCCAGAGTGACCTGATATCCCGCCGTATCGAGCGCATCCTCAATGATAGTGGCCAGAATGTCTTCGTCTTCGACCAGCAATATTTGGGCATGGTTTTGCTGCATGGTGGTGCTCCGGAAAGATGTGAATGGTTTGAATGGTTTGAATCGAATCGATCAAACGGGCGTATCGGTAAAGCGCTGATTGATCTTGATGACTTCCGGCAGCAGCTCCAGGAATAGCGCCGACAGCACCGGATCAAAGCTGATGCCGGCCTGATCGCGGATGTAATCGATCGAGTCCGCAACCGACCAGGCTTTCTTGTAGGGGCGCTCGCTGGTCAGCGCATCAAATACATCGGCAATGGTGACAATGCGACCCTCCAGCGGAATATCCGTGCCGGCCAGGCCATACGGGTAGCCACTGCCGTTCCATTTTTCGTGGTGGCTGACGGCGACGCTGCGCGCCAGGCGGAGCAGATCGGAATCGTGCTCGCCGATGATTTCGGCGCCGATCAAGGCATGGGTTTTCATGATCTCCCATTCATCGGGGTCGAACTTGCCCGGCTTCAGCAGGATGCGATCGGGAATGCCGATCTTGCCGATGTCATGCATCGGCGCGGCTTCCACCAGCAATTCCGCGCGTGCCGACGGCACGCCGGCGGCGTGCGCCAGCAACCCGGCCGACTGGCTCATGCGCACCACATG
The DNA here is from genome assembly GCA_020049415.1 of Betaproteobacteria bacterium. Taxonomy (GTDB): domain Bacteria; phylum Pseudomonadota; class Gammaproteobacteria; order Burkholderiales; family Thiobacillaceae; genus PFJX01. Next base: position 16,715 of record JAIFKV010000116.1, read on the forward strand.
CATGCCGGTTTCGTTGTCGCGATACTCGGCCGCGCGCCCCAGGCGGCGAATGATTTCGAGGCGGGAGTCTTCCAGTTGCCGGGTCCGCTCCTTGACCTTCGCCTCCAATGCCTGGTTCTGGTTGTGCAGTTCCAGATGAATGCGGACGCGTTGCAGCACGATGGCGGGTTTGCAGGGCTTGTGCAGATAGTCCACCGCGCCCAGGGCAAGACCGAGTTCTTCATCCCGCGATTCGGTCAAGGCGGTCAGAAAAATAATCGGCAAGTCACAGGTGCGCAGATCCGCCTTCAGCCGACGGCATACTTCATGCCCGCTCATGCCCGGCATCATCACATCGAGCAGCACCAGGCTGGGGGCATCGTGCTGGCAGATCTCCAGCGCATCGGCGCCATTAGTGGCGAATTTCACCCGATACAGCGGGCGAAGAATGCCCGCCAGCACATCAATGTTCTCGGGAACGTCATCGACAACGAGGATAGTTTCCATACGCTTTTCAAACCTTGAATAAGTCACGTTTTAATCGACTCGCACGGCATCCAAAGCACGCCAGGCGATTGCCGCGGCGCTCGGATACTGCACGGTCTTGCCACCATCACCGGCATCGCCTGGCTCATCGCTGCCGAAGTCCTGCTTCGCTCCGCCCAGCGAGATCGATGCCCAGGTTTTCACACAGCGGCCGCAAGCGCTGCAATGCAACGGCATAGTCATAGCGTTCGACCGCGTTGCGTAACTCGGTAAGCAACGCTTGCTGCGACGTCTGCCCCAGACTCTGGATAAATTCAACCAGCACATCGCCGGCGTCGGCATCATGCTCTTTCAGCAATCTGGTCAACTTCTCGGCCAACGCCTGGCGCTGTTCCTGGCTGGCGGCGCGGGGTGTGTTCCGGATGCCGCTATCGAGGCAGGCCAGGCCGTCGGCGATAACGCCCAGATGGGCAATCAGCGGTTGCAAACGGGCCAGGGTCTGGGCTGGATCATTTCGCGTCACCTCCTCCAGGTGATGCGCCATTTCACCCAGTTCAAAAGCCCCCAAGGTGCGTGCGACGCCTTTCAGCGAATGCGCCAGACGGGCGGCTACAGCCCAGTTTTGGGTCTGCATCGCGGCGCGGAATTCGGCTTCGAATCGCGCCGCATGCTGGTCACGAAACTTGCTCAGTACTTTCAGATAGAGCGAGATTTTGCCGTTGACCTGTTCCAGTCCGGCAGCGGTGTCGATGCCGGGAAGTGTTGGCAACGCCAGATTGCCGTCGGTCTTCCCAGCGGTCATTTCCAGGGCATGAATCGCCGGCTTGGGTGGCGCTGGCAGCCAGCGCGCCAACGTGCTGAACAACTCCGACAGATTGACCGGTTTGGCCACATGGTCGTTCATGCCGGCTTCCAGGCAACGCTGGCGGTCGCTGGCCATTGCGTTGGCGGTCAGCGCGATGATCGGCAGATCGCGCAGGCGTGGCTGTTCGCGCAGGCGGCGGCTGGTTTCGTAGCCATCCATGACCGGCATCTGGCAGTCCATCAGAATGCAGTCCGGCCGCTGTTCCTCGACCGCGCGCAGCGCTTCCATCCCATTGTTGGCGACCCGCACCGAGAGTCCCGCGCCGCTGAGCAGATCAAGCATCACCTCCTGATTGATTTCGATATCTTCCACCAGCAATACATCGGCCCCTCGCAAATGCGCGATTTCACTTGGGTCTGGCGCGTGCCGGGAGAGGTTGCCAGGGATCGTGGCCAGGCCGAGTGAAGGAGCCAATTCGGAATAGATGTGACCGGCGCTGGTGGGCTTGGCCATGAAACCGTCGAGTTTTTCAGCCAGGTATTGCAGCGCTTCAGCGTGACTGTAAGCGGTCATCAGCAACATCGGCGGTGACATGCGCCGGGCGCTGAAGTGTTGGCGCAAGCGCTGGATGGTGGCGATGCCATCCAATTGCGGCATCCTCCAATCGCACAGCACACACAAATACTCCGGCGCGTCCTCGCGCCTGACCGCTGTCAGCGCCGCCAGACCAGAAGCGTAGGCTTCGGCTTTCAGGCCGAGTTGGGCAAGTTGCAATTCGACTACATGCCGGGCGATAGCGTTGTCGTCGATCACCAGCACCGGCTTGTCCGCGAACGGCGCCAATGCCGCCACCAGCGGCGCCAAGCCAGGACGGGCGGTTGGCAGCAGGTCGAAGCGAACAGTGAAGTGGAAAGTGCTGCCGACGCCGTATTGGCTTTCGACCCAGATGCGGCCATCCATCAT
>JAIFKV010000105.1 GCA_020049415.1 Betaproteobacteria bacterium
GAGGCGAGCCGCCAGCTTCTTTCCAAGGCGAACTGCAGATCAAAGTCACCGCCAGAGACGATGCCGGTCGGCAAGCCGAAACCATCTTGCGCATGACCAGCAATGCCAACGACGCCACCGGCAACTCGCCAGCCGGCAACCCTGGCGAAGGTCAAGCCGGCCAGACTGAGCCATCTGCCGGACAAGGCGCGCCGCTGAGCGAAAGCGCCGACCCGTTGCCGGTGATCACCACGGTGCAAGGTTTCCCGGTTCGAGTTGATGAAACCGGTGGCCCGGGCAGAGACTTCGAGTTGCGTATCGACAAGGCGATTCCAGACCAGGTTTTTGCCGCCGATACAGAAACATTCACTTATCAGGTGCCGCTGGATGCCTTTGTGCATACCGACAAAGATGCACGCGTGACATTGACGGCACTGATGGACGACGGCTCTGCGTTGCCCGGCTGGCTCAGCTTTGATGGCGAAACAGGCAAATTTACCGGCGTGCCAGAAGGCTTCGTCGGTGAATTGCTGATCAAGGTTATCGCCCGTGATGAGCAAGGTCGACAGGCCGAGACGGTGATACGCATCCGAGTCGGGAATCCGGCTGCGGACGTTTTGTTGAAGGGCAAGCCAACCTTGACCGCTCAATTGAAAGCGCAAGGCGTGTTTGCCTGGAAGGCCGAACGCGATCATCTGCTGCAACATGCCCGCGAGGCGGCGCAACAGCGTGCCGAACGCCAACAAACGCCGGCAGGCAAGGTGATGCGAGTCGATAAAGTTGCCTGAAACCCCTGTTGTCGAGCTTGCATCGCCGACGCCCGACATTCAACCGCTCGCCACGCTGCTTTACCTGGCGCGGCGGGCGCGCCAGGCGCATGACGATGCCGAACTGGCGTTTATCGCGGTGAATGAAACGCTGTCGCTGGCCGCCTATCGGCAAGCCGCGCTGTGGTTGAATGAGGGCGGTGTCAAAGCGCTTTCCGGCGTGGTTTCCGCCGAAACCAACGCGCCCTATGTGCAGTGGCTGGGGCGTGTGTTTCGGCATCTGCAACAGCCTCGATCCGACCCATCGGCGCGCGTCCTGACCGCGTCCGATTTGCCGGCCGCAGTGGCGGCGGAATGGGGCGAATGGCTGCCGGCACAGGGCCTCTGGCTGCCGCTGCCCAACCTAGCGGGGCGCTTCAGCGGCGGCGCGTTGCTGCTGGCGCGCGATGCGGAATGGAGCGAGGCGGAATTTGCTCTGCTGACCGAATGGGCGGCGATCTGGTCGCAAGCGCGCGCCCTGATGGCGCGCCCATCCCTGCTCGGCAACGCCTGGCGGCGACTTTCCGGGCAAACGCTGACGCCGTCCGGCCTGGCCGATTCTGGCTGGGGCGTACGTCTGCGCCGCCTGTTGCTGCATCGCCGCTTGTGGCTGAGCGCGCTGCTGCTCGGGGCGATGTTCATCCCGGTTCGCCTCACCGTGCTCGCCCCGGCCGAACTCATCCCGCTGCGCCCCGCTGTTATCCGCGCGCCGCTCGACGGCGTCGTCGATCGCGTTCTGGTGACGCCGAATCAGCAGGTCAAGGAAGACGACGCCTTGTTCGAGTTCGACCGCGCCAATATCCAGAACCGCCTGCAAGTCGCGCTGCGCGCATTGGCCACCACGCAAGCCGAATACCGACAAAAAGCGCAGCAAGCCTTGTTTGACCCGGTCAGCAAATCGCAATTGGCGGTGTTGCAAAGCCAGATCGCCGAGAAGAATACCGAGGTGAGCTACCTGCGCAAGCTCGACCAACGCGGTGTCGTAGCCTCGCCGCGGGCCGGCATCGTGTTGTTCGATGATCCCACCGAATGGGTCGGACGCCCGGTGGTAACCGGCGAGCGGGTGATGGTGGTGGCGGATGAACATGCCGTCGAAGTCGAAGCCTGGCTATCGCCGGCGGACGCCATTCCGCTGCGCGATGACGCGCCCGTCACGCTCTACCTGAATGCCGATCCAACCCAACCGCTGGCGGCGCGGCTGCGCTATATCAGCCACGAAGCGATCCCCCGACCCGACGGCAACTATGCCTACCGCGTTCGCGCCAGCCTGATCGGCGAAGCCAGCCTGCCGCGCGTCGGCCTCAAAGGCACCGCCAAACTTGCCGGCGAAGAAGTCAGCCTGGGCTACTGGATGCTGCGCCGGCCGCTTGCCGCCATGCGTGCCTGGCTGGGCATCTAAGCTGTGGCGCTGCCCGTACTCCGCGAGGAACTCGCCCTTTACGCCGGTCCGCATGCCGCCAATGGCGCGCCGACCTGGTCGCTGCACGACCCGGTGCGCAACCTGTTTTTCCGCATCGACTGGCTGACGTTTGAAATCCTGTCGCGCTGGCATCTCGAAGACCCCGCCGCGATACTGCAATCGGTCGCGACGGAAACCCCGATCCAGCCAGAGGAAGAAGACCTGGTCGGCGTCGCCCGTTTCCTCAGTGAAAACGAACTGGTGCGCCGCCACGATGCCGAAAGCACCGCCTGGTATTGCGCCCAGGCGCAGAAACGCCGCAGCTCCGCAGGTGCATGGCTATTGCATCACTACCTGTTTTTTCGCATCCCGTTGTGGCAACCCGACGCCTGGCTGAATCGGGCGACCCCCTGGGTGGCCGGATTTTTCACCCGCAGCTTCCTGTTGCTGACCCTGCTGGCGCTGTTTGCCGGCCTGATCGAAGTTTCGCGACAGTGGGACGGTTTCGTCTCCAGCCTCATCGACACCATCTCCTGGCATGGGCTAATGGGCTATTTCATCGCCCTGATCGGCGTCAAATTCCTCCACGAACTCGGCCACGCCTTCACCGCGAAACGCTTTGGTTGCCGCGTGCCGACCATGGGGGTGGCCTTCCTGGTGATGTTTCCAATGGCCTATACCGATGTCAACGAAGTCTGGAAATTGTCCGATCGACGCCAACGTCTGGCGGTCGGCGCGGCCGGCATCCTGACCGAACTGGCCATCGCCGCCTGGGCCACCCTGGCTTGGGCCATGCTGCCGGATGGCGCATTGCGCGGCGCGGCCTTTTTACTGGCCACCACCACCTGGATATCCACCGTGCTGATCAACGCCTCACCGTTTTTACGCTTCGACGGCTACTTTCTGCTGATGGACTGGCTGGATATGCCCAACCTGCACCAGCGCGCTTTCGCCCTCGGCAAGTGGCGGCTGCGCGAAACGCTGTTCGGTCTGAATGAAGCGCGTCCCGAACATCTGCCGGCGCGACGGCATCGCGGCATTTTGCTGTTTGCTTACCTGATCTGGATTTATCGTCTGGTCGTCTTCACGGGTATTGCCATCATGGTCTACAACGTTTTTCCGAAACCCCTCGGACCGGCGCTGGCGGCGGTCGAAGTCATCTGGTTCATCCTGCTGCCGGTCTGGCATGAACTGCGGGAATGGCGACCACGACTGCCCGCCATCATCAAATCGCCGCGCACCTGGCTGACGCTGACGCTACTGAGCCTGCTGCTGTTCGCTGTCTTCGCGCCGTGGGATCGACGCGTCAGCGCGCAAGGACTGCTGCGGCCCGCGCAGCACTATCCGCTGGTTTCCCCCGGCGCAGCGCGCGTCAAAGCGCTACCGGTGGCCAACGGCCAGACCGTGCAGGCCGGCCAAACGCTGATCGAACTGGAAGCGCCGGATTTAGGCTACCAACGCCAGGCCGCCAACGCCCGCGCCGCCAGTCTGCAATGGCAAGCCGATGCCGCCGGTGTCGATGCCAAACTCAGAGAGCAACAACAAGTGATTGCCGCCGCGCGCGGCAAAGTTGGCGCGGAACTGGCCGGCATCCGCGAAGAACAACTGCGCTACACCCCCACCGCCGCTTTCACCGGCAGGCTGTATCTCAACCATCCCGACCTGCAACCGGGCGCGTGGGTCGGCAAGAACGAAAAACTTGGCGTCCGCATCGCCATCGGCGATAGCGGCCGCTTCTACTCTGAAACGCCCGACGTGGCGCAATTGTCGCTACGGGTAGAACACATCGACCGCGACGCCACCCGCATCCTGCCCGACGGCATTCTGGCCTCGACTCGCGGCGGCGAATTACTGGTACGCGAAAGCGGCCAGCATCTCGTACCGGAAACCGCGCTTTATCGCGTGACCCTGTCTCTAAGCACGCCCTACGCCCCCGACACACCGCAAATCCTGCGCGGAAAAATCGTGCTTCAAGGCGCCCCCAAAGCCTTCACCGCCGAATTCACCCGAGCCGCCGCAGCATTGTTTGTGCGCGAGGCGGGGTTTTAACGGCGAATCCCCAGCACGTAGGGAGGAAAAGCCGGCGGCCGTATGCCGGCGCCTTCCGCCGTATGCATCGAGCGTTGGCGGAAGGCGCTATCGCATTTCCACCCTACGGGGCACCGGTTAAAGCGGATAGCCTCCTCTGATTGTTTGCCTTGTGTGGTTGGTCATGGGGCATGTTGATATGCAAACATAGGTCGGTATGGGCGCCGGCCGGCCGACCCTGCTGACACGCCTGCCGACAACGCGCGGTGCATACGGCGGAAGGTGCCGGCATACGGCCGCCGGCTTTTCCGCCCTACGGAGCAGATCATGTTGTGGCTCCAGCGGTTAACCTGGAATCTTCAGGTGGAATTGAATGTTGTGAAATTTCAATCGGTTGCGTTATTTATGTAGGTGCGAATTTATTCGCACGCAAGCGGTTGATTATGCGAATAAATTCGCACGTAGCACGTAGGGCGGGCGGATCATGCGGTGGCTCCAGGGGTAAAACCTCTTTTGCCCAACATCGATGGACCCGCTGCACCCGTTCTCGGCCCGCCGGAAGCCTATGCGACTAAACCCGCCGCCAAGGTATCCGCTGCGCTTGGCCCATCCTGCAAATCTCTGCGGACATAAAAAAGCGAGCACCTTGGTGCTCGCTCAAGTTACGACTTTATTCAATCTGTCTGCACCAGGCTGGTTCTGTAACCCTCGCTAAATCGGCTTGGGTTGAACCCGTCGGTCAGTGATTGATCAGCTTGTCAGCCGGCGAAATTGGCTTCCGCGAATGACCAGTTGACCAGGCTGGTCAGGAAGGTTTCGACGAACTTGGGACGCATGTTGCGGTAGTCGATGTAGTAGGCGTGTTCCCATACGTCGACGCAGAGCAGGGGCTTGTCGGCGGTGGTCAGCGGGGTGCCGGCGGCGCCCATGTTGACGATGTCGACGCTGCCGTCGGCCTTTTTCACCAGCCAGGTCCAGCCGGAACCGAAGTTGCCGACGGCGCTGGCTTGGAAGGCTTTTTTGAATTCATCCAGGCTGCCCCATTTGGCGTTGATGGCGTCGGCCAGCGCGCCGGTGGGTGCGCCGCCGCCGTTCGGCTGCATGCAGCTCCAGAAGAAGGTGTGGTTGGAGACTTGCGCGGCGTTGTTGTAGATGCCGCCGGCGGGGGCGGTTTTGATGATCTCTTCCAGCGTTTTGCTGTCGAAGTCGGTGCCCTTGATCAGGTTGTTCAGGTTGGTGACGTAGGCCTGATGATGCTTGGCGTAGTGGTAGTCGAAGGTCTCGGCGGACATGTGCGGGGCGAGTGCATCTTTGGCATAGGGCAGGGCGGGCAACTGGTGTTCCATCTGTATTTCTCCGGTGTGGTTACAAACGAGGGTGGGTAAATTTGAGCGCGCATTCTAAGCGGCAGGACGGGGCTCAAGCAATAGTTGACTGAAACTGTTGGTTATTGACGGCCTGTTTTTCGGGTTCATCTGAAATATCCGGGTTAGCGAACTTCAAAATCAATTTGGTCGAGCGGTGTGCCGTCGGCGTCGATCAGGATGAGTCGATGCTTTCCGCGGGTTGGCGGCCAGGTTGCGCCCGCTTGTGTTGTGGTGTTGATTTGCCAGTGGGCGCCCACCGGCGGGTTATGGGCGTGGAAACTGAGTTGTTGCCGCGCGGCGGGGATATCCGGGTCTAGCGCGAGGATCATGCCGTCGAGCGGATGGGCGATTGCGGGCCGTGAGTGGGCGGTTCGCCATGTTCGGGCGGTGGGTTCGGTGCCGCGTATGAACCATTCCTGGCGGCTGGCTTCGTTGGCGGGCTGGATGCTTTTGCGCAGCAGACCCGGCACAGCTGGCGGCGGTTGCAGGTCGGCGGCGTTGTCTCCCGCGTGCAGGCTGTTGATGATTGCGGCCCAGGCTGGCGCAGCGCCGCTGATGCCGGATACATCGTGCATCGGGCTGCCGTTGAAATTGCCGATCCAGACGCCGACGGTGTAGCGGCGCGAGAAGCCGATGCACCAGTTGTCGCGCATGTCTTTGCTGGTGCCGGTTTTGACTGCTGTCCAGTAGCGTGTGGCAAGCGGATTTTCCAGGCCGAAGGTGGTGGCGCGGGCTTGTCGGTCGGCCAGGATGTCGGCGATCAGAAAGGCCGATTCGGCCGATTGCACGCGGATTGGGCGGGGTTTTGCGGCGTTTGGCAGTGGTGGCGTAAAGCGCAGTGGCGTGGCGAGTCCGCCATTGGCCAGGCTGCGGTAGGCGTTGACCTGCTCTTCCAGGCTGGCATCCAGGCTGCCCAGCGCGAGTGCGTAACCATAAAAATCGGCGTCTTCGGTGAGACCTTCATAGCCGAATGCTTGCAGGCGCGCGGCAAACGGCGCCAGTCCGGTCAACTGTAGCGTCTGCACGGCGGGGATGTTGAGCGAGCTGGCCAGGGCGACGCGGGCGCTGACCAGGCCGCGATAAACATGATCGTAATTTTGCGGCGCGTATTGACCGCTACCCGTGGCGATGGAGAGCGGTTCGTCTTGCAGCGGCGAGGCGGCGGTGAGCAGGCGTTTTTCAAATGCCAGGCCATAAAGGAAGGGTTTCAATGTCGATCCGGCCTGGCGCCGGGCTTGTACGCCGTCGTTCTGCGCGGCGGTGGATTCGCGGCTGCTTTGGCTGACGTAGGCGAGTACCGCGCCGCTGGCGTTGTCGACGACCAGCGCGGCGGCATCGTTCACATTGCGCGCGCGCAGAAATTCGAGTTGTTGCGCCAGCATGGCGGCTACTTGACGTTGCAGGCTGGCGTCCAGGGTGGTGCGTAAATCTTGGCTTCGGTCGGTTTCGGCGAGCCGGGCTGTTAGCCGCGTCGCCAGATGCGGGGCGAGATTGGCGGCCGGGATGATGGGGTAACGTCCGCCGAGGGCGTTGAAGGTGCGTGCTTCCAGGCTGGCGCAATCCTGTTCGGGCGCCAGCGCGCAAACCCGCCGGGCGACATCGCGGGGTTTGGCGTTGGGCGAGCGGATCAGCGCGGCCAGAATCAACGACTCGCTTTCGCTCAGGCCGGCTGGACGTTTGTCGAACAAGCCGCGCGCGGCGGCGTCGATGCCGGTGAGTTCGCCGCGAAACGTTGCCAGATTCAGGTAGGCCTCCAGGATTTCGGCTTTGCGCCAGCTTTTTTCCAGTTCACTTGCCGCTTGCATCTGCCGCCATTTTTCCGACACGTTGCGACGCTCGACCCTGGCGCGATATTGCGCATCCAGCAGCCCGGCGAGTTGCATGGTCAGGGTGGATGCGCCGCGCGGTTTTTCATTCAGCCAATTGGTCAGCGCTGCTTTGCCTGCGGCCAGCCAGTCGACGCCGGCATGGTCGGGAAAACGTTGGTCTTCGGCTTGTATTACCGCTGCGATCAGCGCCGGCGAAATATCGGCAAGCGACGTCCAGGCGGTGCGGCGGATACTCGGGTCGATGCGGATTTCTTGCAGTAAAACGCCGTTGCGATCGAGCAGGCGGGCTTCCGATGCGCGCCAGTGGGCGCGCAGTTGCTGGAAGTCGGGCAGGGCGGCCATTGCCGGCGCGGTGAGGAACAGCGCCAGCAGAAACCAACAACGGATGCGCGGCGTGAACAACGCCTTACCCCGGTGAGGGACGAATAGCCGAATCCGGGCGCTTGCGCGGTGTGGCTGTCATGGCGCGCTTATGGTGCAACTTCGAACACGGCATTGGGCGCTTCGCCAAACATTTCCGGCGCGTACATCGCTTCGACGCGGGTTGGCGGCAATTGGAACTGGCCGTCGCTGTTCAGGCGGACGGTGTATTCCAGGCTGATGCGGCCGCGCGGGACGTATTCGTAATAGGCGCGGTAGCTGTCGAACAGCCGCTCTTGCCACGCCGGCCAGGCGTGGCCGCGATTTCGCTCGTCCTGCGTCAACATGGCGGAACTGCGTTGCGTGCCGTTGCCGAGGATGCTCGCGCCGGCCGGTATCGGGTCTTCCACCACTACCCAGCCCATGTCGTCGCGGGCGTCGATGTCGAGGCGGACACGCAGGACGTCGCCGCGACGCCATTTGCCGGGGGTTTTCTGGTCGATCGGAATGAGCTGGCGTTTGACGCTGTAGCCGCGTTGCAGCGGGGCGGTGATCGGCACGGCGGCGAGCGTGGTGAGGCTGAGGTAAGGCTCGCCGGCGCCTTCATGCCGAAGTTTTAGGGCGCTTGTTTCCGCGCCCAGCGGCAGGAAGGCGGTGGCGCCTTTGGGGAAGGCTTTCCAGTCGATCAAGCGGTTGTCTTTGCCGAGTGCAACGTAGCTCTTGCCGGTCGGCTTGACTGCTTCGAATTGCTGCTGGTACCGCTGCAGCGCCAGGATGCCCCAGGCGTTGGCGGTGGTGGTGTTCCAGCGGCCATCGCGTTGCCGCGCCAGCGTGCCGGTGAGCAGTTTCGGCAGGCGATCTTTCCAGCGGGTCTCCGGCATCAGGGCGAGCAGGGCGCGCAGGGCGTTGGTGTCGGCCGAGGTCATCATCCACCACAGGTCGTCGCTGGCTTCGGTGTTGAAGTTGAGCCGCTTGCCGGTCTGCGTGAAGCGCGCATTCAGCGCCGCCAGGGCGGTGCGCAGTTGGCTGTCGCGGTTGGCCAGTTTGGGCGATTTCTGCAGCATGCTGATCCAGTCGATCAAGGCTGAACTAGGCCAGAGGGTGGGTTCCGGCTTCACCGTGGCGACCAGTTCGGGCGTCGCCAGGCCGGCGCGCGCCAGGGCTTCCAGCGCGGCGAGGCGAAGCACCACCGGGTTTTCCCAGGCGTTGCGCGGCAATTCGATCTGGCCGGAAAGATAGCCGACCAAGGCGCGTTGCATGCGGGTTTGCGCGTCCAGCGGCAGGTTCCAGCCGGCCTGGTCGGCAATCGCCAGAACATAAGCGGTGAGCGCGATACTGCCGTCGCCGCTGCCTGGGAAGAAATTGACCAGGCCGTTTTCGGCCAGATAAGTCGGCAGATTGGCGGTGAGCGTTTCCCAGCCGGCGCGGTTTTGCGTGGCGATGGCTTGCGAGACCTTCTGTTCCAGGCAGCCGTATGGGTAGCGCCGCATATAGTCGCGCAGCCCGGTTTGGCCGTCCGCCAGGCTGGCGGTGAGGGTGGCGCGGAGTTCGCCGCTGTTGGGCAAACTGTTTGCCGGCGTCGCCACCGGCAGTTCAAGCGGCTGGTCGAGGCGATACAGACTGGCCGATTGCACGCGGGTGGGTACAGCGGCATGGATGGTTTGCTTTGCATTCAGCGCATCGCGTGCCTTGCCGCCAACTTCCGTTGCGTTCAGCGTCCAGTCCAGGCGATCGATTTCCGGTACGACAACCGGCCAGACGATTTCGCGAGACTCGCCCGGCGCAAGTTTGACATTGCGCGCTGGCAGCTCTTTCAGGCCGCTGGCGCTGGCTTTTACCTCGATCTTCATGCTTCGCTCACTGCCGTTTCTGACGGTGAAATAGCCTTGCAATCGATCGCCCTGGCGCACGACGGGTGACAGGCCGGAGATAAGTTGCAGATCCTGGCTGCTTTGGATTGTGGTTTTTCCGGTGCCGAAGCGGTTTTCCGCGGCGGCGATGGCGACGATGCGGAATGCGGTCAGGCTGTCGTTGAGGGGGATTTCGACGCTGGCTTCGCCGTTGCTGTCGAGTCCGACGTTGGCTTGCCAGAACAGCAGGGTGTCGAACAGTTCGCGGGTTGGCAGTTTGCCGCCGCCGCCGCCAGCCGGCAGCGCTTTCTTGCCGAAGTGGCGTTTGCCGGTGACCTGCATTTGCGCGGTGAAGGTCTGCATGCTGTAGCCGCGCTTCGCCATCATGGCTTCGAGCAGATTCCAGCTGTCGTTGGATGCAAGTTCCAGCAGCCCCTCGTCGACGGCGGCCAGGGTGACTTCGGCGCCGGCCGGTGGCGCGCCCCCTTCTGGCGTGCGCACCTTGATGCGGGCTATGGCTTTTTCGCGGATCTGATAACGGGTTTTGTCGGTTTTGACCTCGACTTCGAGGCGATGCCCACGCTGGCCGATTTCAATGCCGGTGATGCCGAGTTTGAAGCTGGGGCGGCCGAGGTCGACCAGGGCGGTCGGCTTGATGTCGTCGTTACGGCCGCGCACCAGCAGCGCGGAAACAAAAATATTCGGCGCCCAACTCGCCTTGATGGGCAGGTCGATCACCGGTGATTTGCCGGAGAGTTTGACGACGCGCGCGTCGAGTATGCCTTCACGCTCTACCGTCACCAGGGCGGTCGCTTCGCGGAACGGCATGCGCACTTGAAAGCGTGCGATTTCGCCCGGTTCATAAAGCTTCTTCTCCGCGATCAGGTCGATGCGGTCATGATTATCCTGTTCGAAAACCCATTCATCCTGGCCGGCGACCCAGAAGCTGTGGTGGGTGATGGCGGCGCGACCGCTGCTGTCGAGGGCGCGGGCGCTGAGCATCACTTCGCCCCCCTGCGCGGTGTTTGCCTGGCAGGTGAATTGGCCTTTGGCGTCGGTTTTTCCGCTGCATTCGGCGGCAATCGGGGTATCGCGGCTTTCGTTGTGATAACCATAGAAGCCGCCGGTCAGGCGCACCCGTTGCGAAAAGGTCTGCCGCAGTGACAGCTTGGCTTCTACCGGCGCCTCGGCGGCGGGTTTTCCGGCCAGGTCAACCACCTGGAAAAGCAGGCTGTGGGCCTTGCCGGCGCGCACCCAACGGGCGTTGTTCAGTCCTACAACCACCTTCGCCGGCCACCACGCGGCGGTGCGGCTGATGGTCTGGATTTCTCCATTCGGGTCGGCGTATTCCAGTTCCAGGCGCAGGTTTTGCGGCGTTTCAAGCGCCGGCAAGGGGCTGATGCGCGCACGTTGGGTGCCGTTGGCGTCGAGTTTCAGATCAACCTGGGGCAGGCTGATCGGCCCGCCTTCTTCGCTGCCGTCTTCAGCATCGTTGCGCCGCGCGAAGTCGAATTCCGGGTAATTCGCAAACTCGACTTGTTGTCGCGGTTCCAGTTGCGCGCGCAGCTTGACCGGCAGATTCTTTGCGCCGCCGCCATTCAGGTAGCGCACGGCGAGGTCGAACTCGGCCGCCGATGCTGCCACCAGCGCGCTGCTGACCGGGTCGATGTCGGCGCGCATCAGCGGTACGCGGAAATCGCTGACGCTGAATGCGCCGGAGTCGAGTCCTTCCAGGTTTTCAAGTTGTTCGGTCGAGCCGTCCGCTTGGATCGCTTTGTTCAGCAGGCGCAGGCTGTAATCGCCGCGTTTTGCGCTGTCGGGGATTTTCCAATGGTTTGCCGCCGCGCCGTTTTTCCAGGTCAAGGGCAAAAACCAGCGCTGGTTGCTGGCGTTATGCTCGATCAGCAAGGTCGGCGGGGATTTTGCCGGATAGCTCAAGCCGGTTTCGCGTTTGTCGCGCAAGATATGTTGCATGTGCAGCGTCTCGCCGGGGCGGAACAAAGTGCGGTCGAGCACGCTGCGGGCGATGCGGTTGTCTTCGCTCCAATCTTGCGGCAGTCCGAATCGCCAGGTTTCGATGCCCTCGTCCCAGTCCGAGCGGGCGAAGCTGAGATCGTCATCAAGGCGGGCGCTGACAAACAGCGGACAGTTGTATTCCACCGTGCGCGGGTCGGGCAGATTCTTCGGCAGCAACGCCATGCCTTGTTTGTCGGTGCTCGTTTCGGCCAGCAGGCGGCCTTTGCAATCGCGCACTGCAATGCGCGCGCCGGCGGCCGGGGCGCCTGAATCCAGCCGGGTCACCCAGGCCAGCGACGATGCCGATCCCCATTTGAAATGCACCGCCAGGTTGGTGACCAGGGCGCTGCTGCGCACATACATCGGGCGGTCTTCGCCCAGCAACGATTTGCCCAGGCGTTGGCTTTCGGCTTCCACAATATAGAAGCCGGGTTTTTCCAACGGCAGGCCGACGACTTCGAATGCCTGCGCGCCATTCGGCTTGGGCAGTTCGCGTTGGTGGACTTCGGCGATTTCGGCATTGAGCAATTGCGCCTTGCGCTGATCCGGATAACGTTTGTTTTCCTCGTCGTATTCCGGGTTGTTGAATTGATGCAGCCGGCTTTGCCATGTCTGGATGGCGGCGTCGTCGGTCAGTCGCAGCCAGCGAACCTTGGCGCTGCTGGCGTCAGCGGCTTCCAGATTGCGCAGGGTGATCGGCAGCAAGCCGCCCGCCGCGCGTTCGATGATGCCGAAATCGCCGGCAAACTTGACCAGTGGCGGCATTTCGCCAACCTGGAAGCGTAGCGGGAAGCGCGCTGCATTGACCAGCGCACGGCCTTTGTCGTCCAGCAGTGGGTCTGGCAATGTCAGGCTCAGGCTGGCATTGGCGGTGAAGGGGCCTTTGAAGACGATGCTGTCGTCCATTGCGGCCGGTGTTTCGCTTTGCGTCTGCGCGTAGGTTTTGCCTTTGGCATCTTGCAGGCTGATGCGGTCGAGCAATGCACGCGCCACCGGGGCGGTGAAATCGAGTCGGATCGGGGTCAGCGGCAAACAGCCCGCCTTGGCGTTTTCTCTTTGGCAGCGCATCCGCGCGACGAAATGGTCGCGCACGCTGAACTCCAGGCGCTGATCCGATGGGTTGCTTTGTCCGGACGGCATTGCGATGCCGGCGCCCCAGACCAGCGCGACTTTGGCATTGGCGGGCAAGGTGCGCTGGCAGCGCAGCACTTCCAGTTGCGGGTCGGCTTGCGCTTGTTTTTCGTTCCAGTTGCCGCCCAACTCATCGAGCAGGTCTTTCAATTGCCGCAGTGTCCGCGCCCGTTCGGCGCCACTCAGACGCTGGATGGGAATCTGTTCATGGATGCCTTGCGCTTCGCAACGCGCATACGTCGCCAGGCTGTCGGCGCGCGCCGCGCCATTTAGCCGCAGTACGAAGATCTGATCTTCATCCAGCGTTGCGCCAGGCTGCGGCAAGCTGGCGAGAATGCGCGGGCCAATCACGCTGAACAGGTAGTCGGCTTCGGCGACCACTTTCTCGCCAGCCAGCGTGGTGAGCTCGGGTTTGAGTTGGAAGCGACACGTCACGCCGGCTATCGGGGTCGACAGGTCGTACACCCACGTTCGCTCATCGGTCCAATAACCGTTGCCGGCGATGCCGCAATCAATGTTGAATGGCGCTGGCGCATCAGATTGGCCCAGCGCGGTCATCGGCGCGGAGAAACGCGCTTGCGCTTGACGGATATCGAGCTGTTCGCCCTGTGGGCTGAAGCTTTCAACGCTGGCTGCGCCGGCCTGAGCGGCAACCAGAGCGGTAATGGCGACGGCGATGATGAGCGAGAAAAAGAAGCTGGTCTGGCGATGCATGATGATCTCCCGTGGTCAGAACGCAATTTTTGCCTATTCCCGTGCTGCGTGTGGTGGAATAATTGTTGACCAAAAGTGTCAACTATAGATAAAGTTCGTCCATCAGCTTTTTTGATCACTTTTGCAAAGAGAGGGCACAGCATGGAACTTGAAATTAATGGACGTATCGTGGAAACCGACCCCGAGGGTTATCTGGTCAATCTGGAAGACTGGTCCGAGGATGTCGCCGAATACCTGGCCAGTCAGGACAAGCTGGAACTGGGTGAAAACCATTGGAAAATCATCAACTACATGCGGAGTTATTTCCATGAATATGGCACCGCGCCGAATCTGCGTTTCTTGCAGAAGGGGTTGAAAGAAGAGTTTGGTTCGGAATGGGGCGAGAAGAAATTTCTCTTCGATATCTTCCCGTTTGGCCCCGCCAAGCAAGCCGGCCGTTATGCCGGAACGCCGAAACCGACTGGTTGCGTTTGACCGTTTCGCTATCGCATTCAGCTTGATTACATCAGGCTAAAATGGCCCCGCCCGAGAAATCTCGGGCGGGGCTTTTTTGATTGGACCGTAATGAATCGTATTTTTCTGTCTGTTCTTCTGGTTTTGATGAGTGGTCAAACATTGGCTTTTCCGTGGCACGCGCAAGGCGACAACATTCGCGGCGCGCAGTTGCTGTCGCCGGAGGAGCGCAAGGCTTATGTGTCGCGTTTGCTCAACATGAAATCCGCCGAAGAGTGCAAAAGTTATATGCAATCGCATTACCTTGAGGTCGACAAGCGCGCCAAGGATCGCAATGTGGTGTTGCCGCCGATCCAGGGCGACCCTTGCGAAGTGATGCTCAAGATGGGGCGTATTCGCTAGCTTTCGACTGGATTTTTCCTTTGCTTTCAGATTTTGTCATCATCGGTGCTGGCGCCGTGGGCTTGGCGTCAGCGCTGGAATTGGCCCGACGCGGCGCGCGCGTGACGGTGCTCGATAAAGGCCAAAGCGGCGGTGAATCGACCTGGGCCGGCGGCGGCATTCTGTCGCCGTTGTTGCCTTGGCAGTACGGCGAGGAAGTCAATGCGCTGTCGGAGTATTCGCGCGCGTTGTTTCCCGCTTGGCGTCTCCGCCTGGAGGCGCTTTCTGGCCTGGAGGCCGAGTATCGGGTCAGCGGAATGCTGGTTTTGCCCCCGTTTGAGCAGCAACCCGCTTTTGCTTGGTGCGCCCGCCATGCCTGGCGTCACGAACTGCGTAACAGCGGCGATGTGCTGGCGAATGGGTCAAATGAGGCATCGCTCTGGTTGCCGGAGGTGGCGCAGGTGCGCAATCCCCGCCTGGCGAAAGTGCTGCGTGGCGCGGCGCTGGCGGCGGGTGTGCGCATTCTGGAGTCGGTTCAGGTTACCGGCCTGGTTTCAGCTGCGGGCCGAATTGCTCGTCTCAGCACGCAGCAAGGAGATTTTTCCGCCGCCGGGTTTGTCGTCGCCGCTGGTGCTTGGAGTAGCGCTTTGCCAGGGCTGGAAGCGTTTGCCGAACGAATTTTTCCAGTACGCGGGCAAATGCTGTTGTTCAAATTGCCGCCCGATTCGTTGCGCAGCATCGTTCTGCACAATGGCGCTTATCTGATTCCGCGCACCGATGGCCATGTTCTGGCGGGCAGCACGCTGGAATATTCCGGATTTGATAAATCGACTACCCAAGCGGCAAAACGTGACCTGCTGGCGTTTGCGGCGCGCATTCTGCCGGCCTTGAGCGATCTGGTGCTGAGCCGTCACTGGAGCGGCTTGCGGCCGGGTTCGCCCGACAATGTGCCGGTCATCGGACCTTGCCTCGGCTACGACAATCTATTCATCAACAGCGGTCATTTTCGCTATGGTGTGACGATGGCGCCGGGGTCGGCGGTGTTGCTGGCCGATTTGATCGAGGGCAAAAAGCCGGCGATATCAGCTGCACCCTACACTGCCGGCATGGCTACGCCGAAAATGCGAGAACTCGCTGCAGACGCTTGAAGTTCGACTTTTATGTTTGATGGTCGCCCCGATTGCGCTTCGTTTACGCTTTGTTTAGGTCATCGACAACCTGTTTACGCGTGACTTGATGTGATAAAACAGCGGCGGAATTCATCCAGGTTCCCCGGTTTACTGGTTTTCTGGCGCAACAACAAATCAATAACAAACAGGATGAGGCAATGAACACAAAACGATGCACTGGTTTTACTGTTATTGAATTAATCGTGGCGATCAGCATCGTCTGCCTGCTGGTCGTCGTTGCGGTGGGGTCTTTTTATGATCACATGTCGCGCAAGTCCAGGGTAGAGGCGCAAAGAGCCTTGATTGAAGCGGCGGAATGGCTGCAAAACCAGCATGCCACATCGGGTACTTTTCAGGTGGAACTGCCGGTGAGACAAGTGCCTGGCGACGGCAACGCCGTTTATAGGATCAGATTGGCGTCGACAGCGGTTGTCGCGACCGACCCGAAAGCGACTTTTCCGGCCACCACCGCATCAACCTATACGTTGCAGGCGGAGCCGCTCGAAGATGATACCTGCGGCACTTTGTTGCTGGATTCCAATGGACGCCCCGGGGTAGTTGGAAAAGATGCCTTGCTCGCCAAGTGTTGGCGTTGATTTGTCTGTTTATTCATCTTGAGTCAAATTGATTCTGTGAGCGTTTTTCCCACCCAACTGATCTCTGTATTACGACAACTTTCGCCCGATTTTTTCCTTTCCGGCGAACAGATTGCGCAAGTCCTGGGATGCTCGCGCGCTACCGTCCACAACGCCATTCGCGCCGCGCAGGAGACTGGTTTTTCGGTGCAGGCGGTGCATGGACGTGGTTATCGCTTGACTGCGCCGGTCAGTTGGCTGGAACTGGAGCGCATTAGTCCGGCGTGTGCGGCGCATGGCATTACCCTGCGTTATCAAGATCAGGTTGTCTCGACCAATACCTTGATGCTGGAATGGGCGGCGGCTGGCGGAGGCGTCGAGGCTGACCCGACGCCGGGTGGTTTGCCTCAACGCGCGCCGCACCGGGCGTTGGTCAGTGCTGAATGGCAGAGCGGCGGACGTGGCCGGCGCGGGCGTGGATGGTTTGCCGGCCTTGGCGGTGGACTGGTTTTTTCTTACCTGTGGCGCTCGGCGCGGCCGGCGGCGCAACTTTCCGGACTTTCTCTGGCGGTCGGCGTTGCCTTGGTGGAGGGCTTGCGCGGCATCGGCCTGGTCGGCGCGCAGGTCAAATGGCCAAATGATATTCAGGTTGCCGGCGCAAAACTGGCGGGGGTGTTGATCGAGTTGGCGAGCGATAAATTCGCCAGCGATGTGTTGGCGCCCAGCACTGCGGTGATTGGCGTCGGTATCAATATTCTCGGTGGCGAGGCGTTGACTCGGCAGGTTGGTCAGCCGGTGACGGATTTGCAGACGCATCTTGCCGCGCAAGCCAGGCCATTGGATCGTAACGATCTGTTGTTGCATCTGGTGAAGCAACTCGATACCGATCTGGCGCGTTTTGAAAGCCATGGCTTTGCGGCGTTTCAAGATCAGTGGCATGCCTGTCATGCACATCAAGGTCAGCCGGTTTGCCTGCTGAACGGTCTCGGCGAGGCCACTTACGGCGCCGCGCTGGGGGTTGATGCGCAAGGCGCGTTGTTGCTGCAGACGGCCACCGGCGTGCGCGCCATGCACTCCGGCGAAGTCAGCTTGCGAGCGGTGCAAGCATGAGGTTGTTGGTCGATGCCGGTAATACCCGCATCAAGTGGCGCATTGTCAGTGCCGGTGTGCTTCACGCGAGCGGCGCGACGCAAACCGTTGCGGCAGCGGAACTGGAGCCGGTCTGGCGGTGTTTCCCTTTGACCCGCGCCTTGATCAGTTGTGTTGCCGATGAAACGACGCAAACCACGCTGCGGCGGGCGTTTGCCAGCATCGGCGTGACGCCCCGATGGCTGACCCCGGAGCGCGAAAAATATGGTTTGGTCAATCGCTATGAGCAACCTGAAAAACTGGGTGCGGATCGCTATGCCGCGCTGATTGCCGCCGCTCGCCTGAAGCTGGGAGATTGCATCGTGGTCAACGTGGGTACCGCAACCACGGTCGATATGCTGAGTCGAAACGCCGAATTTCTCGGTGGCGTCATTGTCCCCGGGCCTGATTTGATGCGGGCGTCTTTGCTGCGTGGCACCGGCCAGGTCGAAAACCGGATGCGGTCATCGACGGTGAGTTTGCCTGGCGTCGGGATCGCCGCCTGGCCGCGCGATACCGATACGGCGGTCGAGATGGGAATTGCACTGGCGCAAGCGGGGGTGATCAATGCGCTTTGCGCGCGGATGCCGATTCCCGACGCTAGACCGCCATTAGTGATTCTGAGCGGCGGCGCGCGCGACAAGGTACGCGATTGGCTGCAGTTGGAGTTGATTGAAATCGAAGATCTGGTTCTGGAAGGATTGGCATGGATCGACCTGGATACGGCGGCGTGTTGAAACTGGTTGGTTTGCTGCTGGCGCTCAATGTGGGCGTATTTGTGGCCGGCATGGCGTTGCAATACGGCACGCCGACGGCGCCGGAACAAGCGCTTTTCAACGCCGACAAAGTACATCTGCTGGCATCGCAAACACCGTTTGAACGAGAAGTTGTCAGCCCCGCGCAGCCGGCGCCGGCGGAAATCCAGACCGACCCGGCAACCCCGCCTGACAGTCCGCTCACCGAGGTGAACCGGCGCTGTTTGAGCTGGAGTCAGCTGGCTCCGGATGATCTGCTCAGCATCGAGTCGTATCTCGCACAAATCGGTATTACCTTCAGCGCTTATCGTATTGAACTCGACAAACCGCTTGGCTGGTGGGTGTTCTTGCCGCCGTTCAAGGATAAGGCTGCGTTGGATGTGAAAATCGAAGAAGTGCGACGTCTGGGCATCAGTGACATGGCGCCGGTCAGAGGCGGTTCGATGCGTAACGCGCTTTCTTTGGGGGCTTTTGCCGCGCTCGAGCAAGCCCGCGAACATGCCGCCAGTCTCGCCAGAAAGGGCGTCATGGGGGTGCGCTACGGGCCGCGTCCAGAGTCGGGTACGGCGCGTTTGATCATCGCCGACTCGATTGCCGAATATGTCTTGCCGAGCCCCGATTCAGCCTGGCCCCAGGGATTAAAGCCGATGCGCTGTGTATTGCCGGAGTGATGTTGTTCAGTCGCCACCCCGGCACAAAGAAGCGGGATCGCATAGCCGGCCACGCAGCCAATCGGCGGAAATGGGCAACACCAAGTCGTCGAATTCGCCACTGGCGTGGTCCGCCGGGCGTGGCGGACGCATGATGAAACGGCTGTCCTGGTTGGCGTTTTCAATTTCATCCGCCGAAGTTGGCGCCAGATTGCGTTTGTTGTTGAGGTTGCTGGCGCCGAAACCATTGCGGCCGTAAGAAATAATCACTGCGGCGGAGGTCATGGGTTGAGCGCAAATTCTGTCCGGGCAAATCTGCGGCAGATTTTCTCCGTCTGCCGCAGTGGACAGCGAATCGGTTAACGGCGCGCGATCGGCCGGTAAGGTCCAGTCGTTGGCAACGGCATAACCGAGATGGTTGCCCCAGGCATCGCCTTCGGCCAGGCCGAGTGTTTTCCAGGGCAGATTTCCCGCCAGTGCGGCGCATTTTCCATCTTCAAGTCGGTCTTCCAGTCCGTCGCTGGCGTCGTCATCGGTTTTTTTCGAGGGAGCGCCCGGCCAGTCGGGGCAGGGCAGCGGGCCAGCCTGGTCGGCTTGGCGCAGGGCGTAGCCAACCAGCGCCAGATGGGCCGCCTCCAGGGCGCGTCGGGTTTCTCCAATTTGTCGTTCGGCGATTTGTTGGCTGAGCGGGGTGAGTACGCCCCCCAGCAGCAGGGTGATGATGAACAGGACGATCGCCAGTTCGATCAGGGTGAAGCCCCGCATCGGCTGGCGGGCGGCGGCCTTGCCGACCCAATAGCATTCAGTTTCCATGTTGACTGAGCGTCCACCAGTTGAGACGACAGGTAGCCTGCTTGCCGATGCCGTCTCGGTCGAGCTCCAGCGCGCAGCGTTCAATGGTGAAGCGACCGCGCGCTTCGGCGCGCAATTGTTCGATCAGCGCGCGGAGTTTTTGCGGGTCGATCGAACTGGCGGTGAATTCCATGTTGCTGACAAACAGGTCGGGCGCGAGTGGGCTGGATGCTTGCGGCGTCATCCGCCAGGACAGGCTGGCGAGTTGCATTTTGGTCCGGGTTTGCGCCAGCGCGCTAATCCAGCCGACACGATCTTCTTCGCCGATAAACCCGCTTTCGAGAATATGCCGATACAGCTTTGATGCGTTGCGATCTTCGATCAGTCGGGCCGGCGCTTCGCGAACCGCGCGGGCGGATTCATCGGCGCTTGATTTTTCGGCAATCAGGCGCGCTTCGGATTTCAGGCGGGAATTCAACGAAACCAGAAACAGACCGCTTCCCAGCAGCAATGAGGCTAGCAATAGTGTGATGGGGAAACGCAGTTTCTGTAGCAGATGTTTCATCGCTGTGTCTCCGCAACTTCAATCGAGAAACGTGCGTTGACATGGCTATTGCCGAATTCGCCTTCCAGGTCGCTGGTTGTCGATGCGTTCAACGGCCAGCGCTTGACGCTGATGATCCGATTGGCGGGAAGATCGCCGCGCAGTTGATCGGCGAGGTCTTGCACGCGCCGGTGAGCCGCGCTGAAATCGTTGTCGAAAGAGATCACCTCGCCTTCAATGGCGAGAATTACTGCCTCTCCGGTCACCCATTCCATCCGCTGAATATGCAGGTTGCCTATTTTGTTGCTGATATTCAGGATGCGCTGAAACATCGGTACCGGGTCTTGCTCCAGCGCGGCAATGCGCTGCCAGATTTGTACTGTTCTGATGCGTTGCGCGAGGGCTGTTGCGCCGCCGACTTCGGCCAGTAGATCCGCTTCCCTGGTCTGGTTTTGCTGCCTCGCAGCATGCTCGATGTCGGCATTGTGCTGAAGTCGCCAGCTATCCAGCAACAGCAGGCTGGAAGCCAATGCCGCCAGGCCGAACCAGGCTGCGGCGACAAACAACAGGCCGCGCTTCAGCCAGTGAAAACGGGTGATGGCGTGTTGTTCGCGCGTCATTAGATTGGCGCTGCGCGGTGCATCCGGCAGTAATTTCAGATACAGCGCGTCGGATGACTCCGCCAGCAACGTCGGCGGCAGCTTGAGTTTCTCCAGGAGTTCTCCACGCAGAATGCTCTCGCACAAAAAGCCGGCCGATTCGGGCAAAAAGGCATGCAGCTCCGCCAAGGTGTTGAGCGGGTCAAGCAGCAAGGTGCGCAAGGGCTCCGAGCGCGCCAGGAGTCGTTGGCCGACCAACGATTGGCGGGTGCGTTCGATTTCCTCGGCGTAGCTTTCCAGCGGATTTTCGTATTCGCTGCTATCGACTGGCGCCAGTCGCGAGAAACGCAATTCGCCATCTTCCAGATAGGTCAGGCGCAGGCCGCCGGTTTGCTCGGATACCAGCAACAAGCGGCTTTGGGTGAGTCCGAATTTTTTCGCCAACGGAATCGCCAGCGCCGGCAATAACCAGATGCCGGCCAGGTGGGAGCCGCGCATGTGCAGGATGTCCAGCCATGGCCGCACGATTTCGGTATTGGTCAGCCCCATCATCAGATAGCGGTCTTGCCGGCCCGGACCGGCCACCGGACTCTGCCGCAAGGCGGCGCGATAAACGGAATGGTGGATCAATTGGCGCAATCGTCGATCGGTCATTTCGCGCCGGTCGGCGCCATGCGCGCGTGGCAGGATATCTTGCCGATAAATCTCGTCTACCGTGTCGACCGCGATGGCAACCGGCTTGTCGGGATGCTTCAGCAACATCGCATTGAAATATTCCCAACCTTCCTCGTCGCTGGGAAGCGAGTGAACTTCCTTCAACGCGGCGCGATGATACAAAGCACTGCTCGCTCCCGCCGCGGAAAGATAGAGCAGGATGAAGTCGTTCAAGGTCAGTGCATTGAAGGCTGGCGCTTTGAAATTCATAGCGGCAATTCTCCAATGATCTGGTAGATGGGCAAGAACACCGCCAACATCAACACCCCGAGCAGCAGGCCAAGTAGCGCGGCCAACCCGGGTTCGAGCAATTTCAGCGCGCGGGTGATGGTTTCGCGGGAGTCTCGCTCAAAGAACCAGGCTACGTTTTCGAATGATTCCGCCAAAGCGCCGTTGGCTTCGCCGGTATGCACCATGCGCAATACCAACGGCGGTAACAGTTCTTGCTGGCGCAGACTGTTGGCGACGCCTTCGCCCGCGGCGATGTGCTGCGCGGTGGCAATCAATTTGAGTTGGATGACGCGGTTGCCGGCGCTTTCGGCGCAAGCTTGCAGGGCGTCGAGCAAACCGACGCCTGATTGCAGCAACAGTGCGAGCAGGCCGGAAACTCGCGCCAGAATGTGTTTGCGCAAGGTGGGGCCGAGAATGGGTAATTTGAGCCAGACTGCATCCATGCGGTTGGCAAATTTGGGTGAATGCCGCAGCACCAGAAAAAACCCCAGACCGGCGAACAAGAGCAATGGCAGCATCCAGAATATATGCGTGCGCGCCAGTTCGGAGGCGATGATCAAGCCGCGTGTGGCCGCTGGCATCGGCATGTTCAGGCTGTTTACCAGCAATGCCAACTTGGGCGTGAGATAAAACAGCAATACTCCGGCGGCGGCAAATACCGCGCTGGCGGCGAGGCTGGGATAAATCAGCAGGCGGGTGAATTCGGTTTGCAGTTCATCTTGCTGCTTGAGCCGGGCTTCGAGTCGGGCGAAGACAGTTTCCATCTGGTCACTGGTTTCGGCGGCATGCACCAGCGCGACAAAAACCCGATCGAATACATCGGGATGCGCTGACAGCGACTCCGACAGCAACTTGCCACCTTCCAGATCGTCCGCCACCAACGCGAGCAGGTCGCGAAAACGAGAATTTTCTGTGCTGGCGATGAGGTCTTTCAGTCCTTCCAGCAGCGGTGCGTCGGCGCGGGCGATCTGTTGTATATGAAAGCAGAAGCTGATCAGGTCGCGTCGACTGGCATGCCAGGACGAGAATAAGCCGCGTCTATTGGCCGCGCGCGCCCGAATCAGCGTCAACCCCATGCGGCGCAAGCGCAGATCGAGATCGATATCGTTGATGGCGGCGAGTTCGCCCTGGATGCGATGGCCATCGACATTAGCGGCGCGGTAGCGAAAACGGGGCATGGTCTGAACTGTTTCGAGGATGCCGGTCAGCGTCTGGACAGGTTGACCACCCGGCTGATTTCAGCCAGCGAGGTGTCGCCACAACGGACGCGTTCAAGGCCGTCTTCAGCCAGGTTGCGCCAGCCGCGTTGTTCAGCCAGGCTGGCCAATTCGCGCGGTGTTGCGCCGCGCAAAACGGCTTCATCCAGGCTGGCATCCATCAGCAGCAGTTCCATCAACGGCAGGCGGCCGCGATAGCCCTTGTAGGCGCAATGGGCGCAACCTTTGGCTCGATAAATATGCTCCGGGGCGTTGTTGTCGAGCAAACGCCGTTCCGCTTCATCCGGGCTGTAGGCTTCTTTGCAATGCGGGCACAAGCGGCGCACCAGACGTTGCGCTACAACCGCGACGATGTTGCCGGCAAGAATAGCCGGGCTGATGCCCATATCCTCCAGGCGCGGGAATACGCCCAACGCGGAATGCGTATGCAAGGTGGTGAACACCAGATGGCCGGTCATGGCGGCGCGGAATGCCATTTCGGCGGCTTCTTTGTCGCGTACCTCGCCGACCAGAACGATGTCCGGATCTTGCCGCATGATGGCGCGCACGCCAGCGGCGAAATCAACCTTGGAGAGTTCGGTCAATGAAGTCTGGCGGATCAGAGGTTGAGGATATTCGACCGGGTCTTCCAGGGTCATGATGTTGACCTCTTCCCGGTTCAGATGCGCCAGCAGCGAATACAGCGTGGTGGTCTTGCCCGAGCCGGTGGGGCCGGTAACGATGACCAGTCCTTCAGGGCGGGAAATCGCACCGAGCAAGCGCGCCAGGGTTTCTTCCGGCAAGCCCATGCGGGCGAGTGGAATGATCGACTTTTCCCGGTCGAGAATGCGCAGCACGATGTTCTCGCCATGCAATGTCGGCATGCTGGAGACGCGAAAATCGATGCCGCGACCATATAGGGTCAGCGAAAGACGGCCATCTTGCGGCGCGCGCGATTCAGCGATGTTGAGGCCGGAGATGACTTTCAGGCGAACCGAAATGGCCGGCCAGTATTTCCGGTGCAGGCTGCGCATGGCTTCGAGGACGCCATCGATTCGGTAGCGCACGCGGAGAAAAGCCGCCTCTGGTTCGAAGTGCACGTCCGAAGCGCCGCGTTTGACCGCTTCCGCCAGCATGGCATTGACCAGCCGCACAATCGGCTGGGTGTATTCAGTTCCCATCTGCAGGCTGCTGTTCGCGCCGACATTGCCGCCGGTATGCAGACTGCTCCAATCGACTTCGCCCGTTTCGATCTCTTTCAGGATGCCATCGACGGATAAATCGAAACCGTAGAACTTGTCGAGATGTTCGAGGATCTGCGCTTCCGCCGCCAATACCGGACGGATGTCGTAACGGCCTTCGAGGTGGGCGCGCAGTTGGTCGAGCGCGACCAGGTTGAACAGGTCCGGCACCGCGACGGTAAGCGTGCGTTCATCGGTATCCGCCGCCAGCGGTAACACGTGATGCCGACGCGCCAAGTGCTCCGGGGTCAGTGCGATGGCTTCCGGGTCGGCAATGACATGCGCCAGATCAATACTGGTTTCGCCCGCGTTTTGCGCCAGCACATCTCGTAACACGCTGTCATTGATGAAGCCCAGACTGATCAGTTGACGCCCCAGCGGAAGACCACTGGCGCTCTGCTCCATCAGCGCGATGCGTAGTTGGTCGGGGCTGATCAGCCCTTGTCCGGCGAGCCATTCGCCTAGTTTTGGCGGTTCGGGAAAGTGGGCCATTTTCGCTGGATGAATTCTGAATCTTGCAACGACCGCGTTGCAAGATTAGAAATTCAGCTTAATCCTGCTGGTAGGTCTGCATGCGACTGTAAAGCGTGGTTCGGTTGACGCCTAATATTTTGGCGGCTTGCGAGAGGTTGCCATGTGTCATCGCCAGCGCGGCTTCGACATAGCTGCGTTCCCATTGCCGGATAACCTGGTCAAGGTTGAAGTTGTGCAAGTTGCGCAGGTGCGCCTTGGCATATTCCTGCAACGCCAAACCGTCAGTAGGTAACGGGATGCTGGAGGGGGAGACTACGTCGAGGTCGAATTCGTCTTCCAGTTCGCGCGCGTTGATGCTGCGGCCGGCGTACTTGGTGGTCAGACGGATCACGATATTACGGAGTTCGCGCACGTTGCCGGGAAAATGATAGTCCTCCCAAAGGCGACGCGCGTCGGGCGAGAAAACAAATGGCTCGGCGTTGACCTGGCGCGCAAAGTGGCTGCGGAAGTGCTCCAGCAGTGAGAGTTTGTCTTCTATCTGATCACGCAGCGGCGGCACATGTACCGAAAACACCGAGAGTCGATGGTAGAGGTCGCCGCGGAAACGTCCTTCGCGTACTTCTTTGCGCAAATCGCGGTTGGTGGCGGCGACGATGCGGGCGTTGGAGAAGCGGCTACCGGTTTCGCCAACCCGTTGGAATTCGCCGTTTTCCAGTACGCGCAGGAGTTTGGCTTGGAGTTCCAACGGAAGCTCGCCGATTTCATCGAGAAACAAAGTGCCTTCGCGGGCATCTTCGAAATATCCGGTCTGCGCTTGCGTAGCCCCGGTAAAGGCGCCCTTGGCGTAGCCAAAAAGGGTGGGTTCAACCAGGGTGGGTGAAATGGCGGCGCAATTGAGCGCCATATAGGGTTTGTTATGCCGTTTCGACCATTGATGCAGGCTCTTGGCGACCAATTCCTTGCCGCTGCCGGATTCGCCTTCAATCAGGACGGGAAACGGCGCATCTGCATATAACTTGATCTGATTGCGCAACCGGTCAATGGCGAAGCTGGCGCCGACGATGCCACTTGATTCAAGTGATGCGGGCAGGGCCTGAAGCGCGGGTTCTTCCTGATTGAAGCGCAGGGCGGAGAACAGGGCTTCCTTGATGGTCTGCGGGTCGGCCGGTTTGCCGATGAAATCGATTGCACCCAGCGCCCGGGCATGGCGCGCATTGGCTTCGTCGTTCTGGCCGGAAAGAACCAGGATGCGGATTTTGTTGGAGTAGTTGAGCAGGTCGGTAATCAGGGCGAAGCCTTCGTCCGGCTTGTGCTGTGATGGTGGCAGCCCGAGATCGACCAGTGCAAGCGGCGGCGCGGTATCAAGTTGCGTCAACAGGCTTTTGACCTGTTGCCGCGATTCCGCCACATAGACTTCGAAATCGTTCGATAAAACGAAGTGCAGCGTGTCGGTGATGAGCGGGTCATCGTCAACGATGAGCAGGGCCGGTTTTGAGTCAGATTTCACAAGGGTTCTCCATCATGCTGCCTTTTGTTTTCTTGTCCGCTTGCAGCCCAAGAATGGGGCCGCAAGGGTATGCCCTGCCCAGATTGTCAGGCTGACTGACTATAAGTTGTCATCAGCCAGCCGTCCCCCTTGTCACGCACTGATTCGAGCCGGATATGGTGCACCTCGGTTGGGGAGCGCATCTTGAATTGCCGGCCGTGGGCATAACGTGCGCTTTCCATGATGATCAGTTTGCTATCTTGCAGATTCGGAAAAATCAGCGCCTGGTTGGTGGAATTTTCCGCCAGGTTGTTATGTTCGACGGAATAGCTCAGACCGGCGGAGATTTCATGCGATTCGAGTTGAACCAGCAGCGGTTCGCTGCTCAGAGTCTGGACGCCGATCTTGCGCATCTCGTCCGGCATCCGCGTGATGCGCCGAATAATGCCGATTTGCCAGGCATGGGTGGGATCAAGACGAATCGCAAGCAGTTTGCCGACCTTGACCCATTCGCTTTCTTCGCCTCTCAGCATGACGCCCAGTCCGGAGTTGCTTCGATCAAGCAGCGGCCATTGTTCGGCGCTGAGGTCTCGGTTGCCCTGAGAACGCTGGTTTGCCGCCGATTTGGTACGCTCGGTGACAAATCCATAGAGTTTGATATCGAGTATCTCTTCCATGCTGAGTTGCTGGCTGGGGCTGTTGCCGCTGCTGATCAGCAGTTCGGTCTCCAAGCGTTTGCAGATTGCGCCGAGATCGCGCACCACCTCGCAGCGGCCATCGGTAGGCGCGCGATTGTCGACACGACGTTCACGCTCACTGGTCGCTGCCCATTCGTTGGCGACATGACTGAGCAGGTCGTAGCCGTCCGGCAGGCGAAACTCTTCACCCAACCCCAGGCTTGGAGGCAGCGCACCCGATTTCAACGCAAACTCGGTGCGCTTGATGTGTTCTTGCAGGGGTTCGATATCGATGTAACGGAAACTGGATTGGATTTCGACGGTCGGGCGAATGCGCTTCAGGCCATGACCTCTTTCCTGGTCGATGTAAAAGAAATGACGATCGGAGTCGAAAGTGTTTTCCAGTTGCGACTTGTCTGCCCAGTTATCCAGCCAGCTATCGACCATTTCTATTTGTTTCGGGGTCATGCTGCCGGCGCCTAATGGCGACAGCAGTAGCGCCTGGACGTACTCTCTCATGCAACTCGAAGGCAGCGAGTCTGAGGCGTAGAGCTTCATGCTGGTATTCTGGAAACCGTCAAATTCAGCGATGCGATAAAGATTGTGCAGGCGCTGCCAGAGTTTTTCTTCGACCTTTTCATAGCGGAAATAGCGCCATTTGAAGATGTCGGCAAAGCCGCGCAGCGCGCGCGCGGTGATTTGCGGTATTGCCGGTTGAATTTTGCTGCCACCGGGGTTGCCGACAAAATCCATCAGGAAGCTGTGATAGCCGCGAGTGACTTCCCAGTAGAAGGCGTGAATGGCGGTCCACAGGCGTGATTCAATGACCTTCGACATGCGCGGGTTGCGCAGGTACTGCATGCACAACGAGTACTGCATTTCGCGCGCCTGATTATCCAGGTGCATGAGAACCTGCAGTCGATCCTTGGACATCGGCAGGCCGGCATGGTTGAACTGAATCAGGCTCTGCACCACCTGTTCCTGTGCCGTGTAGATGTCACCTGCGGGGAGCTCCTGCATCCAGCGCGAAACCGTTTTCAGGTCGCTAAGCGGATCCTCTTCGCTCTTCTTGCGTTTGAAGAACCCGAACATAGGCTTTATTCCTCACTCATTGAATTCAGTCGCCACACTTACTGCGTACCCAATCTACTACCCCTTTAAGGGCAGCGGGCAATTTTTCTGGTTCGGTACCACCCGCCTGAGCCAGATCAGGCTTGCCGCCTCCTTTTCCACCTACTTGTGCGGCCACAAAATTAACCAGTTCCCCCGCTTTTACCTTGCTGATGACATCTGGCGTAACCGCAGCAATCAGCGCTACTTTGCCTTCGACCACGCTGCCAAGTACCAGTGCGCAGGATTTGAGTTTGTCGCGCATCTTGTCGGCAAGTTCTCGCAAGGCTTTGGCATCAGCGCCTTCGATAGCAGCGGCCAAAACTTTGATGCCGTTAATTTCGACCGCCTGAACGATTAGATCGTCACCTTGGCTTGCGGCCATTTTTGATTTGTAGCGCGCCAGTTCCTTTTCCAACGATTTCACTTGATCCTGAATCTGCGCCAGTCGCACGGCGATCTCATGCGGTTGTGCGCGGACCAGGTCGGCGACATGGCGCAGAGTGGCTTCCTGTTCTTGCGCGAAGGCCAGCGCACCGGGGCCGGTAACCGCTTCAATCCGACGTATGCCAGCGGCGACGCCCGCTTCCGCCAGAACTTTGAACAAGCCGATGTCACCCGTACGATTAACGTGTGTTCCGCCACACAGTTCAGTGGAAAAATCACCCATCCCAACGACGCGGACTTCGTCGCCATATTTTTCGCCGAATAACGCCATGGCACCGGCTTTGATGGCATCTTCGTGCTTCATCAGGCGGGTTTCAACGCGGTTGTTGCGGCGTATTTCGGCGTTCACTCGTTCTTCGATGCGGCGAATTTCGTCCGGGGTGACCGGTTGTGGGTGAACAAAGTCGAAACGGGTGCGCTCGGCATCGACCAGTGAACCCTTCTGTGAAACGTGCGAACCCAGAACAGCGCGCAGCGCGGCGTGCATGAGATGGGTGACCGAGTGATTGTAGGCGGTGCGTTGACGAGCTTCCGCATTCACCTGGGCATGCACGGTTTCGCCCACGACCAGTTTGCCGACAGCGAGATGACCTTTGTGGCCGAAAACTTCCGCCTGAATCTTCTGCGTGTCTTCGACGTTGAAACTCCCCTGGCCGCTGGAAATTTCGCCAATGTCACCCGCTTGTCCGCCAGATTCAGCGTAGAACGGGGTGCGGTCAAGCACGATTACGGCGTCATCGCCGGAGCTGATTTCGCTGACCTGGACGCCTTCCTTGTAGAGCGCGACGATATGCGCGTCTTGTACAAGGCTTTCATAGCCGACGAACTCGGTTTTTTGGCCATCGAATGCCAGACCCTTGCCGATACTGAATTTGGAGGCGGCACGAGCGCGCTCGCGTTGCATCTGCATGGCATGCTCGAAACCGGCGAAGTCGACGGTGATGCCGCGTTCGCGTGCGATGTCGGCGGTCAGGTCGAGCGGGAAGCCGTATGTATCGTAAAGCTTGAAGACGGTTTCACCATCCAGCATCTTGTCTTCGGACGCCATCGCTGTTTCCAGCACGCCCATGCCGTTTTCCAGTGTTTCAGCGAAGCGTTCTTCTTCTTGTTTGAGAACACCCGCTACGCGATCGCGGGAGGCGACGAGTTCTGGGTAGGCTTCGCCCATGATGTCAGCAAGATCTGCCACCAGGTTGTGGAAAAAGGGGGTCTTGCAGTCTAGTTTGTAACCATGCCGGATGGCGCGGCGAATGACCCGGCGCAGCACATAGCCGCGACCTTCATTGCCCGGGATAACGCCATCGACAATCAGGAAGGCGCAGGCGCGGATGTGGTCGGCAATGACTTTGAGCGAGTTGTTGCGGTTATCCGTCGCGCCGGTTTCACGCGCGGCCGCTTTGATCAGCGCCTGGAACAAGTCGATTTCGTAGTTGGAATGAACGCCCTGCATGACCGCGGAGATGCGCTCCAGTCCCATGCCGGTATCTACCGAGGGTTTGGGCAACGGGTGCATCACACCGGCTTCGTCGCGGTTGTATTGCATGAACACCAGATTCCAGATCTCGATATAGCGGTCACCGTCTTCTTCAGGTGTACCAGGTGGGCCGCCCGGTACTTCAGGGCCGTGATCGTAGAAGATTTCCGTGCAGGGGCCGCAGGGGCCGGTATCGCCCATCGCCCAGAAGTTGTCTGAGTGGTAACGCTGACCGCCCTTGTCGCCAATTCGAGTGATGCGGTCTGTCGCGACGCCGATTTCATTCGCCCAGATCGTGAATGCTTCATCATCGTCCTGGTAAACCGTGACCCAGAGTTTTTCTTTGGGAATCGCCAATGTCTGGGTCAGAAACTCCCAGGCAAAGTGGATCGCATCCGGCTTGAAATAATCGCCGAAACTGAAATTGCCCAACATTTCAAAAAAGGTGTGATGGCGCGCGGTATAACCGACGTTTTCAAGGTCGTTGTGCTTGCCGCCGGCGCGCACGCAACGCTGACTCGATGCGGCTCGAACGTAGGGTCGCGTTTCCCTTCCCAGAAAGACATCCTTGAACTGCACCATCCCCGCATTGGTGAATAGCAGCGTCGGATCATTGCCGGGTATGAGTGAACTGGAGGCGACAGGAACGTGCCCTTTTGAGGCAAAAAACTCTAGAAACTGGCGGCGGATTTCGCTGCTCTTCATGGCTTGTACTTAGTAAATAAGAAGTTTGCGAATTGTAGCGATGAATATTACCGCCCGGGAGGCGGGCGAGTGTCTTTTTGGAATCGCACTTCAGCCTGGCAAGAGGCGGTTAGCGACGTCGAAAAACGAGATCCCAAACCCCATGCCCAAGGCGCAGACCACGTTGCTCGAATTTTGTCAGCGGACGGTACTCGGGGCGGATAGCAAAATCGTTTGCCGTATTCAACAAGTTTTGCTCGCCGGTGAGGACTTCCAGCATTTGTTGGGCGTAATTTTCCCAGTCCGTGGCGAGATGTAGATAAGCGCCAGGTTTTAATTTCCGACTCAGCAGGGTGACAAATTCAGCTTGAATAAGACGGCGTTTGTGGTGCCGCGATTTGTGCCATGGGTCGGGGAAGTAAATGTGGATGCCATCCAGGCTGGCATCCGCAAGCATGCGTTGTATGACTTCTACTGCATCGTGTTGAACAATGCGCAGATTGCTTAACTGGCGTTCGCCGATTTGCTTGAGTAGCGCGCCCACCCCAGGCGTGTGAACCTCAATGCCAAGATAGTCTTTCTCTGGATGATTCGCCGCAATTTCAGCCGTGGCGCCGCCCATGCCAAAGCCGATTTCCAGTATCTTTTCGGCATGACGCTGGAATGTTGCGTCGAGGTCGAGTTCATTGGCTTGATAAGGCACAACAAA
The DNA here is from genome assembly GCA_020049415.1 of Betaproteobacteria bacterium. Taxonomy (GTDB): domain Bacteria; phylum Pseudomonadota; class Gammaproteobacteria; order Burkholderiales; family Thiobacillaceae; genus PFJX01. Next base: position 30,969 of record JAIFKV010000105.1, read on the forward strand.
GCGCGGTCCGAACTCCTGTAGCGCTTTTTGCTGCCCTGAACCTATTCGACCGGCACGCAGGACGAAGGAGCGAATGGTGTGATGTGAAGTTTGTTCTGGCATCAAGCGTTGTTATTGAGATCTATCAACCGGGTATCCGGGCGCGGCAAAACTCAAGATCCGATCAATCCGGAGGTGGGAGAAGACGGACTGGCTTGATATATCTTCTTCGGTACGCGTCCAGCCAGAAAAGCCTCGCGCCCGGCTTCGACCGCCTTCTTCATCGCGGATGCCATCAAAACCGGATTCTGCGCCTGCGCAATAGCAGTATTCATAAGCACCGCGTCGCAGCCCAGTTCCATGGCGATTGCCGCATCCGACGCGGTGCCGACTCCGGCGTCGACGATCACCGGGACTTTCAGGCGATCAATGATGATCTGCAAATTCCACGGGTTGAGAATGCCCATTCCAGAGCCGATAAGAGACGCCAGTGGCATGACGGCAACGCAGCCAATGTCTTCGAGTTGCTTGGCGATGATGGGGTCATCACTGGTGTAGACCATGACTTTGAAACCATCCTTGACCAACACCTCCGCAGCTTTGAGAGTTTCGACTACATTCGGGTAGAGGCTTTGCGGGTCGCCCAGTACTTCCAGTTTTACCAGATCATGACCATCCAGCAGTTCACGCGCCAGGCGCAAAGTGCGAATTGCGTCGTCGGCGGTATAGCAGCCAGCGGTATTGGGTAGATACGTAAACTGCTTGGGTGGCAGCGCGTCCAACAGGCTGGGCTGTTTGGGGTCCTGGCCAATATTGGTTCGACGGATGGCAACAGTGACAATCTGTGCCCCCGAGGCGTCAATAGCGGTGCGGGTTTCCTGGAAATCCTTGTATTTGCCAGTGCCGACGAGCAGGCGGGAATTGAATGTTTTGCCAGCGATGATGAGTGGGTCCATGGGGTAATCCGAAAAAACAGTTAGCCTGCGCCAGGAAGGCGCAGGCAAATGAGGCTTGATAATTTACTAGCCGCCGCCTACCGCGACGACAATTTCCAGTTGATCGGAGTCAGCTAGGTAAGTCTCGGCGTGCTGGCTTCTGGGTACGATATCGCCATTTAGTTCCACCGCAACACGCTTGCCGGCAAGAGCAAGTTCGTCAAGGAGATTGGAAACGCTCATGTTGGAAGAAAATTGACGCTGTTGGCCATTGATGCTGAGAGTGATCACTTTGTTAAGCCCGCGAAATCAAGTAGGATTCTGGCCCGCGAGTTTACAACGCGGGTGTAGTTCAATGGTAGAACGGCAGCTTCCCAAGCTGCATACGTGGGTTCGATTCCCATCACCCGCTCCACCATTTGTCCCTGGCCTTGCTTGGCAGTTTTGGGTTTTCCCAAACACAGGTCAAAGCACAAATGAATAAGCCGTCCATCGAAGAATCCCTGGAAATCATCAAACGAGGTTGCGACGATTTGCTCGTCGAAGCCGAGTTAGTCGAAAAGCTCAAGACCGGTCGTCCTTTGCGGGTCAAGGCCGGATTTGATCCAACCGCCCCCGATCTTCATCTGGGCCATGCGGTATTGCTCAACAAAATGCGGCAACTTCAAGATCTGGGGCATCAGGCGATTTTCTTGATCGGCGATTTCACTGGCATGATCGGAGATCCGACCGGCAAGAACGCCACGCGCCCTCCGTTGACGCCGGATCAAGTGGAGGAGAACGCTCGAACTTATCAAGCTCAGGTTTATAAAATTCTTGACCCGGAAAAAACCGAGGTGGAATTCAATTCACGCTGGATGGGGGCCATGGCCGCCTCTGACATGATCAAACTGGCGGCAACGCACACCGTTGCGCGCATGTTGGAACGTGACGATTTTTCCAAACGCTATGCGGGCGGACAGCCGATTGCAATACATGAATTTCTCTATCCGTTGATTCAAGGCTATGACTCGGTCGCTCTGAAGGCAGATCTGGAGCTGGGCGGCACCGATCAGAAATTCAATCTACACATGGGGCGAGAATTGCAACGCCACTATCGTCAACCATCGCAATGCATTTTGACCATGCCGTTGCTGGAAGGACTGGATGGCGTAAACAAGATGTCTAAATCACTCGGTAACTATGTCGGCATCACCGATTCGCCAACAGAGCAGTTTGGTAAGCTGATGTCGGTCTCGGATACCTTGATGTGGCGCTATATCGAGTTGCTATCCTTCGAGTCGTTATCGGTAATCAAACAGTGGAAGAGCGAGGTTGAGGGCGGGCGTAACCCGCGTGACATCAAAGTGATGTTTGCGCAGGAGATCATTACCCGTTTTCACAATAGCAATGCGGCCAGGTTGGCGTTGGAGGACTTCGAGGCGCGTTTTCGCCAAGGCGGTATCCCGGACGACATCGAGGCGTTCAGTTTTGAGGTGCCAGAAGGCGGTTTGGTCATCACCCAAGCACTCAAAATGGCAGGTTTGGTGCCCAGTACATCAGAAGCGATGCGGTCGATCGCGGGCGGCGGAGTAAAGTTGGACGGTGACAAAGTGATGGATAAGGGCCTGATATTGAAAAAAGGCACTTCAGTTGTCGCCCAAGTGGGCAAAAGACGTTTTGCCCGTATTTCATTTGTGTAGCTAACATCATGACTTGATTGAGCTTTTGTCCTCGTTGTAAAAAACCTGAAACAAAAGCTTGACGGTCAGAAAACGCTCCCTATAATGCCGGTCTCTCGCTGCAGCAACGAACGCAGCGAAGCGGTAAAAAACGTAACAAAAACAGTTCTTTAACAAATCACTTACAGCCTTAAGGTGTGGGCATTGGGTTAAGCCAAATCACGGAAGATTCAGGTCTGAAGTGAAGGAGCGAAAGATAAACCTGATGCTTGCACAAGCAGAAGCAATTCTGCGAATGGAAGCGACCTGCTTTAAATGAAGTGGGTAGAAGTAAAGAGTAAACAGAGATTGAACTGAAGAGTTTGATCCTGGCTCAGATTGAACGCTGGCGGCATGCTTTACACATGCAAGTCGAACGGTAACAGGCCTTC
>JAIFKV010000109.1 GCA_020049415.1 Betaproteobacteria bacterium
GCTGGCGGCCACACCGCTGATAACCCTGGCGTTGATGACCGGCTCGGTATTTGGCCTGGTGAGCATGGCGCAGCGGATGAGCGGTCGGGACTACGTGAACGAAAAGCAGGCCAGCCCGGATCTCCATCAGCCAGCGCCGGTGAGCATGGGCAAGCCGCAATACTCGGGCATCGGGGGGAGGGCGGTGGGTGGCATGGCGCAGAACCCTGGCTGGTCGGGAAGTATCGGAAGCGTGCGCGGCCATGCCATGGAAAGCGCGCGCGGCGAGGTGGAAAGCGCCAGCCGTCAGCTCACCGAGCAGTCCATGAAAATGCTCAAGGCGGGCAGCTCCCAGGGCGTGAATGTGAAAACCGCAACGCAGCACATGGATGAGATCGGGGTGACCCGGGGGTCGAGTTTCCAGGCGATTGAAAACAAGTTTGCGGAAGCAGGTCGGAATATGGGAATGAGTGCGGAGCAGTCGAAGGAGTTTGGCAGGCGAGCTGCTGTCGCTGCATCGGTGGGCGTGAAAACGCCGTTCGCCGGCATGAATGGTGAATTTAAGGCACATGGACAGGATGTCAGCGCTGACAAGCTTCAACAAGCCTACAAAGAAGCAATGGGCGATGGTGTGACACGCCAGCATACCGAGCAGGTGCAGCGTCAGATTGCAGAAAAGACCACCGACACCAAGGGTTTCGAGAAGTTATTCGGGCGGACGTTGAGCAGCGAGGAAACCCAAAGTTGGCAGGAAGCGAAGACCCGGCAGCAGCAGGTTCAAGACAGCTACCGAGCGATGGAAACGGCATCGTCTTCGTTCAACGGCAACAACACCATTGGAGGCGAGCAGATCGCCAATGCGATCAAGGAGGATCGTGGTCATGTGCGGGGTGATCTGGTGAAAGCCGAGCGTTTGATGGGGGATGCCATAGGCGATGACAAGTGGCAGGGGTTCATGAGCCAGGCGGAGGGTTATGTGCGTACATCGCAGTATGAAAGCACCCTGATGGGGGGCGAGCGCCAGGATGCCATCCGCTTCCATGCACTGCGCATGGCGTCACAAAGTGGCGACAGGACTGCGAAATTAGTCGCGGATGGACATTTCCTGGGTGCTGCTGCTCGCATCGCTGGGGAGAGTCCGGAAGCGGCAGCCAGAATCGCTCAGGTTCAGCCCTCGCCTCTGGGGCTGGATATTCAAGGGCCGAGTACGGAGACTGAATTCAAGGCGGTTGCAGCCGGTTCGGCAGCGGAGGCTTTGGCAAGTGGAACACAAGGCAGAGTGGATGCGGCTATCGCTAAGGGTGGGCCACCAGGGACCAAGGCAGCAGCACCAGGCTACAACTTGCAATACAACAGAGGAATCGAAGCCGTTGGAAAGCAGGCCAGGCAGATGGAGAAGCTCAATTCGCTGAAGGGGGCGAAGGGCAGGGAAGAGATGCGGCAGGAAGTGAATGCCGGGAGTATGGGTGGTCGACAGGCTGAAGGTTTGCTGGGTGAAGCCGGTGCGGAATTAGTGCGGAAATACACGGGTCTTGGCGGGCGTGACAAGGAATCGGTGGAGCGCGGCAGCGTTTTGCCGCCAGGGAAGAATAAATAGCATTAGACTACTGTTGCATGTCGTTATAGTTTGATGCCGCAAAGTTAATCACGGACATTGCCTGCATCGTGATGAGGTGTGGATACATCGGAGGTAAATAACATGGAAGTGCTGAAGAATCTGATGGTGGGGTTGCTGGCTGGAGATATGGTCCTGTGGTCTGTGGTCTTGATCGTGGTCCTGGTCGCCTGGGTGGTGGCTGATGTAGCTATCTTGGCGCATGGGATGCAGACCAAGCTCATTTGTGATGATAATTGGCTGCATGAGCAGTCGCGATGGGACAGGTTGGATGATGGCTCCATTGATAGCAGCACTATGTTTGGCGGGCAATGGGATCATGGCACCAATAGTGACGGTACCTCCCGGATGTAATCAGGTCTTCTGGTTTCCAGTAATCGACCATTGCTCACCTGGATCATCGCCACCCTCGTTGTTCTTGGCCTGGTGGCATTCCCGCCATCCCGGTCAGTGCTGGCCTGGATTCTGGATATCCCCGGAAAACTGCTCTTTCAATGGACGATGTTCTTGGTGATGCGACTGTTCCAGGCGCACTTTGTTGTCTTCAAGAACCTTGTCATGCCGCGTGCGGTAATCTTTCCGACGCTCAAAAGTGATGACCGGGTCAGGAAAGATTGATCGTTGTCTCTTTACGTTTTTTATAGATTGACAGATATTTTTAACGGAAATCCGGCTCTGATTTCGGTTAAAAAGAGCCGTCTTGCCTTTATCTTTACGCCGTCGTACCACCATCCAACCTAAAAATGGAGAAGCATCTTGAACAAAGCTGAACTCATCGAATCCATTGCCACCAAGGCCAATGCCAGCAAGTCTGCAACCGCCGACCTGCTCAACGCTACATTGGAAGTGCTCTCCGAGGCCTTGGCGCGAGGAGATAGCGTGCAACTCATCGGTTTTGGCACCTTTAGCGTCAGTGAACGCTCCGCGCGCACCGGGCGTAATCCGCAGACTGGCAAGGAGATCAAGATCGCCGCCAAGAAGGTGGCGCGCTTCAAGGCTGGCACGGCACTGTCTAGCGCGGTGAACGAAGTCAAACCCGCGCCTGCCAAGGCGTCACGCCCCAAGCCGGGCAAGAATCTCTAAGGCTCGATCAAGTAGTGGGCAGTAGGTTCTGATTTTTACCGCGTTGAGATCTGCAACGCCTTGTGACAATCTGAATCTGTGTCCACGCATTCCAATTCTTCCCCAGTTGCATTTGACCGCCTCGCTGGATTGGTTGAGCGTGTCACCTTCCACAACGAGCAGAACGGCTTTTGTGTATTGCGCCTGAAAGTCAAAGGCGAGCGAGAACTCATCACCCTGATTGGCCACGCACCTGCGGTATCTCCCGGCGAATACGCGTCTGCTTCCGGTAACTGGGTGACAGATCGAGAACACGGGCGGCAGTTTCGTGCGGTGTTTGTCAAAATATCCCCACCCACCACGCTGACCGGCATCGAACGTTACCTCGGTTCCGGCATGGTCAAGGGCATCGGCCCTGTCTACGCTGGCAAGCTTGTCCAAGCATTCGGTATGGCGGTGTTCGACGTCATCGAGCAAACGCCGCAACGCTTGCGTGAAATTCCCGGCATCGGCGAAGTGCGCGCCAAGAAAATCACCTCGGGTTGGACTGACCAGAAAATTATTCGCAGCATCATGGTTTTCCTGCATGCGAATGGCGTGTCCACTTCCCGAGCGGTGCGGATTTTTAGAACCTACGGGCAGGATGCAATAAAAATAGTCTCGGATAATCCCTACTGTCTGGCTCGGGATATTCGCGGCATCGGCTTTCTTTCCGCCGACACCATCGCCCAGAAAATCGGCATCGCCAAGGATTCCCCATTGCGAGCCCAGGCCGGCATTTCCTATGCACTCAGCGAAGCGTCGGCGCAGGGCCATTGCGGTCTGCCCTATACCGAACTGGTTCCGCTGGCGATAAAGCTGCTGGAGATTCCGGAGACCGTCATCGAAATGGCGATCGCTCAGGAAATTTCGAGCGAAGTGCTTTTCCCCGATACTGTCGACAACCAGCCGTGCGTGTTCATGGCCTCGCTGTACTTCGCGGAGCAGTCGATTGCTGCGCAAATTCGGCGTCTCAAAACCAGCACGACAACACTCCCCACCTTCGATGCGGATAAGGCGATTCCATGGGTGGAGGAAAAACTTTCAATTCATTTGGCTGATAGTCAAAAGAAGGCGATTCGTCTCTCGTTGACCTCCAAGCTGTTGGTGATTACAGGTGGCCCTGGTGTTGGCAAAACCACCTTGGTCAATTCCATTCTGACCATCATGAAAGCCAAGGATGTCAGGCCCCTGCTTTGCGCACCAACCGGACGAGCTGCCAAGCGACTCTCGGAGTCGACCGGCTTGGAAGCAAAAACGATTCATCGCTTGCTGGAGATCAACCCTCTTAGTGGTCAGTTCAAGCGCAACGAAGACAACCCGCTCGACTGTGATCTCTTGGTGGCTGATGAATGTTCGATGATCGACGTTCCGCTGGCGAATCAGTTGCTCAAGGCGGTGGCGACCTCCACGGCGATGATATTTGTGGGTGACGTCGACCAATTGCCTTCGGTTGGTCCTGGCCAATTCCTGGCTGACTTGATCGACTCGGGCTCGGTGCCGGTTATTCGGCTGACCGAAGTATTTCGCCAGGCTGCCAGTTCGCGCATTGTGCGTAGTGCACACCAGATCAACCAGGGTGCATATCCCAGCATGCCCGAGAAGGGGGAGGAGTCGGACTTTTACTTTATCGCCGCCGACGAACCGGAAGCGATTACTCAAACGGTCGTCGATTTGGTGCAAACGCGTTTGCCCAAGAAGTTCGGTTACGACGCTGTTCGCGATATTCAAGTGCTGTGCCCAATGAATCGAGGGGTAACCGGCGCACGCGGCTTAAACCAGGCGTTGCAAGCGGCCCTGAATCCGCCGGGGGAGGGCAGCATCGACAAGTTTGGCAATAAGTTCAGCCTTGGCGACAAGGTGATGCAAATCGAAAACAACTACGACCGCGATGTGTTCAACGGTGACATTGGTTTGGTCACTGGCATCGACCAGGACGAAGATGAACTTGAAGTGACGTTCGATGGTCGCATGGTCAGCTATCCGTTTGGTGAACTTGATGAGTTGGTGCTTTGTTATGCGACCACGATTCACAAATCGCAGGGTTCCGAATACCCGGTGGTGGTGATTCCGATATCGACACAGCATTACATGATGCTCAAACGGAATTTGATCTATACGGGCATCACGCGCGGCAAAAAATTGGTCGTGCTCGTCGGTCAGAAAAGGGCGTTAGCGATGGCGGTGAAAGGCAAGCAGGTCGAACGACGCTGGTCAAAACTCAAGGAACGCCTCGTGATATCTTAGGTGCGTCAACGATGCAAGAGACTTAAACCAGCAATCCAGAATGGCTGCAAATATCCGGACAGCGGACAGCCAAAATTATTCCTCCAATGAGAGCTCCTCGGCCTGAACGGACCCTGGGCCAGTGGCCTGTGTCCGGCCGCAATGCGACGGTTACTTGCCACTCATCCGGGCATCGCGTTGAACATCAGCATCCAACGCTAGCGAACTAACACTTCCGACCCGGAAGAGTCGTTCAGTGAGTGGAGGGCGCTATGACGGCACCCCGGCGAATATCTGTCATTCAAACTGGTCGCCGGTGGCTGGATTGGGTCAACCCCGGTCAGTTCGGCTGAAGTAAAAACTCGACACTTTTCGGATTCAGGTTGCGCCGCAGGTCAAGCGATTGGCGCGGCGTGTTAAACGATGCGGTTATCGGATTGGGATACTACCCACATCGGTCTAATAATAATTGGAGAGCCTCGATCCATTGGTACAGAACCATTTTTTGCCGGTGCAATAGTCATCGGACACATGATCGCCTCCTCATCTGCAACATTTCTGCAATGCCACCGTAATAGACTGGTTCTTTGACGATAGCCACAGCCTGCATGCCGATCCTCTCAAACAACAAATTGACTCGCCTGCTGCATGCGCTCACCCAGAATAACTGGCTGCGCTTGAATGCGAGCTTGGTGATGATTTCGGCCCTCTTGTTACTGGCGATCTGGACTACCACGCTGCAACGCAGCCGCCAGGAGGAGGCCCTGGTTATCGCCAATGCCCGCACCACCCAATTAAATCTGGCCATCATCGTTTCCGAGAACCTGCGCCAGGTGCTGGATCGCGGTAATCTCTACGCTCTGGTTGCCGCCGAATGGATGAATAGCCATTCGCGTTCGTCGGAAGTACGCATGTCGACCATGCTGGCCGGCGACCGGGCCTACAACCGCATGGTCATCCATGACCCCCAGGGCAAGCAGCTCTATGCCTCATCCCCGGCAACCAGGAATCCGGCAATGCAGGCTGCCCTCGACCGGTTCATCGCCGACAGTCGCGGCCCCGCCCCGCCCTCCCTTCGTGTTGCCAGGATTTCCGAGTCCTTCGGGGAAACCTGGCATCTACCGATTCTGCTACGGTTGCCCTATCACGAAGGCGCCCTCGAGGGTGTCTTGGAGCTGACCCTCGATCTCGGCTATCTGCTGCGTCTCTACCAGGACATCGACATCGGTCGCACCGGCATTATTCAGATCCTCACCGCCGACGGCGAGGAGATCATCCGCGGTCGCCGCGGCGGGCTAGAGATCGGCAGTCAGGACAGCATGGCCTCTGCCCTGACTGCCATAAAAGAACGCCAGGGCAGCCTGGAAGGGGTGCTGTTCGGAGACAACCGGCCCAACGAAATCAGCTTTCAACGACTCGACAGCCACCCCCTCACTGTGGCGGTCAGCCAGGAACGAGAGGATCTCCTGGCCGCATTCAAGGCACGCAAGGCAAGGCATCTCACCACCATTTCGATACTCACTGTCATCGTCGTCGGCCTGACCGTCTGGGGGGTGCTGATGATTCGCCGGCAACGCCTCAACTTTGAAGCGATTGCCCGCTCCGAGGAGGAAAAACGCGCGTTGATCGACCAACTGGAGGAAGAGAAACGCCGCGCTTACGAACTCGCTTCCCACGACCATCTCACCGGGCTCGTCAACCGGCGCATGTTCATGGAACTCGGCGCCAGCCACTTGGCCCGGGCGCGCCGCAGCCGGCAACACTATGCCTTGATGTTCGTCGACCTGGACCGCTTCAAGGCCATCAACGACAGCCTGGGGCACCGCGTCGGCGACCTCTTGCTACAGTTGGTGGGACAACGCTTGCGGCAGTCCTTGCGCGCGTCCGATGTAATCGGCCGCTTCGGCGGAGACGAGTTCGTCGTCCTGCTGACCGGGCTGGAGCAGGAAACCGATGTGGTCGAGATCGCAAACAATCTGGTGGAGAACATCACCAGACCATGCACCAATCTGGATGGTCACGACGTACAGGTCGGACTCAGCATCGGTGTCGCCCTTTACCCTAGAGACGGACAGGATCTCGACACCCTCATCCGCCATGCCGATGCCGCCATGTACCAGAGCAAGAAGGTCAGTCGCGGCACCTTCACCTTTTTCGACCCGGCCCTCAATGTCAACAAGGCCCATGAGTTCGACCTGGAACAGCGTTTGCCCAAGGCCATCGCCGAGGATGAACTTATCCTCCACTACCAGCCCAAGGTCGATCTCCAGAATTTCCGTGTCGTCGGCTTCGAAGCCCTGGTTCGCTGGCAGCACCCGGAACACGGCCTGATCTTCCCGGGCGACTTCATCCCCATGGCCGAAGGCACTGGCCAAATCGTCTCGCTAGGGAACTGGGTGCTGGAGGCAGCTTGCCGACAACTCGCCGCCTGGCAGAACGAAGGCTTGCCACTCGTGCCGGTCGCCGTCAACCTCTCGGCTCGACAGCTGCGCGAGACGGCCCTCGCGGCGCGCATCCTCAACAAACTGGCCGAGTACGGCTTGAAGCCGTCACTCCTGCAGGTGGAGGTCACGGAAAGCAGCCTGGTGGAAAACATCGAGATCGCCGGCGGCATCCTGGACGATCTGGTCAAGGCGGGCATCAGCGTGGCCCTGGACGATTTCGGCAATGGCTTTTCTAGCCTGGGTTACATCAAGACCCTGCCCATCGACACCATCAAGATCGACCGCACGTTTGTAAGGGACATCATCAATAGCCCCGACGATGCCATCATCGTCGAATCCACCATCATCCTGGCTCATAACCTCGGCATGCATGTGATTGCCGAGGGCATCGAAACCCGCGACCAGTTAATGCACCTGAAGACCGCTGGCTGCGACGAGGTGCAGGGTTACTACTTCAGCCGTCCCATCCCAGCCGCTGAAGCCAGCGGCATGCTGCTCCAGCCAACGAGGACACCGACATGACATCCCCCTTCAAGGTATTGATCGCACTCGCCTTGAGCCTCGCCGTCAGCGTGGCCCATGCCACACCGCGGGCCTGCGAGGACCCGAACCCCCTACGCTTTTCCCTGATCCCGCGCACCGACCTCGCCAAGCAACTTGAGGAGCATCGTCCATTGCTGCAGCACCTGGAGCGGGCCTTGGGACGCAAGGTATCGGTGGTCCAGGCCTCTTCCTACAGCACAGTCATCGAGGGCCTGCTCGCCGGCACCATCGACCTCGCCTCCATGGGGCCGGCCTCCTATTCCATCGCAAAAAACCGTGACCCCTCCATTACCGCCTTCGTCTCCTGGACCATGCAGCCGGGCACCTTCGTCGAGGATGGCGCACGTTTCTACAATTCCCTGCTCATCACCCGGCGGGATAGCGGCCTCGACAGCGTTGCCAAGCTGCAAGGTCGCAACCTCAGTCTGACCGACCCGGCCAGCACCTCGGGTGCCGTGATCCCCCGGGCGGAATTCAGCGCCCAGGTCGGCGTTCCGCTCCAGGACTATTTCGGCCAGGTCACTTTCTCAGGCTCCCATGACCGCTCCGTCGAAGTCCTTCGCAAGGGCTATGTCGATGCCGCCTTCGTGGCCAGCGAGCACCTGGACGAGGTCATCCGCCAGGGTCGCATCAAGGCGAGCGAGATTCAGGTGCTCTGGAAATCCCGCCCCATACCCCACGACCCCTTTGTGTTCCGTGGCAAGCTGTGCCCTGATCTTCAGGACAAGATACGCCGCGCCTTCCTGAGCGAGAGTCCGGAAATCAAGAAGATGCTGACGAACCGCAAGGCGCAGCGCTTCATCCCGGTAAGTGACGAGGACTACAAGGCGCTGCGGGGGATACTCGCCCAACCACAGTGAGCGGCTGGCGGCACATTAAACAGGCGACCACAGAGTAAGTTCATGGGGCCAGCCGTCATCCCGATTCAGAATTGCGACCGGGCCCGCTTCAACTCCAGCACTGCCTTGTAGTAGGTGGCCTCGTCCACCTACTACAACCTCATCCTGCTGGGGCACTGGTCTTACGGAAAGAGAATCTGACCCGCAACTTGGCCGCTAGAGGCCAGATGATGGCGGGGGTGGCGCTGATCGCACTGTGAGCGCAAATTCGAGAAGCCCGTCACGAATGACACCACCATGCCCTATAGCCTCCCCGGCTGAACCGACCGAATAGATGGTATTCCCAGAGGTGCGCTTCACACACCTGGCAACCCGCTGGTATCGGCATGTATCCTCGTTTCATGACACAGGTAGCGACAGCTGACATTGCCGGGTAAACATCACTTACCGCAACTCCCGCTTGCTGCCCAGACTGGCGTAATAGTGCGCCAGGGCGGTGATTTCAGCGTCGGTCAGGCTCTTGGAAAACATCCGCATCACACCGCCGACGTCGGAGGTGCGCATGCCGGTCTTGTACATCTGCATGGCCTGGATGAAGTACTCCGGCGTTTGCCCGGCCAGCGCCGGTGTTTCCGGGGTGATGCCGGATTCGCCATGCTCGCCGTGACACGCGGTGCAGGCGCTGATGCCGCGCTTGTCGTCGCCATTCTTTGCCAGCACGCCACCCTTGCGCGCCAGGATCGGATTGGTTTGCGGCGGCACCGCCGGGGTGGGTTGCTGGGCGTAATAGGCTGCCAGATCGGCCATCTGCTGTTCGCTCAGTAGCTGGCTCATGCGGGTCATGACATAGGCTTTGCGATAGTGATCGCGGCGCATCTCGTGTTTGTAGTCGAGCAG
>JAIFKV010000177.1 GCA_020049415.1 Betaproteobacteria bacterium
GGCCAGACACTCGAACGCGTGAGCGAACCCAACAAGATTATCCAAAAAAACGCTGTTGACCGGACTGTAGGTGCGAATAAATTCGCACCTTCGTAAGTAACGCAACCGATTGATATTTAAAAACATTCAACCAAAACCGAGGATTCCAGGTTAATGGGGGAGGAAAACTTCCCCATGATCCGCTCTTACCTCGATACCCCGCACAAGCAGGAACACATCCCCTCGACGGACTGCGGCTTACCCTTCAAGGGGCAACCGCATCAGCCGACCGTCGGCTGAACAGTCAAAAAAGATTAGCTGAACCGGTACTGCTGGGCGATGCCATCCGCCTGGTGGCGTGCTTGGGTGGCTATCTCGGCCGCGCCAGTGATCCGCCACCCTGCCATCAACTGATAGGGTCAGCTTGACATTTTCCGATCAAACCAGATCACCGGACAGGGCAACTTTGCAACAACTCGAGCAACTCAAACACCTGGAAACTCGTCGCCCGATACAGTCAATATAATTATGTGCTTATATAGATCCATACAAACATTCTATGGATAAGCCAATGAAAAGCCTTGTTCTCCTGACCTTCTTTTCACTCTCCCCCGGTGCACCGACCACCACAGGCAAAGTTGAGTTCTTCGACAACGAAGCCGCCTGCCAGGTCCGCATGGATGAAATCAGATCACATCACACTGCACCGGGCAGCGCCCGATGCTCTTGCAAAAAGATCGTTCCACCTGTTGAAGCCACGGGAAACAACGCGATCTAGTGAAATTACACAGCAAATGAAACAAGACCGAAAAACCAGAAAAGCGAAGCCTTGATATCTGTTGTGTCGTTATCGCCAACGGGACTCGGTCAAGTATCAAAAACGCATAATGAAGGTTGCCCTAGCACAGTCCGTAGCTATAATCAACTTACATATTAGCTTTCAATGATATTCAACTTTTTTATACACAAAGGAGCATTACCATGAAGAAAATTCAATACTTGGTTGGCATTGCACTACTTGCAATTGGTTTAAACGCGTGTGCCGCAGACACGGTACAAATTTCCAATATCGATCAGCTCGATGTTTTGAGCGTCTCGCCCTGCAAACCCACCGGCGATAGCAGTTTCACAGAAATCGTGACCACGATGGCCTCGGTTCTCCCTCCTGCTGAAGCCGAAGCTTTATTGGCGCGTTACTGTGAGGACTGCATGCTGATTAAACTCAACCTCACCGAGTTCCGCCGGTAATCCCCCCCAAGGGCGCCTCGAAATTTGCGACTTACGCGTTCGAAAACCATCTCGGATCGTAAGTTTTTCGAGGCAGCCCTTGTCAGCTTTTAATGAACCGCACGCATCCGGCCCCAACAATCGCATCTGCGACCAAGGCGATCAAGCCGGCATAACACGCCAATTTGAAAATGTTGCTGCCTGCCCTTGGCAAATGCGATCGGCATCGAGCAGATTCCACACAGTTGCATTTTCAATACTAAAACGTCGGCCGCTGCTGGAAATCCGAACGCCCGCGTAATCATCAATAAAACCGAATCGACCCACCCGATCCAGCAAAGCCGCCCGCTCCTCACGCGCCAGAGGCTCGGCAGAAAATCGCGACGGCAACGCGGTAAACGCAGCAAAATCCAATTCAAACAACTCCAGCGCCAATCGATTGCCATAACAGAACACCGGATCTGATTCGGTTCCATGGGCAACAACAACGCGTGGCGCATTCCAAAGTGCATCACACAATTCCGAATCGCTCAAAGCCGCGGAGGAAAGCAAATCACGCCCAACCACGCGAAGATGGCTTTCCACAATCAGTCGAGTCAAACGTATAAAATCAGGTGAAGGCTTAGGTAACGTGAGGGCGCTCATATTGACTTTAACAACCTTTGCAGACCATGGCATTTTGGACTAGCAACTATAAACGGCTAAATAAAACAAGGCATCGCCAAAATATCGACAGCGAATAGAACAGCCGAGTCCGCACGTCCAAGACAATATTTACAAGCTGAACTCCAGTTTTGACCATCGCCGCCTCTAAAACCGTCGACACCCCCGGCGTGTGGATTGAAAAACCAGATAAGCAGCCGCCAGAAATCAGCTCTCGATTCCGGCTCGAACCATTCCGGAAAGCAGCACCACATCCTGTCGGCATCACGCCGACCGAGTAAAAAGCCTGAATCCGCGCTAACGCCCCTCGCCGTTTAAACCAGCGCTGGCATAATCTTTCGCCATGCAACGCAAAAAGCTCCCCATCGGCATTCAGACCTTCGCCAAGATTCGCGAAAGTGACTGTTATTACGTCGACAAAACCGCGTTTGCACTGAAGCTGGCCGAGACAGGCACACATTACTTCCTCTCCCGCCCGCGTCGCTTCGGCAAGTCGCTGTTCATCGACACACTGGCAGAACTTTTCGCCGGCAACAAAGCGCTGTTTCTGGGTTTATACGTTTACGATAAATGGGATTGGGGCACGCAATATCCGGTGATTCGCATCAGCTTCGGCGGCGGTCTGGTGCGCGATCGAGATGAACTCGATCGACGCATTCGCGCCCAGTTGCAGTTGAACCGCGACAACCTCGGCCTGAGCCGGGTCGACGACACCGACGTCGCCATCAGCTTTGCAGAGCTGATTCGTGGCGCGTATCTCAAGCATGGTCAACGGGCGGTGGTGTTGGTGGATGAGTACGACAAGCCGATTCTCGACAACATCGCAGAATCCGACATCGCCCGCGTCATGCGCGACGGCCTGCGCAATTTCTATTCGGTGATCAAGGATTCCGACGCCCACATCAAATTCGCGCTGCTCACCGGCGTCTCCAAGTTCAGCAAAGTCAGTTTATTCTCCGGGCTGAACAATCTGAATGACATCACAGTTGACGCCGAATATTCCTCGATCTGCGGTTACACCGATGCTGACGTTGATAACGTCTTCGCGGCGGAACTGGCAGGGCTGGATCGGCAACAGATTCGTGATTGGTACAACGGCTACAACTGGACTGGCGAGGCCGTCTACAATCCGTTCGATTTATTGCTGCTGTTTCAGAAACGCGAATTCCGGCCTTACTGGTTCGAGACCGGCACACCGACTTTCCTGGTTGAGCTGCTGAGTCAACGCGGCGTGTTTACGCCTGATCTGGAACGTCTGGTGGCATTGGAAACCCTGCTTTCCAGCTTCGATGTCGACGCCATACCCACCGAAGCGCTGATGTTTCAGGCCGGTTACCTTACCATCGACTCGGTGCGCCGCATGCCTGGTCTGATGCAGATGACGCTGCGCTATCCCAACCAGGAAGTGCGCAGCAGCCTCAATGGCGCGCTGCTGCAAAAGCTCACCAACGACCCGGCGCGCTACGGCATCATCGCACCTCAGCTATACGACCTGCTGCAAACCAACGACTTCGCCGGCATGCGCACACTGTTCGCCGCCTTCTACGCCAGCATTCCGCACGACTGGTATCGCAACAACCCCATCGCCCAATACGAAGGCTATTACGCCAGCATTTTCTACAGCTACTTCGCCGCGCTTGGGTTGGATATTCGCCTGGAAGACACCAGCAACCACGGCCGCATCGATATGACCGTACTGTTCAATGGCAACGTTTATCTGTTCGAATTCAAGGTAGTCGAATTGATCCCTGAAGGCCGCGCACTGCAACAGATCAAAGACAAGCAATACGCCGACAAATACCGCTCACGCGGCGAGCGGATTCATTTGATCGGCGTCGAATTCAGCAAAATCGAACGCAACATCATCGGCTTTGAACAGGAAACGTTGAAACTCACAGACAGCAATCCGTAGGTTGGGTGAGCCGCAGGTTTTTGCGGGGAAACCCGACCTACCGCCAGCATTGCGCTTCGATAAACTCGGTGACTGCAGGATGGGCCCGTTGTGCTTGGCCCATCCAATCTGGCCTGACCTCGGGATGATTTAACCCCGCCGCATCGAGTCAAAGAAGTCGTTGTTGGTCTTGGTGGCGCGGATTTTGTCGGACAGGAATTCCATCGCTTCCATGTCGTCCATCGGGTAGAGCAGTTTGCGCAGCACCCAGATTTTTTGCAGGATGGACGCTTCGATCAGCAGTTCTTCCTTGCGCGTGCCGGAGCGGTTGACGTTAATTGCCGGGTAGACACGTTTCTCGGCCATGCGGCGGTCGAGGTGGATTTCCATGTTGCCGGTGCCTTTGAATTCTTCAAAGATGACGTCATCCATCCGGCTGCCGGTGTCGATCAGTGCGGTGGCAAGGATGGTCAGGCTGCCGCCTTCTTCGATGTTGCGCGCTGCGCCGAAGAAGCGTTTCGGCTTTTGCAGTGCGTTGGCATCTACACCGCCGGTCAGCACCTTGCCGGAAGTCGGCTGCACAGTGTTGTAGGCGCGGGCCAAGCGTGTGATGGAGTCAAGCAGGATCACCACGTCTTTCTTGTGTTCTACCAGCCGCTTGGCCTTGGCGATGACCATTTCGGCAACTTGAACGTGGCGCGCGGCGGGTTCGTCGAAGGTGGATGCAACCACTTCGCCTTTGACCGTGCGCGTCATTTCGGTGACTTCTTCGGGACGTTCGTCGATCAGCAGGACGATCAGAATGGCTTCCGGATGGTTGGCGGTGATAGCGTGAGCGATGTGCTGCAGCATCACGGTTTTACCGGTCTTCGGCGGCGCCACGATGAGGCCGCGTGAACCTTTGCCGATCGGAGCGATGATGTCGATCACCCGGCCGGTCATGTTTTCCTCAGCCTTGATTTCGCGTTCCAGCTTGAACGGCTGGTTGGGGAACAGCGGCGTCAGATTTTCAAAAAGAATCTTGTGTTTGAGATCTTCAACCGCCCCGCCGTTGGCCTTGTCCAGTTTGGTCAGGGCAAAGTAGCGTTCGCCATCCTTCGGGGTTCGAATCTCGCCTTCGACGGTGTCGCCGGTGTGCAGATTGAAGCGGCGAATCTGCGACGGCGAAACATAAATGTCATCCGGATTGGATAGGTAAGACGTGTCCGGCGAACGCAGAAAGCCGAAACCATCTGGAAGAATTTCCAGCACGCCGTCCCCGAAAATACTTTCGCCGGCCTTGGCCGCCTGTTTGAGCAGAGCGAAGATCAGTTCTTGTTTGCGCATCCGATTGGCATTTTCGATGCCATTGTTTTCGGCGATTTCGATTAAAGCGCTGACGTGATGTTGCTTGAGTTCAGAAAGATGCATGTGAGTGAGGGTGCGGGTTGGCCGTGTGGCCTGGGGAGGGAATAGCTGGAGGGAGTGGTTTGTCCGTCTCGGTGGGAGAGCGGAGTGGTTGGCGCTTGAGCGCTTTTTTTAGTCTGGCCTGCTCATGAAGAGCAGGCCAGACAAGACAAGCTAACGGAAGTTAGATATTGCTGTCAACGAAAGCGGTTAATTGGGACTTGGAAAGTGCGCCGACCTTGGTGGCTTCGACATTGCCGTTCTTGAAAATCATCAGAGTGGGAATGCCGCGAATGCCAAATTTTGGCGGTGTGGTCTGGTTCTCGTCGATGTTCAGTTTGCAAACCTTTAGACGACCAGTGTATTCCCTGGCCACTTCATCAAGAATGGGAGAAATCATTTTGCAGGGGCCGCACCAATCAGCCCAGTAATCAACCAGCACTGGCATGGGTGATTGCAGAACTTCCTGTTCGAAGGTGTCGTCGGTGACGTAATGAATGTGTTCGCTCATGGGGAAAAGACCTCGTGGAGGTGGGACTGGGGAAAATACAGGAACAGGCTAAGTGGCCGAAGTGCGTTATTTCCCGCTATGCTAGCGAAAAACGATTAGTGAGGAAAGTTATGACCTATGTTGTCGCGGAAAACTGTATCAAGTGCAAATTTACCGACTGCGTCGAAGTATGCCCGGTAGATTGTTTTCATGAAGGCCCAAATTTTCTGGTGATCGATCCGGAGGAATGTATCGACTGCAATTTGTGTGTGTCGGAATGCCCCGCCGAGGCGATTTTTCCGGAGGATGACGTGCCGGAAGGGCAGCGACAATTTATCGCACTTAATGCCGAGTTGTCGCGCATCTGGCCAGTCATTACCGAGAAAAAAGAGGCACCTGCGGATGCCGATGCCTGGAACGGCAAACCCGGCAAAGCGGATTTGCTTGAACGCTGATCCAGGCGGCAATTATTTGTTCAAGACGGCCGCCAGCGCCTTCAAGCAATAGTCGACATGATGCGGACTGGCGGAAGCGCCCATCAGGCCAATACGCCAGATTTTGCCGGCCAGCACGCCCAGGCCGGCGCCGATTTCCAGGTTGAACTCAGCCAGCAAACGCGCCCGGCAAGTAGCGTCATCGACGTCAGCGGGCAAATACACCGAATTGAGTTGCGGTAAACGTTCGTCGGCTGGCACCACAAAGTTCAGTCCCAAGTCTTCAAGTCCTGCTTTCAAGGCTTCGTGCATTGTTTGGTGCCGTGCCCAGGCATTCGGGAGACCTTCTTCGGCCAGCATCACCAGTGCCTCATGCAAACCATAGAGCGGGTTGATCGGCGCGGTGTGGTGATACGTCCGTTTGCCCTCGCCGCTCCAGTAACCCAACACCAGATTCAGGTCCATGAACCAACTTTGCACCGGAGTCTTGCGCGCGCGCACTTTCTCGATGGCGCGCTCGGAAAATGTTACTGGCGACAAACCCGGCGTACACGACAGGCATTTCTGGCTACCGGAGTAAGCCGCGTCGATCGCCCAGGCATCGATCAACACTGGCGTGCCGGCGAGCGAAGTGACGCAATCCATCAGCGCCAAAGCACCATGCCGATGCGCGATGGCGGCCAGCGCAGCGGCATCGGATTGCGCCCCGGTCGATGTTTCGGCATGGACAAAAGCAAGGATTTTCGCCGCCGGATTGGCGACGAACGCCGCTTCCACCTTGCCCAAATCCACTGCCCGACCCCAGGCGTCTTCGACCACTACCGGCAAACCGCCGCAGCGTTTGACGTTCTCCAGCATGCGACCGCCGAACACGCCATTGACGCAGACGATGACGCTATCGCCCGGTTCCACCAGATTCACAAAGCAGGTTTCCATGCCCACCGACCCGGGGCCGGAAACCGGAAAAGTCAGCTTGTTCTCGGTCTGGAAGGCATAGCGCAATAGCGTTTTAGTCTGTTCCATCATATCGGTGAAGGCTGGATCCAGATGGCCGATAGTCGGCCGCGCCATGGCATCAAGAATGCGTTGGGGCACATCGGAAGGACCAGGCCCCATCAAGGTTCGATGCGGTGGCAGAAATGATGAAATGGCGGGCGCGGCTACAAGCATCGAAATCTCCAGGCAAGTCAGCGAGTCAATTTCAACGATTCTAGATGGAGTCGGTATCAACCCCAAAGCCGTCCTACAATGGGCGGCACAACCTTGCGCATGCCTTTGCATCGAATAATTCGGAGAAAATCATGGAAAAAATCGCGGTCATGATCGGTCTCGGCCAACTTGGGCGAGTCTTCGCCGGGGGGTTGTTGAAGACCGGCTACATTGTGGTGCCGGTGAATCGCGGCGACGATCTTGATGCTGTTGCGGCGCGTTGGCCAGAGCCTGACCTGGTAATGGTCTCCGTCGCCGAACCCGATCTGCATCCGGTTCTATCCGCCCTGCCAGAATCATGGCGAGACACTGTCGGTCTGCTGCAGAACGAACTCCTGCCGCGCGATTGGCAAGCCCACAACATTGAAAATCCGACTGTGATCTCGGTCTGGTTCGAGAAAAAACAGGGTAAAGAGGCGCACGCCTTGTTATCCTCGCCGGTGTTTGGTCCAGAAGCGGAATCCTTGGTTGCAGCCCTGGCGGCGATCGATTTGCCAGCCCACAAACTGCTCGACGTAGACGCCCTGTACTGGGAATTGGTGCGCAAAAATTTATACATTCTCACCACCAATATCGCCGGTCTGGAAACCGGCGGCGATGTCGGTGCGCTGCGCGACAAGCAAAACGTGCTGATGGTGGCAGTAGCCAACGACGTGCTTGATGTGCAGGACTGGTTGACTGGCCAAACACTAGACCGCCCCAGTCTGATGTCCGGCCTGCTCGAAGCCATAGCCGCCGACCCTGGCCATGGATGCGCTGGCCGTTCAGCGCCATCTCGCCTGAAACGAGCCCTGCATCATGCCGATGCCGCAGGACTGGAAATACCGGAATTGCGCCGCATTGCCGCCAAGCACGGCATTGTTTGACCGAACCGCCCCGCCCAAAGCCTGAAGAATAGAGTTCCTGATCCAGGCCGCATTTAAGCGGTGCTTTCCGTAAACGCGCATGGCACGAAGTGAAGTGTCACACCAAAGTGCGCCGAGGCTGATAAAGAGGCAGCTTCATGCCTGTCTCATCTGGTGAGACCGCAGATCTCTAAGCTCTGCGCATCTCAACCAATACAGACACGCCATGAACCTCAGCCTCGGCATCATGATCTACCTTTCACTCGGCATCGCCCTGACCCAACTGCGCCGCAACCAAGGCCTGTCGCCAAGCGACGCACTCTTCTGCGGGTTGTTCTGGCCGATAGATTTGCTAACCCGGATATTTCATGAAATCACGCGATGATCGCGCAGGCCATTGTTTGCACAGGGAATTCTGAAAAGGAGTAGCGTAATTATTCATACGCCCAACTGAGTGGAGACGTTTGCGCTTTAATGCTTACAAATCCAGCCTACCCCTGGCAGCTCACAATGACAAAAGGAAATCGTCCAGATTTTGTGCTATCGGCCTGCCTTCAGCGCAGCAATGCAATGCCTGCGATGAGCAGTGCAAACAGTGCGATAGCCGCGATAACGCGTTCATGGCGGTGGTGTTTCACCAACAGTTGATCGAAGTTATCGGCACGGATCTGAATCGCCGCCGCCACGCCTTCCAACCGAGTGACCTGCGCTTGCGCCAAGTTGGCGCTGCTGTCGCAGTGCGCCAACGTTTCTTGTAATGCCGCCATGCGTTGGGCCAAATCGTCTTCACCCGCATCCAGTGCGGCAATGGTTTTCTCAACCTGAGCGGCAAGGACTTTCACCGCCTCCGCATTGCTGGTAACGGCCTCCTGCAACTCCGAGATTTGTCGGGATACCAGATCAGCCGACGCATCATGCTCCTTGCGGCTGGTGAACACGGGCACCGCCTCCGCGACAATATTGCCGATGTAAGGTAGGGCAGCTTTAAGCACGGGAAGCCAGGAAGCCATGATTTGAATAACCCTAAAAAAACGCTGTTGACCGGACTATAGGTGTAAATTTATTCGCATAATCAACCGCTTGCGTGCGAATAAATTCACCCCTGCATGAGTAACGCAACCGATTGAAATTTCACAGCATTCAATCCCAACTGAGGATTCCAGAATAGCCAGAGTTATAAAAAAATGGAAAAACGCTCAGCGCGCGGGATCTGATTGATCCTGTATGCCACAGCCAATCTAGACCGGATGTTTCATGAATCCTCACATCAATCCAATGGCTTGCTGCAAGCCATAATTGTTGGATGCACGCAGCGCACCCAACAATTATTTTCATCCGCAGAAAAAGTCGGCAGGGTAACTTCTTGCGGGTTATCAAGAAGTTACGCGGAAGCCATGCTACATATAGGAACGAGATGATTTCCGTGGCCCACTATAGTTTCGCGAATTTGATGGTCGGTTCTTTCTTTGCTGCTTTCTTGCTTTCCTGGCCTTTCATGATGTGCTCCTTAAGTTTCGGACTGTTGATCGGTTGCCAGCCCAAAGGCGGCAGAGTTGAAGCTTAAACCTGGCGGCGTTCGCTTTGCCATATTTTAAAACATGGAATACAGAGATCGAATCACCATCGAGCCTGGTAAGCGCGGAATTCCTGATCCCAGCCACGTTTTAGCGGTTCACCCCGGAAACTCGCATGGCACGAAATAACGGTAGATTTGATCTTTCGGTATCGAACATTTCGGTGCCACTGCCAATGAGCAAGGAATCAGACATGCCAGGTTCTCTGACCACGCCCGGTCTGCCATACGCTCGCCATAGCGCGTATGTCAGCATGGCCTTCCGCTTTAGGTACAGCGTCGGCATCCGGGAAGGGGGTTCTTTCGCGGCTCAATGGCTGGCCTATACTCTCCCCTACCGACGCTTCGCCTGCATCCTCGCGGATACAAACGCACGGCTCGGGGCTAATGTGGTTCGCTACACCTTCATTGCAATGGACTTTCACCATCTACTCCTTGCCGGTCTTTACCGGCGCACACCTAAAAATCGCAGTTGGACGAGCTGTTGGTGCGAATTTATTTGCACGATCAAGCGCTTATATGCGAATAAATTCGCACCTACAGGCCGGTCAACAG
Source organism: Betaproteobacteria bacterium (assembly GCA_020049415.1). Lineage (GTDB taxonomy): Bacteria > Pseudomonadota > Gammaproteobacteria > Burkholderiales > Thiobacillaceae > PFJX01. The sequence continues at coordinate 10,253 of JAIFKV010000177.1, forward strand.
AGGTTTCCAGGATGAACACTTTTAACAACATGCGCACGGATCGAGATAAAAAAAAGTCATGAGCCTCTATACCGCCCTGATTTCCGGCGTCGTCTTCCCGCTGCAAGAGCGCCTCAAACATCACGACACCACCCGTGTTCATCGTGAAATGGAGCAAAGCCAGTATTGGCCCGTTGAACGCCTGGACGCCTTGCGCATCAGCCGGCTTAAAGCGCTGTTGAGCCATGCTGGTGAACAAGTGCCTTACTACCAGGCTTTATTCGCAAAACTAAAATTTGATCCCGGTTCCCTATCCAGCATCGCAGACCTGCGGCGGCTGCCGTTTCTCGACAAAGCGGTGATTCGCGCCAACACCGAAGCCCTCAAGTCAGCCCAAGCGAAAGACCTGGCGCGATTCAATACTGGCGGTTCCAGCGGCGAACCGCTGATCTTTTTCATCGGCAACGAACGCGTATCGCACGACGTCGCCGCCAAATGGCGCGCCACGCGCTGGTGGGACGTGAATATCGGCGATCCGGAAATCGTCCTTTGGGGATCGCCCATTGAACTCACCTCGCAAGACCGCGTGCGGCAATTTCGCGATGCCCTGATGCGCACCAAACTGCTGCCCGCGTTCGAAATGTCGCCGCAAAAGGTGGCCGGCTTTATCGCCGAAATTCAAGCCATGCGACCGAAGATGCTGTTCGGCTACCCCTCCGCCTTCGCCCACATCGCACGGCATGCTCAAGACCATGACATTCGTCTCGACAACCTCGGCATCAAAGTCGCCTTCGTCACATCAGAGCGCCTCTACGACCATCAGCGCCAACTCATCCAAAGCGTATTTGGCTGTCCGGTCGCCAACGGTTACGGCGGACGCGACGCCGGTTTCATCGCGCACCAATGTCCCGCTGGCAGCATGCATCTGACTTATGAAGACATCATCGTCGAAATCATCGACCCCGAAGGCCGCGTGCTGGCACCCGGCGAAAGCGGCGAAATCGTCGTCACTCACCTTGCCACCAAAGATTTCCCCTTCATCCGCTACCGCACCGGCGACATCGGCGTACTGGATGACCAGCCCTGCTCCTGCGGTCGAACCTTGCCGCTGCTGAAATCCATCGAAGGTCGCAGCACCGATTTCCTGGTCGCCAAAAACGGCACAGTCATGCACGGCCTCTCGCTGATCTACCTGGTGCGTGACCTGCCCGGCGTGCGGCAATTCAAGATCGTGCAAGAAAGCCTCGACCTCACACGCATCCAACTGGTAACCGACGCCAACTTCGACCCCGCCCAATTACCCAACATCGAACGCGGTGGCAAAGCGCGGCTAGGAGAAAGCGTCACCGTAGAAGTGAGCTTGGTAGACGAGATACCACCAGAAAAATCCGGCAAATACCGATACGTGGTGAGCCGGGTAGAAACCGGCAACCCGAATCCAGAAACGCCAACCTGAAGCCAATATCGGCCCGCAAGCGGAGCCTTCTAAGCCCTACGGGTGGTTTCCCGGTCTACGTGAAAGTGGCGGTGGTTGAAGGTGCGCAGGACGGCGGAAGGTCTGGCCCACGTTTATTAGGATAAACAATGAGATTACAACCCAAAGAGGTCAATGCTATTGCCCAAGCTGCCCAAGACGCCTTTACACCTGGCACGGCAGTGTTTCTCTTTGGTTCCCGCGTGGACGACAGCAAGCGTGGGGGAGACATTGATCTGCTGATTGAGATTCCCAAAGCCATGCCCCCTGCGGAGCTGG
>JAIFKV010000017.1 GCA_020049415.1 Betaproteobacteria bacterium
CCGTCCATCGTGGTTGGTCTGTTTGTCTATGCCCTGATGGTAGCCACGCTGGGCGGCTTCTCCGGCTGGGCCGGGTCAGTGGCGTTGTCGCTGATCGCGATTCCGGTGGTCGTGCGCACCACCGAAAACATGCTGTTGCTGGTTCCCACCGCGTTACGTGAAGCCGCATTTGCGGTTGGTGCGCCGCGCTGGCAGGTTTCGTTGAAAGTCACCCTGCGTGCGGTCAAGGCGGGTGTTGTCACCGGCATCTTGCTGGCCATTGCCCGCGTCATGGGTGAAACCGCGCCGCTGCTGTTTACCGCACTAAACAATCAGTTTTTCAGCACCGACATGTCGCAACCGATGGGTAATCTGCCGGTGGTGATCTTCCAGTTCGCCATGAGCCCGTACGACAACTGGGTCAGTCTGGCCTGGGGCGGCGCGCTGTTGATCGCACTGATCGTGCTTGCCATCAACATCATTGCGCGCGTCATGTTCCGTAATAAAGTTTCAGCTTGAACCCGGAGTAACGAATGTCCACCAGCCAAACTACAGCCGATGGCGAAGCCATCCTGTCTATCCGAGACCTTAATTTCTATTACGGCGCGTTCCGTGGCTTGACCAATGTCTCGCTGGATATCGCAAAAAGCCGGGTGACCGCCTTCATCGGTCCCTCAGGATGTGGCAAGTCCACCTTGTTGCGTACCTTCAACCGAATGTATGACCTTTATCCTGGTCAGCGTGCGGAAGGCCAGATCAATTTCCATGGCAAGAATCTGCTCGACAAGAAGCAGGACGTGAATCTGGTGCGCGCCAAGATCGGCATGGTGTTCCAGAAGCCGACCCCATTCCCGATGACGATTTACGAAAATATCGCGTTTGGCGTGCGTCTTTACGAAAAACTGTCGAGTTCGGATATGGATCAGCGCGTTGAATGGGCGTTGCGCAAGGCTGCGATCTGGGAAGAAACCAAGAACAAACTGCAACAAAGCGGCCTCTCGCTATCTGGCGGTCAGCAGCAGCGCTTGTGTATCGCCCGTACTATCGCGGTGAAGCCGGAAATTGTGTTGCTGGACGAACCCACCTCGGCGCTCGACCCGATTTCAACCGCCAAGATCGAAGAACTGATCAACGAGCTGAAGACCGAATACACCATCGCCATCGTGACCCACAACATGCAGCAGGCGGCGCGTATCTCGGATTTCACCGCCTTCATGTATCTGGGCGAGTTGATTGAGTTTGGCGAAACAGACAAGCTGTTTGTGAAGCCGACTCAGAAACAGACCGAAGATTATATTACCGGACGGTTTGGCTAGTATCCGGTAGGGCTGGGGAAACGTCAGCTGAGAATGGCCCGCACCGGGCCATTCTCAGCTGCATTACTAGGCAACAGTTTGTTCGGCGACTCTCCGAAAATGGTCAACAACGGGTCTGGCAGGCGTCATTCTGGCTATCGACGAGCAACTCTCGACAGGCTGATAGATCACGTTGGGTTGCCAGTGTAATAAAACCTTCATCATTTATCCCCCTTGGGTTGCGTATGCTATTTACTTTGGCGTGGACTTATCTTTGCTCGAGTAGTGCAATCCTTATCTGAACTTCAACGTGAACTGACCAATCTGCGCGCCAAGGTCGACGCTGGCAAACATGCTTTGCTCGCCGCTTGGCAGCCGCAATTGGCGGGCTCCGGTTACGCGCGAGATGCCGTCAACCTGGCGGCTTATATTGCGTTTCGGCGCGAAGACCTGCGCGAATTGCAGGAGCAACTCTCCGAACTGGGCTTGTCTTCTTTGGGGCGATGCGAAGGCCATGTTATCGCAACGCTGGATGCCGTCGGGCAAGCGCTGGATGCGATCAGCGGTGTTTGTCCGACCGACGCAGCCTTGTTGAACCGCGGGCGCGCCAACCGGCACGGCGATAACCGATTGAAGCAAAGAACGCAGCTTCTGTTGGGCAAGGCGCCTAAACATCGGCGCACCCGCATCATGGTGACCTTGCCGACAGCGGCGGCGGGCGAGGTGCGATTTGTGCGAGATCTAATCGAACGCGGCATGGACATTGCGCGTATTAATTGTGCGCATGACGATGCCGATGTCTGGCGGGCGATGATTGAAAACATCCGCGCGGCTTCTGCCGCCAGCGGGCGCAAGTGTCTTATCCACATGGACTTGGCCGGGCCGAAGTTACGTACCGGCGAGATGGCCGCGAGTCCGGGTCACTTGCGCCTGAAGCCGAAGCGCGATGAACGTGGCGATACGCGCGCGCCGGCCTATTTTTTATTTGACGCCAGCGGCGAGCCGGGTGGTTCCGGTCTGCGTGGCGCAACGGGTTTGGCGGGTTATGCGCGGGTCAGTGTTGCGCACGACTGGTTGGTTTTGTTGCGGCCGGGCGATTTGGTTGAAGTTACCGACACGCGCGGTAAAAAACGCATTCTCAATGTGCTTGAACGCATGGGCGAAGCTCACCTGCTGGCTTGCACCGCCGACTCGGTCTGGCTGGAACAGGGCTGCACCTTGAAGCATCTTTCCGGCGAAGGCCGGCAGCGATCAAGCAAGGTCGGCGCACTGGAAGCGAGTCCGGAAGTGCTGTTGGTGCATATTGGCGACCGCATTCTGTTGTCGCGCGATGAAGCGCCCGGGGAGATTGGAACGGAAGACGGCTTTGCCGGCCGGATTCCTTGTGCGCAGCCAGAGGTGCTGGATAGTTTGCGAGTGGGCGAGCGAGTCTTTATCGACGATGGCCAGATAGGCGCTGAAGTCGAACGCATCAGTGAGGCTGGCGCCTGGTTAAGAATTACCCGGGCACGCCCCGAGGGTGACAAGATTCGTCCGGCCAAAGGTTTGAATTTTCCGGACAGTGATTTGCAATTGCCGGCGCTGGTCGACAAGGACTTGCTTGATCTCGATTTCATCGCTCGCGAGGCCGACATTGTGGGCTATTCTTTTGTACAGACGGCGGCGGATATGGATCGTCTGGCGGATGAGCTGGATGCGCGCGGGGCGAGTAATCTGGGCCGTATCGCGAAGATAGAAACCCAGCGTGCAGTTGAAAATTTGCCTGAAATTGTGGTTCATGGTGCTAGTCGCGGGCCATTTGGCTTGATGATTGCACGTGGCGATCTGGCGGTAGAAATCGGTTGGAGCCGCCTGGCCGAAATTCAAGAAGAAATACTGTGGCTGGCCGAGGCGGCGCATGTGCCAGTGGTTTGGGCGACACAGGTATTCGAACAACTGATCAAGGAGAATTTGCCTTCGCGTGCCGAAATGACCGATGCGGCCATGTCGGAACGCGCCGAATGCGTGATGTTGAACAAGGGTCCATTTGTATTGGACGCAATTGCAATGCTGGATGACATCGCCCGTCGTATGGGTGCGCACCAGCACAAAAAATCTGCCCGCTTGCGGGCGTTACATTGGTAAGGAAAACGTTATGTCGAACGCTGTTAAAAATATCGCCCGCTTTATTCGAAAGAATCCCGATGACAAAGCGAGTTCGGACTTGAGAGATCTCTGTATTGCGCTGGAGTCTTCTGCCTCGTTCAATCTTGGCTGCATTTACGATCTGCCGAAGAAGCCTTTCGAGTTGGCGATCTCGCTGATCGAGGAGTGGCGCTTCGATCGTCATATGTTCGAACGTCGCTTGCAGAAATATCTGGATGAACCGGCAGAAGACGATTGATTTCGAAAATGTCGCTGGAGAGCGGAGTGCGGCGGTTTAGCCCGTCGCTTGTTTCCGCTCGACGAGAAATCTCGATGCCGATGATGCGGTGAATGACGAATCGTATCTACGAATGCGTCAGAACGTCTCGCAGTCCATTTTCAAACCGCTCGACGATGGCTGCCCAGCCATGCGCTTGCATGGACTTGCTGGCGGCTTGCCCGAGGCGGCGGCGTGTTGCTGCATTACCGGCTAGCGAGGTGGCGGCGGAAATGAAAGCGTCGGCATCGCCGGCTTCGATTGCGATGCCGTTTTCGCCATCGCGAATCAGGATTTCAGCGGCCGCGCGTCGGTAGGTGACTACGCTCAACCCGCTGGCCAGGGCCTCCGTCAGGACGTTGCCCCAGGTTTCCGACAGACTGCCGAACAAGAATAGATCGGCGCTGGCGTAGTGGGTGGCGAGGTCGTTGCCGATGCGCGGGCCGGCAAAGATATGTTCCGGATGCGCCGCTTGCAGACGGCTCAACGACGGACCGTCGCCGACCCAGAGCATGCGCGCGCGCGGGTTTTGGGCGGCAATCGCGGCAAAAGCCCGCTCGACCAGTTCCAGGTTTTTTTCCGGGGCGAGCCGGCCGACAAACAGGCAGATCAAGTTTGCCTCGTTCAATCCCGCCGCAGGTATTCCCCAATGAGCGCGCAATGCCAAGTCTCGTCGCGATGGATTGAATAACGCGGTATCGACGCCGCGCCCAACTGCGCGCACGTTGGGAATGCCACGCGCGGACAAAGTGGCCGCCAGTTCCGGTGTCGGCACAAAAGTGGCCTGGCAACGGCGGTGCAGGGCATCCAGCCAGCCGGTAACCAGCGGCATCAGCCAATTGAGGCCGTAGTGGCCGCTGTAGAGATCGAAATGGGTATGGTAGCCAGAAGTGACCGGCAGCTTGCTGGCGCGGGCGGCGAATACGGCGGCCCAGCCAAGCGGGCCTTCGGTGACGACATGTACCAGATCCGGTTGTTGCTCGCGCATCACCCGTCGCAGCTGTCGCCAGTCGGGCAGGCCCAGACGCAGGCCGGGATATTTCGGAATCGGCAGGCCCCGCACCGTCCAGGTGGCCGCCTGTTGCGTCTCGTTTTGTTGCCTCGGTCGCACCAACCCAACCCAGTGGCCGCGTGCGCGCAACCCTTGCAGCAGACGTTGGGTGGTCATCGCGACGCCATTGATCTCGGGCGGATAGGTTTCGGTCACCAAGAGTATGCGCAACGGTCGCATGGCGAGATGGGGGTGTATTGCCTTACCGCGCCAGGCTTTGGTAAAGCGTGGCCAGGCGTTGCGCTAAAACCTGATCGGACCATTCCCGCGCATAACTTCGTGCGTCGTCGCCCAGTTGGGCGCGCGCTAACGGATCGTTCAACAATTGCAGCAAGACATCGGCAAAGCCGGCGGGATCATCTGGGCCGATCCGGCAACCGCGTTTGGCTTCAAGAATGTCTGCGGTGCCCATGATCGATAGCCCGACCACCGGGCAGCGTTGCGCCATGGCTTCCAGCAGCACCAGTCCTTGAGTTTCGGTGCGCGAGGCGAAAATGAACGCGTCGGCGGCGGCATAAGCGGCCGGCAGTTCGTGGCGGCGATCCAGATAGCCGAGAAATCGCACCGCGCCGTCCAAGCCAAGTTCGGACGCGCGTCGCGCCAGATCTTTTTGTGCCGGGCCTTCGCCAGTGATCAAGAACAACAGGTCTGGCAAGCAGCGTCGAGCGCGGGCCACCACATCCAGCAAAAAGCAGATGTTTTTTTCATGCGCCACGCGGCCGACAAACAACACCACGGGTCGGTTCGGCGCGATGCCCTGGTCGACGCGGAAGCGTGTCGCCTCGCCCGGTTCGAAGGCGTTGGCCGGGATGCCGGTCGGTAACACATGCAGTGGCCGGGTTACGCCATAGTTGCGCAACCGCGTGCGCATCGCCGAGGAGGGCACGATCACCGCATCCAGCGCATTGCATTGCCCGCGCGAGAAGCGTCGCGCCAGGCCGCGCAAAAGCGTTGCCGGAAACCATGGGATGTAATGCTGCAGGTATTCCTCGAACAGTGTGTGATAGGTGGCGATGACGGGTTTGTTCAACGCGCGCGCCGCATGCAAACCCGCGTAATGCGCGGCGAATGGCGTTTGAATGTGGATGACATCGCAATCCACCGCCGCTTTCAAAGTGGCCCGGCGCAGCTTGCCATAATGTGCAAGACGATCTTCCGGGTCGCCCAGCACGCGGCGAGCGGCTACGCGGATGACGCCGGGCGCGGCGGCCTCGTCGCCATAGCGGGGGACAACCAGGCTGACCGCAACGCCCTGTGCAGAAAGCGCGCTGCGAAAAGTTTCGATGGAGGTGGAGACACCGTTGATGCGCGGAAAATACACATCGGAAACCATCAGGACGCGCATTACTCCGCCTTCGCCAAAATCGACTCGGCCTCGTGGCCGAGATCGCTGTGCATCGGTTGGTTTGCCATGCGGCACAGCGTGCTCCATTCGATCATTTCCAGACGGCCATCATGATGTTCGACGATGGCGGTACAGGAATCGACCCAGTCGCCGCAATTGGCATAGATCAGTCCGTCGACTTCCTTCAGTGCTGCCCAGTGGATGTGGCCGCAAATGACGCCGTCGAGGTCGCGTTCGCGGACATGGCGGATGACGGAGTCCTCGAAATCGAAAATGAACTGCAAGGCGGATTTGACGCGTCGCTTGGCATATCCCGCCAGTGACCAATATCCAGCGATGCCGAGCAGGCGTCGCAAGCGCGACAGCCAGCCATTCAGTCTTACCAAGGTGTTGTAGGCGACATCACCCAGAACAGCGACCCAGCGATGATGCCGGGTGACCTGGTCGAAGTCGTCGCCATGGGTGAGCAGGAATCGGCGTCCATCGGCGGTTTCATGCACGAATTCGCGCTCGACCTGGATATCGCCGAACGCCGTATCGCAGTAATCACGCAACGCCTCATCGTGATTGCCCGGCACGAACACCACTCGTTCGCCATGCCGCGCCCGTTTCAGCACTTTCTGGATCACGGTGTTCTGCGCCGGACTCCAGTGGATGCTGCGGCTCATACTCCAGAAATCGATGATGTCGCCGATCAGATACAAATGCTGGGCAGGGAAGTCACGCAGGAAAGCAATCAGGCTATCAGCCTGACAAGCGCGGGTGCCCAAATGGACATCCGAAATGAAGACGGAGCGAACGGCTGGCATGGGTGGCCAATGTGGCATAACGAGATGACAGGACGGTTACAGATACGTTGCGCGCCGGAAAAGCAGGCGTAGCGTGATTCCGCAACCACAATTGAGCATTCGCCTGCCCTGACTCGGAGCGACAGGTTGCGGCATGTTTCTGCACGCCCGATTTGCCTCACTTCGACACCGAAACCGGCACGACTTTCCATATCTCCTCGGCGTATTCGCGGATGGCGCGGTCGGACGAGAACTTGCCGATACGCGCGACGTTGAGAATGGACATCCGCGTCCACTGTTCGACCTGGCGGTATTGCTCGCCGACATGATCCTGGCATTCGAGATAGGCGTCGAAATCGGCGCAGACCAGGAAAGGATCGTGTCCGCGCAGGTTGTCGGTGAGCGGCGTGAACATTTGCCGGTCGCCGTGCGAGAACAGGCCGGAGTCGATCAGATCGAGCGCATGGAGAAGTTCGGGATTGTGTTGAATGATCGGCCAGGGCTGATAACCCGCATTCAGACGTTCCTGAACCTGGGCGGCGGTGAGGCCGAACAGGAAGAAGTTTTCCTCGCCGACGGCTTCCCGGATTTCCACATTGGCGCCGTCCAGCGTGCCGATGGTGAGTGCGCCGTTCATCGAGAATTTCATGTTGCCGGTGCCGGAGGCTTCCTTGCCGGCGGTGGAAATCTGCTCGGATAGGTCGGCGGCGGGATAGATGCGCTGCGCGTTCTGGACATTGAAATCCGGCACGAAGACGACCTTAAGCGTCTTGTTTACCTGCGGATCGCGGTTCACCACCTCGGCCACGGCATGAATCAGTTTGATGATCAGCTTGGCCATGTGATAGCCCGGCGCGGCCTTGCCGCCAAAGATGAAGGTACGCGGCGTGACATCCAGGTTCGGGCTGTTTTTCAGACGGCAATACAGGCTGATGATGTGCAGCAGGTTGAGATGCTGGCGCTTGTATTCATGGATGCGCTTGGCCTGGATGTCGAACAGCGAAGCCGGATCAACCGCGATGCCCAGCGTCTTGCCGACATGGTCGGACAGCCTGCGCTTGGCACTCAGCTTCACTTCACGCCAGCGTGTCCTGAAGCCGGCGTCTTCGGCATAAGGTTGCAGCCGCTGCAACGAATCCAGATTGCGCAACCAGTTGTTGTCGATGGTTTCTTCGATCAACGCGGTCAGCGGCGGGTTGGCCAGCGCGATAAAACGGCGCGGGGTGACGCCATTGGTTTTGTTGCTGAATTTCTCCGGCCAGAGTTCGAAGAAATCGCGCATCACGGTTTCTTTCAGCAACGCGCTGTGCAGCGTCGCGACGCCATTGATGGCGAAGCCGCCCACCGCCGCCAGATGCGCCATGCGCACCCGCTGCACCGGGCCTTCGGCGATCAGCGACATGCGCATCAGGCGTTGCTCGTCGCCGAAAAAGCGCAGCCGCACTTCGTCAAGAAAGCGCTGGTTGATCTCGTAAATGATTTCGAGATGGCGCGGCAGGATGCGCTGGAACAGATCCAGCGGCCAGGTTTCCATCGCTTCCGGCAGCAGCGTGTGATTGGTGTAGGCAAAACTTCTTTGAGTGATGTCCCAGGCTTGTTGCCAGTTCATGGCGTGTTCGTCGATCAGCAGGCGCATCAACTCCGGCACCGCGATGGCGGGATGGGTGTCGTTGAGTTGGGCGACGAATTTTTCGGCAAAGCGGCTCAGATCGCCGACATCGCGCATGACGATACGGATCATGTCCTGCAAGGAGCAACAGACAAAGAAATACTGTTGCTTGAGGCGCAGTTCCTTGCCGACTTCCGGCTCGTCGTTCGGGTAGAGCACCTTGGTCAGGTTTTCCGCTTCTACCATGTCATCGACCGCGCCGAAATAATCGCCGGCATTGAAGGCCTGGAAGTCGAAGGTATCGCGTGCTTCCGATTTCCACAGCCGTAAAAGGTTGACGTTGATCACGCCAAAACCGAGGATCGGCGTGTCGAAGGCCACACCGTACACTGTGGTACCCGCTATCCAGCGGACCCGATCGCGTTCCTGATCATCAACGTACTTTTCGGTGTGACCGCCGAGCCGAACCGGATAACGACACAGCCGGTTGGGCAATTCCCACGGGTTGCCTTCGCGCAGCCAGGCATCGGTGACTTCAACCTGCCAGCCATCCTTGATGACCTGATCGAACAGGCCGAATTCGTAACGGATGCCATAGCCGATGGCGGGAATTTCCAGCGTCGCCATCGAATCCAGATAACAGGCCGCCAACCGCCCGAGGCCGCCATTGCCAAGGCCGGGTTCCTGTTCCTGCTGCAACAGTACGTCCAGATCGAGTCCCATGGCATGCAGGGCTTTCGCCAGATTGTCATGCAGTCCCAGATTGAGAATGTTGTTGCCCAGGTGCGGCCCGAGCAGGAACTCGGCGGAGAAATAGCACACCGTTCGGGCGTTGCTTTGTTTGTACTTTTCCGCCGTGTTGATGAAGCGCTCCAGCATGCGATCGCGCACGGTATGGGCCAGCGCGGTATACAGATCGACCGGCGACGCATCCTTCAGCGAACGGCCGGTGACGTAGAACAGGTTGTCGATAAACGAGCGCCGCAACGCTTCCTCGGAACGGGCGGCGCGGGTATGCAGGGCTCTTTCGGCGATATCAGACATGACGGGTTCCTTGTTTCTATCTTCTTAGTACGGCCAGACCCAGGCATCTGCCGACGGCAGGTCAACGCCGTTTTCATAGGCGTAATTGCGGCACTCGATCTGCATATCGCGCAGCTTTTCCTTGACGTGCGCGCCGGCCACCCGCAATGACGGGATGCGGTCGATGACATCGATTGCCAGGCTGAAACGGTCGATTTCGTTCTGGATCGCCAGTTCCAGCGGGGTGTTGATGCTGCCCTTTTCCTTGTAGCCGCGCACATGCATGTTGGCGTGGTTGTGGCGGCGATAAGCCAGCCGGTGGATCAGCCACGGGTAGCCGTGGAAATTGAAGATCACCGGGCGGTCCAATGTGAACAGGCTGTCAAAATCCTTGTCGCTCAAACCGTGCGGGTGCTCGCTGGCCGGGGTCAGCTTGTACAGGTCGACGACGTTGACGAAACGCACTTTCAGGTCGGGGAAGTTCTCCCGCAGCAACACGGTCGCGGCCAGTGCTTCCTTGGTCGGAATGTCGCCGGCGCTGGCCATCACCACATCCGGTTCCTGGCCGGCATCGTTGCTCGCCCATTCCCATATCCCGATGCCCTTGGTGCAGTGTTTGATCGCCGCATCCATGTCCAGATACTGCAAGTGCTTCTGCTTGTCGCAGACGATGACGTTGATGTAATCGGTGCTTTTCAGGCAATGCGCGGCGGTCGCCAGCAGGGTGTTCACATCCGCCGGCAGATAGATGCGGGTGACTTCCGGACTCTTGTTCACCACCACGTCGAGGAAGCCGGGGTCCTGATGCGTGAAGCCGTTGTGATCCTGCCGCCAGACGGTGGAGGTAATCAGCAGATTGAGCGATGACACCGGCGCCCGCCACGGCACTTCCTTGGACATCGCCAGCCATTTGGCATGCTGGTTGAACATCGAGTCGATGACATGCACAAAGGCTTCGTAGGTCGAGAAGAAGCCATGCCGGCCGGACAGCAGATAGCCTTCCAGCCAGCCTTCCAGCGTGTGTTCCGACAACATTTCCATGACCCGGCCGTCGGGCGACAGTTCGCTGCCGCCAGCGTCTTCCGGGTAGATATCGGCCAGCCAGGTTTTCTTGCTGACTTCGTAGATGTTGTCGAGTTTGTTGGAGGCGTTCTCGTCCGGGCCGAAGACGCGGAAATTGTGCATGTTCTGCGCCATGGTGTCGCGCAGGAACTTGCCCAGCGGGCGGGTGTTTTCCGCCGTGGACTTGCCGGGGCCAGTCAGAACTGTGGCGTAGTCGCGGAAATCCGGCAGGCGCAGCGCACGCCGCAGCAGACCACCGTTGGCATGCGGGTTGGCGCTCATGCGACGCGCACCTTGCGGTGCCAGGGCTTTCAGTTCCGGTCGCAGTTGGCCGTTTTCGTCAAACAGCGTTTCCGGCGCGTAGCTGTGCAGCCAGGTTTCGAGTTGTTGCAGATGCGCCGGATTGCCGCGCACATCGGCGATGGGCACCTGGTGCGAACGCCAGAAACCCTCCACTTTCTTGCCGTCAACTTCAACCGGGCCAGTCCAGCCCTTCGGCGAACGCAACACGATCATCGGCCAGCGCGGGCGACCGGGAACGCCGCTGCTGCGGGCCTCGGCCTGGACGCGGCGGATTTCCAGCACGCACTGTTCCAGCACCTCGGCCATCCGTGCGTGCATGGTCATCGGGTCGGAGCCCTCGACGAAATACGGCGTCCAGCCATAGCCCTTGAACAGGTTTTCCAGCTCCTCGTGCGAGATGCGCGCGAGGATGGTCGGGTTGTTGATCTTGTAACCGTTGAGGTGAAGGATGGGCAGCACCGCGCCATCGCGGATCGGGTTGAGGAATTTGTTGGAATGCCAGGAGGTGGCCAGCGGCGCGGTTTCCGCTTCGCCGTCGCCGACCATCACCGCCACCAGCAGGTCCGGGTTGTCGTAGGCGGCGCCGAACGCGTGTGACACGCTGTAACCCAGTTCACCGCCTTCGTGGATCGAGCCGGGCGTTTCCGGCGTGCAATGGCTGCCAATGCCGCCGGGGAAGGAGAATTCCTTGAAGAACTGGCGCATGCCCTCCAGGTCTTCGCTCTTGTTCGGGTACACCTCGCTGTAGAAGCCTTCCAGATAGGCCGGCGCCAGAATGCCGGGCGCGCCATGGCCGGGGCCGGCCATGAAGATGGTGTCCAGGTCGTACTTGTTGATCAGTCGGTTCAGATGCACCCAGGCGAAGCTCAAACCGGGACTTGCGCCCCAGTGGCCAAGCAGCCGGCGCTTGACGTGTTCCGGTTGCAGCGGCTCGCGCAGCAGCGGGTTGTCGCGCAGGAAGATCATCCCCGCCGCCAGGTAATTGCAGGCGCTCCAGTAGGCGTTGATCTTCTCCAGTTCTTCGATGGAGATCGGGGCATCGAAAATCGGGGCGGTCGCGTTCATCGGTTTTCCTTCCTGGCAAGTTGGACATCGGGTGCCCGCCATTCTTCGCCGCCAAGATTACAAATTTGCTGCCGTCTATCAAGCGAAGTCGCCAAGCTCGAAGGATGAGCCAAGCGAAGCGGATCCATCAATGCCCCTTCGGTCTACGGTCTTGTTCAGGGGCCGAGCATGATCCTTGGCAACGGGTCGGTTGCGCTTCCTGATTTATCGTATAAACTGTTTATATCGTTAAACAAACAAGGAATGTTGATCATGGCTATCCGTAAAGTCTCCAAAAGAGTCCCGAAAATCGAGGCAAGCGAAATGCCGGTGGCGTTGACACCGGATGTCGATACGGCTGCTGCCCCTGTTGTGACACCACCGCAGCAGGTGACGGAACCCGCTCCTGCACCCTCTCCTTTACCCGAACCGGCCAAAACAGCCAAACCGGCCAAGATCCGGCGTGCCAAGCTGGTGCGTGACAGTTTCACGATGCCGGAAGCGGAGCACGCGCTCATCGCCGGGCTGAAAAAACGCTGTTTGAGTCTGGGCGTTGAGGCCAAGAAAAGCGAAGTGTTGCGCGCCGCGTTGGCGGTTCTGGCGCGGCTGAGCGATGCCGAGGCGGCTGCGGCGATCCAGGGGCTGGCGGTGATCAAAACCGGCAGGCCGGCCAAGGACGGCAAGTAAACGCCGCCACGGCAAACGATGGCGCAGCGGGTGGTCAAGCCGCGATGATGTTGGGCAAAGGGGAACACGATGTTCAGCCTGGCTTTATATCCGTCCAACCTGGCAATCCGGCGAGGGGTTGCCAGGTTGCTGTCAGGGGTGCTGATTATCTGCGCCGCCTTGTCCGGCCGGATCGCCGCGTCAGCGCCGGCCGATTGGTTCCCCGATCCACCGACGCTGCGGCACTATGTCTGGAGCTTTCAGCCCTGCCTCGGTTGCGTGGAGTATGCCGCGCCGCCTGACTGGCGGCGAATGGCTGCGCTGGCCGGGCTGCAAACGGTACGCTTTATCCATTCGCCCGACGATAACTTTGGTCCAGCCTATTCCGCCGCACCCGATGTCATTGTGCTGACGCCTTCCGCCTTGAAACTGGAGGCATGCCAGCTTGCTTTCGTCATCGGACATGAAATCGTCCACATCGCGCAGCGCCATTTTGACGAAGACGCCAACGCGCTATCGGTGTATTCCGGCAAGCCGGGGGATTGGACTGTTCTCGGCGAGGATGCCATGCAACTGAGCGAAGGAAATTTCGGGCTGGCTTTACGCCTTTCCCACTTGTGGCAAGCACAGGAGCAGGAAGCCGACTGGGTTGGCGCGCTGCTTGCAGCGCAGGCCAGCGGTTGCAGCATCGAATCCGGCGCGCTGGCGTATTTTCGCCAAGAGATCGAAGCCGGTGGCGGCGTTGCGGCCGCGCACGCACCTAGTATGGAACGCATCCGGCAACTATTGCCCTTTACGGACTCGGCGAAACGACTGGTTGAGTTGGAGCCGCGCTGACTTGCTGCCGTCATTGTGGCGGAGTCATGCTGGTGTCATGTATATGTCATATTACTGTCATCTTGGCCGCATAGAGTGCGTGTTTTCGCTATAGCTCGAAGTCCGCCCGCAACAGCTTGGGTGAGCCTGCCGGGCAGCGCTTCAGCCGCCGACAAGGAATTTCATGAACGCAGACAAGACCCATGAACGGATCGATTTCGAACGTCGAGTACACGACGAAATGCTGGACAGCTTCGATGAAGAATTGGAGATGGAGATTGATGATGACCGCATGAACGAACTGATCGGAGAGGCGACGGCGTCAGCGGCGTCTTCCACAGATCGGGAACGGCATTTCTATTTCAAGGAGTTGTTCCGTCTGCAAGGCGAATTGGTCAAGTTGCAGGACTGGGTGGTGCATAACAAGCTGAAGGTGGTGGTTTTGTTCGAAGGCCGCGACGCGGCCGGCAAGGGAGGCGTGATCAAGCGCATCACCCAGCGCCTGAACCCGCGCGTCTGCCGCGTCGCGGCGCTGCCGGCGCCGAGCGAGCGCGAACAGAGCCAGTGGTATTTCCAGCGCTACGTCTCGCACCTGCCCGCTGGCGGCGAAATCGTCCTGTTCGACCGCAGCTGGTACAACCGCGCAGGTGTGGAAAAGGTCATGGGCTTCTGCAGCGACGACGATTACGAGGAGTTCTTCCGCACCGTGCCGGAGTTCGAGAAGATGCTGATCCGATCCGGCATCATTCTGATCAAGTACTGGTTCTCGATCACCGATGACGAACAGAACCTGCGTTTCATGATGCGCATCCATGACCCGCTGAAGCAGTGGAAACTGAGCCCGATGGACATGGAATCGCGTCGCCGCTGGGAGCAATACACCAAGGCCAAGGAAATCATGCTGGAGCGCACCCACATCCCGGAAGCGCCCTGGCGAATCATCGAGGCGGTTGACAAGAAAAAGGCGCGCCTCAACTGCATCCACCACTTGCTGAGTCAGGTGCCCTATCAGGAAATCGAACGAGAAGCGGTGACCTTGCCGGCTCGGGTGCATAACCCGGACTACCTGCGCAACCCGGTGCCGGAAGACATGTTCGTGCCGCAGATTTATTGAGTCGATAGATCCGGTATCGCGTTGCAGAAACGCGGTAGGGTGGATAAGCGTAGCGCATCCTCTAATACGGCTGCTGTTTATCCTGCGTCATGGCGCGTCAGTTGCCCGGTGTCACGAGCAATTGCCCATTCCTTGTTGGTCGGGATGACCCAGGCCGTGATCGGACTGTCTGTCTGGCTGATGCGCGGGTGGTGGTTGGTTACTACAACTTCTGGAACAAGCCGGCAAATATGGGGCCGGCGCGGTCGATTTCCCGCTTATCTCCCGGGACTTTGCAGCCGACGATTCCAAAATCCGAAAGGCTCCTAGTTTGGAAGCAATGATTTTTTCAAACCGCCGAAGTTGCAGGTATTGTGTTTGACACTCCAAACAGTCATCGCAATTTTGCACTGAAGGAGGCGATTTCTTGCGCCAAGGCAGGGGGTAATCGCAGCAATCCAATACCATGATGACAAAAGGGCAGCAAAGCTGCCCTTTTGTGTCTGAATGAAAGCCGACCCGATACCGCGCCGGACAGGCGAAGTGAAATCAACCAGCCACGGCGGGCTTCTGCTCAGGAGCAAGGGTAATTGCCTGGCCTGTCTCACAGTTAATCTGCTTGATGACAGGATCCCAGCCGGCTTCCACAGAGAGCTGTGGATCGGTGTTGAGCACACGTAGATAGCAGACCTGCACGGCTTCCTTGGCACGAGATTCGGAAGACGGTAATTGCTTGGCCAGCTGGGTGTCGGGCACCACTGTTTGTGTGCGACGAACAGACAATATGATGGAGACGTCCTCCTCGCTCAGGTCGTAGGCATTCAGGAGCTCGCAATCTTCTCCCGCCAGAGCGGAGGAAGTCAGAACAGTAGCAAGGAAAAAGGCAGTCAAGGTACGCATGGGGCACTCCCAAAAATGTATAAGAAGTCTCTAATATAAGTAGTACTTATGACCCTTATGGATAATAGAAGAAATTTCAGCGCACTCAATCATGGAGTGTTGCAAATATGCATCCCCCTCTCGTTGACATGTGAAGCGCGGGATCAGGAAAAATGCTCATGCACCATGCGTCGTTTCGGTTCGAGGGTAATCAATTGCTCGTCGTTCATGTCCAAGGCGACAAAACCGAGGATCAGGATCAGCAGGCTCAGTGGGAGGGCCGAGGTGCTTGTCACACTGGGAAAACTGCTGGCGGGTTATTCTTCAATTAGAAATGAATCAACCCGATGGCTCATTTGTTTTCCGGTGTTTACGATTGCCGGAGACCATCAACGCTGCACTAAATACCAAGAAGGGTAAGCCGTCTATAGCGATAAAAATGAGCGCCGTACTTAAGGAAGTTCCATCGCGATTTTCGACAAGATGGCGGTTCGGGTCGTCGGGATGGGAGCGGACAAGGATGCGGTCGCTGGGTTGGTAGGCTTTCCAGCGCCCTTGTTCCTCATACCAGGTTCTTTCGATCTGCCGGCTGTCAGGGAGTGTAAAGCGATAGACAAGCCCGGAGTTTTCATGGCGCTTGGCGGGCAGGTGACCCACCTTGACGACATCGGCTTCGACTGACACGCCGAACTCGATGATTCGTGCGTCCAGGCGTTACATGTTCCACATGATGGATGACCAGCTGATCGCAGCCACAATAAGGATCACGCCCAGGAGAATCCAGCCTTTTGGCGATGAAGATCCACTGTCCTCTCCTTCGGGTAAGGCCAGTTTCTCTGCATCCATATCATGGAATTTGCGGAAAGGTAGTCGGCACATCTGTATTTCTGATGTTCCGGTCGGAATCGCGACGGTACCGCCAGTTTAATTACTGTGGTTAATGCTCTGGAATATTAAAACGTGACCTTTCAGAGCGGCCGATTAATTTAAAACCCTTGCTTTAAATTATGCTGAAAATAATCGAAGCCTTGGTCTATTCAAATTTAGTCTAAAAAATCAATGCCGTAGGACTAAACCGGTTTTTTCTGAAAAAGTAGCCTCCTTAATGCACAGAATCATTTCATAGACTGAATCGATAAATATCTCTAAATCCATTGCTTGGGTTTCGTAATTCCACTCGGAAATGTGATCAATTTCATTTTGATCTGCCAAGTCATTGTATTCGCGTACTAACTGTGACCTTGGGAGAGATTTGGCTGCCTCGCTAAGAGCGTGCTCGACATTTTCAATGCTGTTTCCCGACCAGGCGCCAAACTTCGGGTCATAAGATAAATATGCCGAATCGAGTAAAGAGACTCCATCCTTGACCGTGTCTTCAAGTATCTTGATAGCTGCTTCGACTAAAGTCATCTGTATTTTCCTAACGCCAATTTGGTTTCATTAAACCTGAAAACAAATATTATTTATCAAGGTGAAGATGTGTCAGGTAAACCTTCGCAGGAAGTGCTGCTGCAAAAAGAGCAAGGAATATGAAAACCTGATTTTCATTTTTATGGAATTTGTGGTGCCAGAGTTGAATTGGCTAAATGAACCCAACGAATCAGTTAGTTTGCATCGTTATCGGCAGCATCAGTTAAGGACGATTCATCCGCCACTTCGTTATGCAATGGGTTGTCAGTGGCTAAATTTAATGGCGAATCATTGGCACCTTCTTCATCGTATTGCTCGTCTAAATGATCACCCTCTTCAGCCGGTATCTTGAATCCGTACAAGCCTTCTATGCCAGTCAGAGCATGGCGTAGGCGCTTGAAGTAATCTGCAGCACCGTGGCTACCCATTTGACTTGCAACTACGTCACCGTTTTCAAGATCGAGGAAGGCAACGTTATCCTTAAAATCAACCAAGTGGACTCGTGGAATAGAAAGGTTGCCAGTCCTGAAATAGGGTGAGTTTCGAATCTGATAATTGAATTTCTTTAGGGCTTTCTCGGCATATTCACGAATTGCTTCGGGGCTGCGAGCAACCTTGATGGGTATCGCGGGTTCAATCTTGGAAGGTGCCAAGGGTGGAACGAACGGTGCACTCAAAGGATGATCAAACCGATAGACCAACGTCAAAAAGAGGCCAATAAATACTAAAACGAGCAAAACCACACCGAAAATGCCTATCAAGAACGTATGTTTACCCTCTACGTTTCGGCATTTATCATCTGCCGAATTGAGGGCGCTGTGAAGGTTTGTCTTGTCCATAATCGGCCGGCATCCATTTTTTCTAATCAAAAATTGCACAATAATAATCCGTAGTCTGATTTTTTGCTTATTTCTAAGCATGCAGTTGCCGCTACTTATTGGCACACCGAGTCCTGCGTAATAAAAATTACTTTTTCAGATCAATAGGGTTAATTGGGTTAATTGGGGACAGACCACGGTATCTGCTATCCTGACCGCTGTTTTCAACTACTTCACCTCACGCCATGCCGCGTCGCGCTCGAGTCACCTTTCCAGGCACTCCCCTGCATATCATCCATCGCGGCAACAATCGCCAGCCGTGTTTCTTTGCCGACGAGGACTATCGCTTCTATCTGGATTGGCTTGGCGAGTATGCGGAGAAAATCGGGTGTCGTGTGCATGCCTATGTGTTGATGACCAATCATGTCCACTTGCTGCTTTCAAGCGATGAAGCCGAGAGTACCGGCAGATTGATGAAGGTATTGGGGCAACGCTATGTGCAGTATGTCAACCGCACCTATCAGCGCAGCGGCACGCTTTGGGATGGACGTTATCGCTCCTGTCTGATTCAGCAGGAAACCTATCTGCTGGCCTGTATGCGTTACATCGAACTCAATCCGGTGCGCGCGGACATGGTGGCGCATCCGGGGGAATATCGCTGGTCGAGCTATCGCGCCAATGCGCAGGGCGAAGCCGACAAGCTGATTTCACCGCATCCTGGTTACGTGTCGCTGGGCAGTGATTCTGATGTTCGTTTGGAGGCCTATCGCGAGTTATTTCGCTTTGAGCTTGATCCTGCTCTTGTTGATGAAATTCGCAAGGCAACCAATGGCAATTTCGTTCTGGGCGATCAGCGTTTTTCGGCGCTTATCGAATCAGCGCTGGGCAAGCGGGTAACGCCTGGCAAATCCGGCAGGCCACGCAAGCTGGTTGAAGCTGAATTGTGATTAAAGCGGCCGTGCTCGATTTTTTCGCTGGGCAGGAACTGCGCATAAATCAATCGGCAGAGCGGTCAGCCCATTCACTTGCATCATTGCAGCAATTTTGGCGTCCTCGTAGAGCGTATCGGTCATCCTGCGCATCAGTCGCGCCCATGTCCTGAAGGTTGCCGTATCCATCGGTAAATCTTTATAGACGCAGGATGGCGCGCGCGGCGCACCCTAAATAATCATGGATCTAATGGAGTGCCTTCAGTGTCTTGCTGCGTCAGCCGCCAGGTGTCGCGGGCGATCACCCATTCTTCGTTGGTCGGGATGACCCAGGCTGAAATCGGGCTGTTTCCCTGGCTGATGCGCGGGTGGTGTCGGTTGTTGGCGTCTTCGTCCAGATGCAGTCCGAGCCATTCGAGTCGCTGGCAGATGGCGGCGCGGATCGGCGCGGCGTGTTCGCCGATGCCGGCGGTGAACACCAACGCGTCGATACCCCCGGCGGCGACTGCGTGGCTGGCCACCGCCTGGCTGATCCGGTAGGTGAACAGCTCCAGCGCCTCGGCGGCATGCGGGTGATCGCTCGCCAGCAAGGCGCGCACATCGCTGCTGATGCCGGAGTAGCCCAACAGGCCGCTGCCATGGCTGAGCAGGTGTTCGAGTTGATCAAGCCGCATGCCTTCCTCGCGCATCAGATAAAGCAGCACACCGGGGTCGATGGCGCCGCAGCGAGTTCCCATCGGAAGGCCATCCAGCGGGGTAAAGCTCATCGAGGTTTCAACGCTACGGCGTTGCCGCATGGCGCACAGACTGGCGCCGTTACCCAGGTGGGCCACGATCACCCGCCCGTCGGCGGTGGCGCCCAGATGCTCGGGCAGCACACTGGCGATGTACTCGTAGGAGAGGCCATGGAAGCCGTAGCGGCGAACACCGCGCGCGACCATCTCGCGCGGCAGTGCGAAGTGTTTTGCCACGTTGGGCAAGCCATGATGGAAAGCGGTATCGAAACAGGCGACTTGCGGCAAATCCGGGAGTATTTCGGCCAGCGCGCGGATGGCACCCAGATTGTGTGGCTGGTGCAGGGGGCTGAGCGGGATCAGTTTTTCCAGCTTGGCGAGCACCTGATCATTCACCAGTGCGGGTTGGTTGAATTCTGCGCCGCCATGCACCACGCGGTGTCCGGCTGCACGCAACTGCAGGCCGGGGTGGCTGCGCTGTAGCCAGGCGAGGACGTGTTGCAAGGCCTGCGCATGGTTTGCCGGGGTGACCGCTTCATCAAGCACGCTTCCCTGGTCGAGATGCTCAACGCGGAAGCGTCCGGGTCCGCCGATTTCCTCGATCATGCCGCGATAGGTTGCGCCAGGGGTGGGGGCCGTATCTGCGGAATAAACAGCGAATTTGAGGCTGGAGGAGCCGGCATTGAGGATCAGCAGAGCGGTTTTCATGAGAAGTCCAGGGCAATGGATGCGGCTCGATGGTAGCGGTCGATTGCTACAAGCAGGTATCCAATGCTGACTGGAAATGAGCCTTTGCAGCCCGGTATTGCGATTCAGGTTGTAACCAACGCGTCATAGGGCCGCAATATCTCCGTCACGCACATGACTTAGCCTTGCAAACGCCCCTATAAAAACTTTCATTCATGAACGCTCCCGAACTGTTATTTCATAGCGCGCCGACGCCGCTTACATTGTTAGATCGGCTTGACCAGAATGTTTTCAATGCGTTGTATGCTCGATCATTGGTTTACAACACCTGCTGGGAAGACCCGGCGGTGGATCGGCAGGCGCTGCAACTGGGGGCTGACGATAGCGTCATGGTCATCTCTAGCGCCGGCTGCAATGTGCTCGATTACGCGCTCGATGCCCCGGCGCGGATTCATGCGGTAGATGCCAATCCACGTCAGAACGCGCTGCTGGAACTGAAGATCGCGGCGATTCGGCGACTCGATTTCGAAGATTTCTTCGCCATTTTCGGGGAAGGTTATCACCCGCGCTTTGCCGAGTTGTACCGATCCAGCCTGCGCGCCGAGCTGTCCGATTTCGCCCGTGAATGGTGGGATAAACACGGCGTCTGGTTCACCAGCCCTCTGGGCAGCTTCTATTACCATGGGCTTGCCGGATTGGTGGCGCGCGGTTTTCGCGCTTATTTCAAGATGCGGCCGAAGCTGGCGGCGGATGTGCAGGATCTTTTCGCGGCGGCGGAATTGTCCGAGCAGCGTCGCATTTATGATGAACGCATCGCTGCGGCGATGTGGACGCCGGCGATGCGCTGGGTGCTTGGTCGTCAGCTCACCCTGAGTCTGCTTGGCGTGCCGCATCCGCAGCGGCGCTTGGTGCAGGCGCAGCACACGGATGGCGTGGCGGGGTTCGTGCGAGAGGCGATCGAGTATGTTTTCCGGCACTTGTCGGTAGCGGATAACTATTTCTGGCGGGTTTACGTAAACGGACGTTACACGCGTGAATGCTGTCCCGAATACCTCAAACCGGACAATTTTCAGGCGCTGAAGGCGGGCCTGGTGGACCGCATTCGGACGCACACCTGCACGGTGACAGAATTTCTGCACGAGACGAAAAAACCGATTTCACGTTTTGTTCTGCTCGATCATATGGACTGGATGAGCAGTTATCACCCCGCCGCGTTGGTTGAAGAATGGAATGCCATCCTGAGTCGCGCGCGTGGTGGCGCGCGTATCCTGCTGCGCAGCGCGCACGCTGATCCCGATTTTCTGCGCTGGGTGAAAGTCAGCCATGAAAGCCGACGGCTGGATGAAGTGCTGAAAATCGATCGCGCATTGGCGGCTCGTCTGCATCAGCAGGATCGAGTGCATACCTATGCCGGATTCATGGTGGCCGATGTTCCCGGCTGATTTCGTTGCGGATGGCCGTATTCTGCTGCGCATGCTGCGTGGTTTGCCACGCGCCGGCAGTCATGCCGAACGTCTGCAAGGTTTCTACGCGCCGCAGGCGGAACGCTACGACGCCTTTCGCACACGGCTGTTGCACGGGCGTGACGCGCTGATCGAAGCGCTGGAAATTCCCGCCGCTGCGCGGGTGGTGGAACTCGGCTGCGGCACCGGCCGCAATCTGGCGGCAATCGAGAAGGTCAGGCCCGTCGCTACGCTGACCCGTATCCAGTTGGTCGATCTGTGTCCGGCATTGCTCGCGGTTGCGCGGCAACGTGTGCTTGGCATGGCCAACGTCGAAGTCATCGAAGCCGACGCTACCCTCTGGCAGCCGGCGACGCCCGTCGACCGGGTTTATCTTTCCTACGCCTTGACCATGATGCCGGATTGGCGGGCTGTCCTGGCCAACGCCTACGCCATGCTGGCGCCGGGCGGACGTCTGGGGCTGGTCGATTTCCATCTGCCCGAGCGTGGCAGCCAGCTGAGCAATCGCTTCTGGCGGAGCTGGTTTTCTCATGATGGTGTCGCGCTCTCCGTTGAGCACCTGCGCACATTACAAAGCCTGTTCCCGCATTCAATCACCCGCGAATGTCGCGCCGCCGTACCCTATCTGCCCGGTTTGCGCGCGCCGTATTACCTGTTCGTTGGTGTTAAACCTTGACCCCTGAATCTTGCCCTTTGAAACCGGATGCCGCATGTACAAAAGTCGTGATCGCCTGATCATCATAGATGCCGATGGCACCGTGATCGACGCATTCACGGCGATCGGCACCGCATTCGCCCGTCACGGCATGGATCTGGGTGATCTTGATCGTTTCCAGAAGCGCCGTAACCTGTTCAAGTATCTGGGCGGGTTGAAGGAGTTTCCACGCAATCTGACCAAGCACTTTGGCAAACAGGGGCGCAGTGATCTATTGGCGACATTGACCGAGGTCTATCGCGAAGAAGCGAGCCTTTATCCGGGCATGGCCGATTTGATCCGTGAATTGCTGGCTGCGCCCGGCATCCGCGTTGGCATGGTCACCCGCAATGTGACGCATGCGCCTGAAGTGACGCTGGCAAAGTTGTTTGCGCGGCATGACGTGGACATCCGGCAACTTGATTTTCTCCACTACGTTCCCTTGCGCCAGGAAAAGACGCCCTATTTCAAAGAAGCGCGCGAACGCTTCGATATCAACCCGGCGCGCGCTTATGCCTGTGGCGACGAGCACAATGACTATGTCGCGGCGCAAACCGCCGGCATGCACCCGTTCATCGTTTCCTATGGTTTTGAAGATTTTGCGCGCCTGACGCGCAAGTTCTCCATCCCCGAGGTGGTCATTTCCCCCACGCCGCTCGTCCTCAGCGAGCGTGTTCGGCATGCGCTGGACTTGCCAACCGCCTGAATCGCCCTCGCGTGTCGACGAACGGTCATGCACTGTTCATCTTTTCGTCATGTCGAGGTAACAGGCGTTCCTTATCTTTGCCGCATCTTCGTAAAGAAAGGAAAGCCCATGCTTCAGGAACGCATCGCTCGGGACGGCGGCGGCAAGAAAAATTTTCAGGTCAGCCTGGCCCGGCATCAGGATGAAGTGCGCGAGGCGCAGCGCCTGCGCTGGCAAGTATTTGCCGAGGAAATGGGGGCGCGCCTGGTCTCGCCGGAACATGGCCTGGATATCGATCTGTACGATGCTCATTGCGAGCATCTGCTGGTGCGGGATCCGGACACCGCCGAGGTGGTCGGCACCTATCGCATCCTCAGCCCTTCCGCCGCCAAGCGGGTTGGCGACTATTACACGGAAACGGAGTTCGACCTGACCCGTTTGCAACACTTGCGCGGCAACATGGTCGAGCTGGGACGTTCATGCGTGCATGCCGACTATCGCAGTGGCGGCGTCATCACGCTGTTGTGGGCCGGTCTCGCCGAATACATGATTCGCGGCAAGCATGACTACCTGATCGGCTGCGCCAGCATCGGCATGGCCGATGGCGGCCACAACGCCGCCGGGATCTGGAATGCCGTTAAAGAAAAGCATCTGTCGCCGATCGAATGGCGGGTTTTTCCGCGCTGCCCGTTGCCGCTTGAATCTCTCGAAACCACCAGCGAGCCGGTGCTGCCCGCGTTGATCAAAGGTTATCTGCGGCTGGGGTCTTATATATGTGGCGAACCGGCCTGGGACCCTGACTTCAATACCGCCGACCTGCCTATCCTGCTGCCGCTGAAGAATATCAACCCGGCTTATGCCCGCCGCTTCTTCAAGCAAACTTGAAGTTAGCGTCAAAACGCTGTTGATGCCTAACCGGGCCCTTCTGGTCGTGCTTCTGGCCAGTTGTCTGAGCCTTTGCGAGGCGTGCGCGGCAGAGCGGAACATCCGCCTGGCGGGCGTCAACTTAAGCGACCAGACCGTGCTGAACGGCCAAATGTTGGCGCTCAATGGTGCCGGTGTGCGCACCCTGTTCGGTTTCAACATCTACGTCGCGGCGCTCTACCTGCCCTACTCCATGCGTGAAGCCGCGCACATTCTCGACAGCAATACACCCCGGCGGCTGCAGCTTACTTTGCTGCGCGATACCAGCACGGAACAGAATCTGAACGCCCTCAAGGCGGGTTTGCTTGATAACAACAGCGCCGCCGAAATGGAGGCGATCAAAGCCGATGTCGCGCGCTTTCTTGGTCTCATCCAGCAGGTTGCAGAAGTGCCGGCCGGAACTGTCATTCAGCTCGATTACCTGCCGAATACAGGAACCTGGGCGCGAATCGGCGACAGGAACCTGGGGCTGATTCCGGGTGCGCGCTTCAACCGAGCGATCATGAAAATCTGGCTGGGGAGCGATCCGATTCAATCAAGCCTCAAGCAATCGCTGCTTGGTTTGAGCGGGCCACGGAGTTAGTGAAGTCAATGGGTTGCGAGGCATTTCTTGAAATGCGTCGAACAACATCAAACAGCCCTTGAAACGGCATTTTCATTGTCACGATAGAGCAATCATTCAGGGTGATGATGGTCGGCAGTAGTTGATTCACGCTACCCGGTGACTGGATAAGCAGGCCATTGCGATTCAGTGTCAAGCCTGTCCAAAGATCAACCATGCAGACAAAATCAGAAACCGAAGAACAGAATTACCCATCGCTAGCCATTTTCAATCTGACTGAACAGGGCTTGCCTGCCTGTCCCAGTGTCGCGCAATTGATACGGCTGGTTGATTCGGCGTTGGAAAGCGCTTCCTGTCAGGAAATCCTGCCGCGTTTTCATCAAGAGAAGGATCTGCTGTCGCTCCCGGTCGTGAGCAAGCATGGCATGCCAGTGGCGATCATCGATCGGCATCACTTCATGGAGTTTTTTGCGCGTCCGTTCAGCAAGGAAGTGTTCGGTAAGCGCAGCTTGAAGAAGATCAAGGAAGCGACTCGAGATGCCTTGATTGGCGCATTTCCCATCGCCTCGCCGATTGTTGTCGATATCGCGACCTCCATCGACGACGTTGCCCGCATCATCATCGATACCGGCATGCAGCACATGGTCAACGGCATCATCATCACCCAGGATGGGCGCTATGCCGGGGTGGTGCATGGACATGATCTGCTGCATGAAATCACCCAGCGCAAGCAAGCGGAGCTGCATTTTCTGGCGCACTACGATGCACTCACCAAAATACCCAATCGCATGTTGTTTTCCGACCGGCTCAGTCACGCCTGCCGGGAAGCCGCGCGGAATCAGCGGGAAGTAGCCCTGTTGTTCATCGACGTGGACCGCTTCAAACAAGTCAACGACTCGCTCGGCCATCGCTTCGGCGATGCGCTGTTGGTCGCAATCGCGGCCAACTTGCAGGCCTGTGCGCGGGATTCCGATACTGTGGCGCGCTTGGGCGGCGACGAATTCGCCATCTTGATGGAATTCATACATGGCCCGGAAGACGCCGAGGTGCTGGCACAGCGCCTGGTGGCGTCGATACAGCAACCGATGCGGATACTCGATCGCGAGATATCAGTCAGCTTCAGCATCGGCATCGCCATTTTTCCGCGCGACGACAGTCGAGTCGATATCCTGCTCAGCAAAGCCGACGCGGCGATGTATGAAGTCAAGGTCAGCGGTCGCAACGGCTACCGGCAGTTTTCCGCGTCTACCACGTCATTCAGTTCCGAGCGCTCGGTGCTGGAAGCGGAGTTGAAGCTGGCCCTCGCCAATGACGAATTCATGCTGGTTTATCAACCCCAATTCGATCTGGTCAGCAAACAAGTGGCCGGTGTCGAAGCCTTGATTCGCTGGAATCATCCGCGCCGCGGCCGGATCGGCCCGGGTGAGTTTATCGGCATCGCCGAAGAAAGCGGCCTCATCGTTGCGATCGGCGACTGGGTCATCGCCGAAGCCTGCCGTCAGCAACAGGCTTGGCGTCAACAAGGACTGCCGCCGACGCGGCTGGCGCTGAATATCTCGCCCTTGCAGTTTCGGCAGCCCGATTTCATTCATCGGGTGACGCGAATATTCAGCGAGACCGAAGTCGATCCCACTTCCCTGGAGTTTGAATTGACCGAAAGCGCGGTGATGCAACAAGCATCGCAAGTGCTGGACATGCTGAGCGAACTGAAGGCGCTGGGCGTGCATCTGTCTCTGGACGATTTTGGAACCGGGTTTTCCAACCTCGGTTACTTGAATCGCTATCCGATTGAACGCATGAAAATCGATCAATCTTTTGTCCGAGGTATCGACCAGATGCCGATCAACCAGTCCATCGTCCGGTCCATCGTCGCGCTGGCCAAAAGTCTTTCATTACAGGTGGTCGCCGAAGGCGTCGAGACCGAGGCCGAACTCGAACATGTGCGCGCATGCCAGTGCGATGAAGTTCAGGGTTTCCTGTTAGCCCGGCCGATGCCAGCTGAGGTTTTTGAGGAATGGTTGTTTGACAGGCAGCGGTGATAAACACGCTGATTGTCTTCCCGCAATGCGGCCAAGATGGCGCTCCCAATGGCGAGTCGCGGAGAACAAGCGAGAACCCGGATCAGATTGGAAGCGGGGTGGCCGAGGAAAAAGGCCTTCAGGACCACATTTAATAATTCCAACAAAAAACGGTAACAATCGTAGTGCAAGCTCCGGCAGCCCTGTGGCAATCCAACACACGCCTTTCAATTCAAATTATTGGAGCTTTGCATGAAGCCGAAAATCCTCAGTCTTGCCGTTCTCGCCACCTTTGCCATTTCCGCCCCCCTGGTTTTAACCGCATGCAACGATGACGATGATGCCGTTATTGCAGCAGTGGTTGACCGTCCAATCACCTCGGTGGAATTCGTCGAAACTGCCGCCGCGCCGACTACCGTCGAT
The DNA here is from genome assembly GCA_020049415.1 of Betaproteobacteria bacterium. Classification (GTDB taxonomy): domain Bacteria; phylum Pseudomonadota; class Gammaproteobacteria; order Burkholderiales; family Thiobacillaceae; genus PFJX01. Next base: position 26,702 of record JAIFKV010000017.1, read on the forward strand.
GACATGAGCAAGAACTTGATCACTGCCAAGGCGGTAGTGACCTATGACGATGGCAGCAAGAAAGATTTCACGTTGACGCACACCACCTTGTTCAGCGTCGCCGATAAAGTCGGTGGAAATCTTCACGCTGCTGGTCAACTTTATGACTATCAGATGAATCCGCTGATGGATCCGTTTGGCGAGCCGCTGATCGCCGAAACTCCCGATGCCAACAGTCTTTTGATCGTTGACGGCAACCTGTGGCTGGTCAGCCATCTGGAGTACGACAACTTGTTGTCGAATGGTATCCAAGCTTACAAACAACCTGATTGGTACAGCCGCGCTCCCACCGGCATGATCCTGACCGGCTTGAATCAGGCCGACAACGGTGCACTGACAGTGAAGAGCCAGCGCCCGATCGATTTCTCTTCGGTCAATGGAACCTGGATCAACTGCTTCGGTTCGCAAACCCCGTGGAACACCCACCTGGGCTCGGAAGAAGACTACGACTTGCAGTACAACCCGATGAGCAGCAGCTATTCGACTACCGCTGCCGGCGTCAAGGCGATGACCGAGCTGTACTTCAAGAACAATAAAATTGCCAATCCGTATGACTATGGCTGGATTCCTGAAGTCACCGTCAAGGCTGATGGCAGCACCACAGTGGTCAAGCATTACGCCATGGGCCGTGGCACCTGGGAACAGGCTTATGTGATGGCGGACAGCAAGACCGCGCTGATGGGTGATGACGGCGGTCACGTCGGCATGATCATGTTTGTCGCCGACAAGGCCAAGCAACTTTCTGCTGGCACACTCTATGCCGCCAAGTGGAACCAGACCT
>JAIFKV010000188.1 GCA_020049415.1 Betaproteobacteria bacterium
CGAACCAGTGGCAGATGTACGAGCAGAACAACTGCGTGTTCCATTACCACCTGCCCAAGTCGTATCAATACATGCGCAACTGGAACCAGGGTTATCTGCAATGGGCGCAGGCGCACGGCATGACGCGCCACGCCGAGCCGATCAACGTCCACATCTACTCCGAGGTGTTGCAGAAATTCCGCCTCGCCGCGCAAGGCAAGACCGATGGCAAGCAACCGCCGGCGCATCTAAAGAAGCGCATCGAAACCTACTTCGACCCGCTGCCGTTCTATTACGAACCGCTCGAAGCCACGCTCAGCGACAAGCACAAGTACCCGCTCAACGCGATTACGCAACGGCCGATGGCGATGTATCACTCGTGGGATTCGCAAAACGCCTGGCTGCGCCAGATTCACGCCCACAACTATCTGCACATCAACCCGAAGACCGCCGCAGCCCAAGGCATCGCCGACGACGACTGGATCTGGGTCGAGTCGATGCACGGCAAGGTGCGCTGCATGGCGCGCCTGTCGGAAGCGGTGGAACCCGGCACGGTGTGGACCTGGAACGCCATCGGCAAGGCCGCCGGTGCATGGAATCTGGACAAGGACGCCAACGAGAGCAAGAAGGGCTTCCTGCTCAACCACCTGATTTCGGAAGAACTGCCGCGCAACGAATGCGGCGAACACATTTCCAACTCCGACCCGGTCACCGGACAAGCCGCCTGGTATGACGTGCGGGTACGCATCTACAAAGCCGGCGCCGACGAGCCGAAGGAAACCTGGCCGCAGTTCACCGCTGTTCCATCGGCGCCCGGCACACCAGGGCGGCGGCCGTGGCAGAACTATGTCGCGGGGTTGTTTGGCAAAGGAGAAGGCAAATGACCCAACTCGCTCTCGTCATCGACCTCAACGTCTGCGTCGGCTGTCATGCCTGCGTGACCAGTTGCAAACAATGGAACACCTCCGGCGAGGCGGGTCCACTGTTCGACGACAACCCGTATGGCAAAGACCCCACCGGCACCTTCTTCAACCGGGTGCAAACCTATGAAGTCGGCGCGTTCCCAAATACCGAAACGCTGCATTTCCCGAAAAGTTGCCTGCATTGCGAAGACCCGCCCTGCGTACCGGTGTGCCCCACCGGCGCCAGCTACAAGCGCAAGGAAGACGGCATCGTGCTGGTCGATTACGACAAGTGCATCGGCTGCAAGTACTGCTCCTGGGCCTGCCCATACGGCGCGCGCGAACTGGACGAGAAGCAGCAAGTGATGAAGAAATGCACGCTGTGTGTCGACCGCATCTACGACACCAGCATTCCGGAAGACCGACGCAAACCGGCCTGTGTTATTTCCTGTCCGACCAGCGCCCGATTGTTCGGCGATGTGCATGATCCGGAATCGGCAGTCTCGCTGGCGATCCGCGAATCCGGCGGCTACCAATTGATGCCGGAATGGGGCACCAAGCCGGCCAACCATTACCTGCCACGGCGCAAAACCAAGCTGCGCATTCACGCTGATGAGCTGGTGCGCGCCGACAACCCGTTGAGCAAGGAAGACATCAAGCACGAAACCAGCAAGGAATCGTCGCTGGATGACTGGTTGATGTAAGCACCCGACCCCGACGTAGGCTTTGGTGAGCTTGCGAACCGCATCAAGTGGTAGAGATGTGGTTCGTTCCTCAGCACATCCTACGGAACCAAAAATTAGCCTGGAGTTTTGAACCATGCATCCCGCGTTTTCCGTCATCTTCCTGACCACCCTGCTCGGAGTCGGCCAGGGCCTGTTCCTCGCGCTGTTCTCCAGCCAGGCCTACAGCGTCGTCAATGTACTACCGGCGCAACCCGGCGACTTCTATGCCTTGGGCGCGTTCATCGCTTTGATTTTCCTGGTCGGCGGGCTGATCGCCTCGTTCTTCCACCTCGGCCACCCGGAACGGGCCTGGCGCGCCGCTGCCAAATGGCGCACCTCCTGGCTTTCGCGCGAAGTTATCGCGCTGCCTGTCGTGATGGGCGCCATCGCGCTGTATGCATTGGTGAACTGGATGAATATCGAAGCCGACCTCTACGGCCTCGGCATCACAGGACAAGTCGCCCTCAGCGTTGGTGCATTCGGCGTTATCGCCACCATCGCGTTGTTCGTCTGCACCGCGATGATCTACGCCGCAATCAAATTCCTGCAGGAATGGGCCAGCCCGCTCACCGTAGCGAATTACTTTCTGCTTGGCACCGCCTCCGGATTCGGTTTCGCCACCGCCTATGCCGCGCTTAACGCCCCCGACCTGGTGCCGTTCTACGGCGGCTGGGCAATCACGCTGACCATCGCCGGCCTGCTCACCCGCATCGCCTCGCTGCTGCGCAATGCCCGCATCAAACAAATTTCCAGCATGCAAACCGCCATCGGGGTGCGCCATAACCAAGTGCGCCAGGCCAGCATGGGCATGATGGGCGGCGCTTACAACACACGCGAATATTTCCACGGCCGCACCGCCGACTTCCTCAAGTCAGTGAAATGGATCTTCCTGGTGCTGGTTTTTCCAATCCCGCTGCTGCTGCTCTGGGCCGGCCTGGCGCAAAACAGCGCCAGCCTGCTGATGCTGGCCTTCGGCGTGCAGTACGTCGGCCTGCTGTTCGAACGCTGGTTCTTCTTCGCCCAGGCGAATCACCCGCAGAATCTGTATTACCAGGTGGTGGGCTGAGCTTGCCCCGACCAGTCATCCCCCATAGAATGAAATGACCAAGTTGGTCATTTCATTGGAGGCCCGCATGCAGCAAGTTCAAATCGCCGAAGCCAAAGCCCACCTATCGGCCCTGGTCGAGCGAGTCGAAGCGGGTGAAGAGATCATCATCGCGCGGCGCGGCAAACCAGTCGCACGCCTGATTCCGGAACCGCAAAGCAACCGGAATGCGGCGGATGTCTTCCGCACCGCCTGGGCGCTGGGCGGCCTTGAACTTGGTCCGCCAATCGAACTTCCGCTGGAGCATGTTGATCTAGATTAAAGACATGCGCTATCTGCTCGACACCAACATCCTCATCGCGATGAGCAAGGAACGCCCCGGTTTGCTGGCGCGGCTGGAAAAATATCCCGCCAGCGCTATCCTGTTGTCCTCGGTGGTGGTTGCCGAAATCGAATACAGCATTGCCAAAAGTGCAAGTCAGGAACACAACCGGCGTGTTTTCGACGCCCTGCTCGAAGGTTTTCAGATCAGTCCGTTCGATGCCACAGCTGCGCGACTGTATGGCCCAATCCGCGCAGACCTTGAGCGACGAGGCCAATTGATCGGTCCCTACGACTTGATGATCGCCGCCCATGCGCAAGCACTCGGCGCGGTTCTGGTCACCGATAACATCGGCGAATTCAAGCGCGTCGAAGGCTTGACCAGCGAGAACTGGCTGGCTTGAAATGGTAGGGTGCGCATGGCGCACCCTACTCTACCCACCTCCAACCGGAATTCTTCATGACCAAAACCATCATCGCCACCGCCAACGCCCCGCAAGCCATCGGCACCTATTCGCAAGCCGTCAAGATCGGTAATGCAGTCTACATGTCCGGCCAGATCGGCCTCGACCCAGCCTCGATGCAGATGGTCGAAGGCATCGACGCACAGATTCATCAGGTGTTCAAGAATCTGGCGGCAGTAGCAGAAGCGGCTGGCGGCAGTCTGGCGGATGTAGTCAAGCTCAATGTGTTCCTGATTGATCTGGGCAACTTCGCCAAGGTCAACGAAATCATGGCGCAGTATTTCAGCCAGCCCTACCCGGCGCGCGCCGCTGTCGGTGTCGCCTCGCTGCCGCGCAATGCGTTGGTGGAAGCGGATGCGGTGATGGTGCTGGGTTGATTTGGGTTTTGCTGATGAATGGGTCGCTGCATTCGGCGGAAGGCGCTTTGCTTTTCCGCCCTGCATAGCATGCCGACGCTTGATGCCGATCTGGTAGCCCGCAAACTCGGCTACGCGGCGAGTTCGGACCTGATCCTGCATCTGCCAATGCGCTATCAGGACGAAACCCGGCTGACACCACTTCGCGATGTACGCATGGGGATCGACGTACTGGTCGAGGGCGTCATCGTGCATGCCGAAGTGCAGATGAAGCCCCGTCGACAGTTGTTGGTGGAAATCACCGAAAGCGCCGCGCCATCCAGCCCGCATCTGTACTTCCGCCTGCTCCACTTCTACCCCAGCCAGTTGAACCAGCTCCAGCCCGGCGCCCGCGTGCGTCTGTACGGGGAGGTTAAACCGGGCTTCTTCGGCACCGAGATGGTGCATCCGCAACTGCGCGTGGTACGCGAAAACACGCCACTGGCAGCGACGTTGACGCCGGTGTATCCATCCATCGCCGCGTTTTCGCAGAATGCGGTGCGCAAGGCGGTAGAGATTGCGTTGCGACAAGCCGACCTGAGCGAAACGCTGCCGGAAAATGTGCTGAAGCTGGTCGCAGGATGTGGTGAGCGCAGCGAACCGCATCATGCCCTCTCGCACGATGACGATGACCGAAGCGGTTCGTCCCTCACCGCATCCTGCGGTCTGCCCAGCTTTGCCGATGCGATCAACGCCCTGCATCACCCCGAACCCGATGCCGACCTGAACGCACTGGAGATGCAAACCACGCCGGCTTGGCAGCGCATCAAGTTCGACGAACTGCTGGCGCAACAACTTTCTTTAAGACTTGCCGCGCGGCAGCGACAAAAACTCATTGCTGCGCCGCTCAGCCACGCGCAAGAACTCGAAAATCGCCTGCTCGCCGCCCTCCCCTTCGCGCTCACCGGCGCGCAAAAACGCGCCTTGGATGAAATTCATCGTGATCTGGCTCGGCCGCATCCGATGAACCGCCTGCTGCAGGGCGATGTCGGCAGCGGCAAAACCCTGGTCGCCGCGCTGACGCTGCTGCCGGCTCTGGCCGCCGGTGGTCAGGTGGCGGTAATGGCGCCGACCGAAATTCTGGCTGAACAGCTCTATCTGAAAATGTGCGAATGGCTGCAACCACTCGGCATGCAAGTCGCCTGGATCGCCGCCGCGACCAAAGGGAAAGCGAAGAAAGACAGTCTGGCGCGCATCGCCAGCGGCGAAATCAATATCGCGGTCGGCACCCACGCGTTGTTTCAGGCCGGCGTCAGCTTCGCCAATCTGACCCTGACCATCGTCGATGAACAGCACCGCTTCGGCGTCGGCCAGCGCCTGGCATTGCGCGAGAAAGGCAACGACATCAATGCGATGCACATGCCACACCTGCTGATGATGTCGGCAACCCCGATCCCGCGTTCGCTGGCGATGAGTTACTACGCCGACCTCGATGTTTCCGTCATCGACGAACTACCGCCCGGACGCACGCCGATCACCACCAAGGTGATGTCGCTGAAGCGGCGCGACGAAGTCATCGGCCGATTGCGCGATTACTGCCAGACTGGCGCGCAAGCTTACTGGGTTTGCCCGCTGGTGGAAGAATCGGAAAAGCTGCAACTGCGCGCCGCCGAGGAAAGCTATGCCGAGTTGGTCGAACTGTTGCCTGAACTCAACATCGGCCTGGTGCATGGCCGCATGAAAGGCGAAGAGAAGGCCGCCGCAATGACCGCGTTCAAGGCCGGCGAAATTCACCTGCTGGTCGCCACCACGGTGATCGAAGTCGGCGTCGACGTGCCGAATGCCGCGTTGATGGTAATCGAACATGCCGAACGCTACGGCCTGGCGCAGTTGCACCAATTGCGCGGACGCGTCGGGCGCGGCGCGCGGGAATCGACTTGTCTACTGCTGTATGGCGATGCGCTGTCCGACAGCGGCCGCCAGCGGCTGCGCATCATCAAGGAATACTCGGACGGCTTCACCATCGCGCGCGAAGACCTGAAACTGCGCGGCCCTGGCGAATTCATGGGCGCGCGCCAGTCCGGCCAGCAGATCTTGCGCTTCGCCAACCTGGAAACCGATCTTGACCTGCTCGAAGCCGCGCGCAACACAGCGGAACACCTACTGACGCAGCAACCGGAAGTGGCGAATCGGCATCTGGCGCGTTGGCTACCGCGCGGTCTGGACTATTTGCGGGCGTAGAGTAGATAAACGCAACGCATCCAATCTACGATTCTGCCCGGAAAATTTAAAGACCTGGGACGGAAGAGATCAACTCTGCACTTGAACAAGTCCGTCCAACGCCTGTGCCAGATCGGCGCGTATATCCGCCACCTCTTCCAGCCCCACCGACAGCCGCACCAGCCCCGGGCTGATGCCGTGCGCCGCCTGCTCTTCCGGCGTGTAAGTCGAATGGGTCATCGAAGCCGGATGCTGCACCAGTGTTTCGGCATCACCGAGACTGACCGCGCGGGTGCATAACTGCAGCGCATCCATGAAGCGCCGGCCGGCATCGAAGCCGCCTTTCAATTCCAGCGCAATCATGCCGCCGGGCAATGCCATCTGGCGTTGGGCAAGCGCGTATTGCGGGAAGCTGGGCAAGCCGGGGTAATCCACCCGCGCCACCGCCGGATGCGTGGAGAGGAACTCGGCCAGTTCCTGCGCGCTGGTGCAATGCGCGCGCATCCGCAAGGCCAGGGTTTTCAAGCCGCGCAGCACCAGAAACGCATCAAACGCCGACATCGTCGCACCGGTCATTTCCTTGACGCCGAAGAAACGCATGCGCTGAATGGCCTCCGCCGGACCAATCACCGCGCCGGCCAGCAAATCGCCATGACCGCCAAGATATTTGGTCGCCGAATGCACGACATAAGTCGCGCCATGTTCCAGCGGCCGTTGCAGATACGGTGTGCAATAGGTGTTGTCGACCATCAACGGCACACCATGCGTGTTGCCCAGGTCGGCGATTGCGCGCAGGTCGATCAAACGCATGTTCGGGTTGGCCGGCGATTCGCAATACAGCAGTTTGGTGCGTGGCGTGATGGCGGCGGCCACCGCCGCAGGTTGCGTCATATCGACATGCCGAACCTGGATGCCCAAGCCTGCCAGACCATGGCGAAAGAAGCCAAAGGTGCAGCCATACAGAGTCTGGTCAGCGACGATTTCATCGCCAGCCTGCACCAGGCTGTAGATCGCCGAGGTAATCGCGCCCATGCCGGAAGACGTGCACAGCGCCGCCTCGCCGCCTTCCAGACTGGCCAGTCGCCCCTCCAGCAAGGCAACGGTGGGATTGCCGACGCGCGAATAAATGTAGCCGGGGTTCTCGCCGGCAAAACGTTGCATGCCGACTTGCGTACTCTCGAAAGCGAAAGTGGAAGTCAGATACACCGGCGGCGCCAGCGCACCCTCGCATTGCATCGGGTCGTAACCCAGATGAATGGCGCGAGTAGCAAAGCCGAGAGCAGCAGATTTTGGGTTGGATTTCATGGCGCGGCGGAAGCCCGACCGTTTCCGGCCAGGCTAGTGATTAAAGGACTGCGCAATCTGCCTATGAAATCCCCTCAATGCAAGCCGCATCGCAGTGCAGACCGTTCTGGAGTATCTGGCGACCGGCGATACAGAGGCGGTTATCGTTTCCGAATATCCGAAATCAGTCTTCAATCAAGAAAGAAAAACGATTTGCACCTACTTCGATGACATCGTTGTTGGCCAGCATGCGCCATTCCTCGCCAATCGGGTTGCCATTCAACCTGACCCCGGTGGCGCCTTCATCACCGATCAATTGATAGCCCTGTGGACGCCGCAGAATCACTGCGGTTTGTGTTCCGTCAGCCCCGATCCGGCGCAGAACCTGATCGAGTTCAATTGTCTGGCCGCTCAATTTGCCCTCAAGCCAGCGCAGGCAGGCACGCGGCCGCTCTACCCGGGCAAAGCGCGCCAAATTCGGCCTCGCTGGCGAAGCGCTTCCCAACTCCGCGAGCACATCGGCCGGGGCGCCGTCGAACAACATGGTCTTGTCAAAATCCATGTTTTTCTGAGCACGCTGATTCACATATTGCAGCCGATAATCACCGATCCCGATCAGATCGCGGTTATGCAGCACGTAGCGTGCTTTCAGCGCTTCGCCGTTCACCAACGTGCCATTGGTACTTCCCAAGTCTTCGAGGATGTCATCATTGCCCATGTTCAGAATGGCCGCGTGCTCCTTGCTAATGGCAGCGCCTTCCAGCACCACCTGACAGTGCGCGCCACGACCAATCAGCATGCGATGCTCACCGATATGCACATGTGCCGGCGTCTTTTCGGGATGGGTAATAACCAGTTTGGACATGAAATTTCTCCTGTTCAGGAATTGACTGACAGCCAGTCATACATTGACCTTTCATCGGCCCGTAAACCAGCCAAGCAAGCGTGCGAACCAACTGGGCTTGGTGACTTCCACCGGTTGATCGAAGCGGACAGCGATCAATGAGACGTTATCGTGTCCGCCATTGTCGTTGGCAATCTCGACCAGACACCTCACTGCCAAAGGCAAATTGGCCTGCAACTCAAACAAGACCAACTCAATATCGCTGTCATCGACCATGGTGTTGAGTCCATCGCTGCATATCAGGAACAGGTCGCCGCGCATGATTTCGACTTCACTGGTGTCAATCCGTGCCAGATCGGCCATACCCAACGCACGCGTGACCAGGTTGCGGTTATGCGAAAAACGCGCCTCCTCGCCGCTGATCACTCCAGCCCCGACCTGCGCCTGCAACAAAGAATGATCCCGGGTCAGCGCCTCCAGACGATGGTTACGCAACCGGTAAATACGCGAATCACCGATATGCGCCAACATTGCATGTTGGCCGCGCCTCAGCAACATGGCCAACGTCGAGCCCATGCCTTCGCTGTTTTTGTCGGATTGCGCAACCTCGCGAATCTTCGTATTGGCCGCATTGAAGGCATCTCGAACCGCGCGAAGCGCTGTGTCAGGGTTTTCAGAAGCAGTCTGCCAGGACGCAGCAAGTTGTTCCTGGACAATTCTGACCACCATCTGACTAGCGACATCCCCGGCCAAATGCCCACCCATGCCATCGGCAACCAGAAACAACCCCAATTTCTCATCCACCAACACGCTATCTTCGTTGTGAGTGCGAATCAGCCCGGTGTGAGAAAGCGATGACAGCTTGAAATCGATGTTTGTACTCATGCCTTACCCCAAAAAAACAGATAGCCGCACAACCAGCCGACCTTTCAACCTTGAATACTCGGTTGATCGCGTCCGAGTGAAGGCCTGCCAGGTCGGCTGGCAAGGCGCGACGACGCGCGTGGCCGTTCCCCGCAAGGGTCAGGACAAATTTGCCAGCACTAAAGCGCTAACAACAACTCCGCCAAGTTGGGTGTATCAATAACTACCCCACTACTTCCCGGAATTTCCTGTGCAAACAGGGACAAGCGAGGGCGTGTGAGGATTCATGAAACAACCGCACAAAACCCTCACTGTCGCGAATCGCCACAGTATTGTCGCTGCCGCCTTACTCGCAATGGGCTTGTGTGGCGAAATCGCTTAACCAGCCGACCGGTTGAAGCGTTGCGTTTTGGTAGAGATAGACGCTGGGCGGTGCAACACCAGGAACCGCC
>JAIFKV010000088.1 GCA_020049415.1 Betaproteobacteria bacterium
CCGGAACCGGAATCGAACCGGTACGGCTTGCGCCGAGGGATTTTAAGTCCCTTGTGTCTACCTATTTCACCATCCGGGCTGAGGTTGAAGGGTGCAAATTACTTGCGTTTCAGTTGTTCCGCAATAAGGGCATCCACGGTTTTGAAAAGTTCGGGGTGGCTGCCGGTCATATAGGCGGAGGTGGTGAACTTGCCGTTGATGGCAATTGCGGGGACGCCAGTCAGTTTGTAGTCGCGCGTCAATTGTTGCGCGCGCTTGACTTGGGTTTCCACCGCAAAGCTGTTGTAGGCGGTGGCGAGTTTCTTGCGGTCGACGCCTTTGGTGACGGCCCAGTCGAAGAAGGTTTCGGGGGCGGTGAGGTCCATGCCTTGTTGGTGGATTGCATTGAAAACATCGGCATGGAGTTTGTGGCTCATGCCGATGGCTTCAAGCGCGTAATAGACGCGTGCCATGGCGCTCCAGTTGTCGTTGAGGATGGCCGGGATGCGCTTCAAGACGACGTGCTTGGGCTGCTTTTTGGCCCAGGCGTCAAGGTCGGGTTCCAGGCTGTAACAATGCGGGCAGCGGTACCAGAAAAACTCGAGTACTTCGACTTGTCCACGTTTGACGCTGGTGGGCTGTGCCGGGGAGAGCAGGGTGTAGTCCTTGCCTTCTTCCAGTGCGGTGGCGGGCGGCGCGATGAGGGTAACGCCGAGCGCGAACAGTATTGCCAGAAATTTCATGGTTTCTCCTGGTTTTTTGGGGGGGAGGGGTCTTTGAATAACCTTGGCTCGAAATTGTTCTCGGCCAGGGTGTCCAGATCGCCGAACGCATCGTCTTCTCGACTGTAAGGGCCGACCCGAATTCGGTAAAGCTCGGTGCCGCCGCTGTCGATTTTCTGCATCGCGACATTGAGGCCGAGCAGCGTCAGTTTCGCTTTGAGTTTGTCCGCCTCGGCCTGGTTTTTCAGTGCCGCGACCTGGAGCCACCAGATGTCTTTGCTCGGTTGCGGGGTTGGCGCGGGGAGTGCCTGCTTGCTTGAATCGTCGCCTGGCAAGATGCCGTAGAAGGTGTAATCGACTCTCGGCTTGGGCGTGCTGGACTCGGTTGCCGGGGCGGTGGTTGGGGCGGGAATCGGTGCGGGTTTGGGCTTGGGTTCTTTGGCGTTGTTTTCGGCGGGGGACTTCTTCGTGGCGGGGGGCTTTTGCCGAGCCTCGCCATCGTCCTCGCTCTGGGTCGGGGTGTCGACTTCAGTTGTTTTATAGGCGGGAGTGCGATTGTAGAAGTACCACGCCAGTCCGGCGGCAACGACAAGGCCGACCACGATGCCAATAAACAGGCCGGTCAGCAGGTTTCCACCTGTTCCCGTTGACGACTTTGTGGTGTCGCGGCGGGGGTTGCCTGGTGCTTTGCGAGTGGTCACTTAAGCAAGGTTCTGCTGGGTCGAGCCAATTTCCGCTGGCGGGGTTTCCGCGCCGGGTCTGGCAGCCTCGCGAGACATTCTTTCTGGCGCAGAAACGCCCAACAGGGCCAGTCCGTTGCGTAGTACCAGACGTGTCGCGGCGATCAGCGACAGGCGCGCAAGCTTGAGTTCTTCGTCGTCGACCAGGAACTGGCAACTGGCGTACAGACCATGCAATTCGGCGGCCAGGTCTTTCAGGTAATAGGCGATGCTGTGCGGCGCCAGATCGCGCGCGGCGGCGGCGACTGTTTCCGGGAATTCGGCGATGCGGCGCAGCAGGGCGAGTTCTTGCGGATGTTGCAGACGCGCGCTATTGGCGTCGACGAGATCGGCTTCGATGCCGCCCCAGGCGCTGAGTACGCTGCAAATACGGGCATGAGCGTACTGGATGTAATAAACCGGGTTGTCGTTGCTTTGTGATTTGGCCAGGTCGAGGTCGAAGTCGAGGTGTTGATCCGACTTGCGCAGGACGTAGAAGAAGCGGCAGGCGTCGTTGCCGACTTCGTGCCGGAGTTCGCGCAGGGTGACGTACTGGCCGGAACGGGTGGACATGGATTTCTTTTGTCCGCCTTCCCAAAGCACGGCGAATTGCACCAGGGTGACGGTGAGCCGGTCGGGGTCTGCGCCGGCGGCGGTCAGCGCGCCTTTGACACGGGATATATAACCGTGGTGGTCGGCGCCCCAGACGTCGATGACTCGGTCGAAACCGCGTTCGAATTTGTTCAGGTGATAGGCGATGTCGGCGGCGAAATAGGTATAGATGCCGTTTTCGCGCAGTACCACGCGGTCTTTTTCATCGCCAAAAACGGTCGAGCGAAACCACAACGCGCCGTTTTGTTCGTAGATGTGACCGTGCTGTTGAAGTTGTTTGACGGCTTTGTCGATGAGGCCGGATTCGTGCAGGGTTTTCTCGGAAAACCAGGTGTCGAAGATGACGCCGAATTCGGTCAGATCATTGCGGCCGTCGCCCAGTTGTTCTTCCAGCGCATGGCCGTGAACATAGGCGTAATCCGCGCCGAGCAGGTTTTTGGCGTTGGCGATCAGGGCGTCGAGATGACCTTCCGGGTCGCTGGCGGCATCTGGAACATTTGCGATTACCGCCGCCGCCAAGCGCATGTAGCGCTCGCCATGCAGGGCGAAAATGCTGTCCGCCATGGCGCTGACGTAGTCGCCTTGATAGGCATTGGCGGGAAACGGCACGAACTGGTTGCCGAGCGACAGATAACGCAGCCAGGTCGACAGCGCCAGGATGTCCATCTGCCGGCCGGCATCGTTGACGTAATACTCGCGCTGCACTTGGTAGCCGGCATGGCCGAGCACATTGGCCAGGCTGGCGCCGAATGCCGCGCCGCGGCCGTGGCCGACATGCAATGGTCCGGTCGGGTTGGCGGAGACGAATTCGATCTGGACTTTCTTGCCCTGACCTACTCCACTGCGGCCATATTCTTCGCCGGCTTGCAGTGTTTGCAGGGCGACGTTCTGCCAGGCGGCCGGCTTGAGAAAGATGTTGATGAAACCGGGGCCGGCAATTTCGGTTTTCTCGACCAGATCAGATGCCGGCAGTGAGGCGATGATGGACTGCGCGACTTCGCGCGGATTGCGTTTGAGCGCTTTGGCCAGTTGCATTGCCACGTTGCAGGCGAAATCGCCATGGCTGGCTTGCTTCGGCCGCTCCAGTTCGATGCTCAGGTGTTCGGCCTTGGCGAACTGGCTGGCAGCATGCTGGAACAATGCGACGAGATGGGATTTGGGGTCTTGCGAACGAGTCATGGGAATACACCTTTTATTGGCGCGGATTATAGCGGCAGGCGGGGCTTTTCCGGCTAGCGGTGGTCGGCTGGCGCGTCGCCGCGAGATTGCGACGACGCTGCCGCGGCGAGGCTCAGAGGTTGACGCGGTAGGTCAGAATGGTGCGCCGCTCGACCCGGAACTCTTCTCTGAACTCGCTATGCTCGGTGTTGAAATTCTGCACGGTGAGCGATAGCTCGTCATGTTTGCCAAACAGTTTCAGTGTCTTGCCAATATTCAAGTCGAAGCGCCGGTAGGCCGGTTGGATGTCTCCATCGTTGGGCCATATCATTTCGCCTACCCAGTAGCCGCCCAGGCTGACGCGGAGACCGTGCGAAAACCGCTTTGACCAGAGCAGGCTGGTGGCGTGTTGCGGCGCGGATGTTTCCATGTCTTTGTCGCGCTCAGGGTTGGAATTGGGTCCGCTGGAGTTGATACGGGTAATGGCATGGCTGATGCGGAAGCGTCCCCAGGCGGGGTGTTTCCAGTCCAGGCCAAGGTCGCCACCCTGGACGCGAATATTTCCGGCGTTGAGGAAGTAGAACGATTTATAGTGGCCGAAACGGGCACTGGTATAGAGCGAATCGGTCTGGTATTGGGTATTTCCGGGATACGGCGAATACAACCAAGGTTTGCCGGTGTATCCAAGGGGCCGTTCGTAGCCTTCTGGCGGCGGGAATGCACAATTGAAGCCAGGGGTGGGCACGGTGCTCAGCGTTTCCGGATCGAGGAAGCACGATTGCTCGTCGATGAAATTGCTGTATTTGTTCAAATACATGCGCGCATCGAGGCGCAAGCCCATTGGTTGCAGATAAGCGATATAGCCTAATTCGGCGTAATCAAGCTTCTCCGGCTCCAAGTTGCGATAGGCGTAAAAGTCGAGGTCGGCGACGCCGCCGCTCCAGGTGACCATTTCACGAGCGTCGGACTCGCGGATGGTGGGCGCTCGATAACCGCGACCGGCGCTGAAGCGCAGGCTTTGCGCGGGTGACACAAGGTAGTTCAGGGCCAATCGCGGAGAGAACAGCAAGTCGGTGTTGTAATGCTTTTCCAGCATGCCACCGGTATGCACCAGCCAATCGGGAGACGCTTTCCAGTCCAGGTTGCCGAACGCTTGCCATTGCCAGCCGCCAACGCTGCCAAGGCCGGTGAGCGAGCCGGGAGACTCGGCGGCATCGTGACGCAAACCCAGCCCCCACAAGCTGGTCAAGCTGTCGGACCAGGTATGGATCTGCTGTAGTTCCAGATCATCGCGGCGAACCTCGATGTCGCCCTGGATGCTGAGTGACGCGGGGGAGGGCGGGGAGCCAACCGGGGGAACATAAGTCTGGTAAACGTTGTACTGGTCTTGGGTGGAACGTCCGTAATGATAGTAACGCAGCGAGATTTCAGAATTGTCGGCATAAAAACGCTTCCAGCCGACATCAAAAAAGGTGTTTCGTACCGTCTCGGTGCGGGCCGGGTCACTGGCTTCGCCAACTTGACCAATCTCGTTGTCGCCGTTGCTGAGGCCGAGTTGAAAACTCAATTCATCGGAAGGGCTCAGATTCCATTTCAACTGACCATTGAATGCCTGGCGCTTGATGGCCTCGTTTTCTTCGCGTGCGCCACCGAGGTCACGAAAGTTGGTCGCTTGTCGCGCCGACGCGCTGATGCGCCAGTCGATATTGCCGTCGCCGCGCGCCAGATAGGCATAGAGATCGCCGATATCGCGTTTGCCAGCCCGCATTACCAGGCCTTGCTCGTTCTCGCCCAGCGGCGACTGGGTGATGATATTGATGACACCTTGAAAGGCGTTGGCGCCGTAGCTCGCCGGATTGGGACCGCGCACCACTTCGATCCGCTCGATGTCTTCCATGCGCAGCGGCAGGTCTTGCCAGTCGACGCCGCCCTGAAACGGGTCATATAGTGCGCGGCCATCGAGCAGAACCAGCAGCCGGCGGGAGTGGGCATCGCCCATGCCCTGGTTTACCACCACCGGTGAGCCGTTGGGCCAATCGGCAACCAGGAAACCTGGTACCAAACGGAAAATGTCATGTATTTCCGTAAAACCCGAATCCAGGATGGTTTCCCGGTCGATGATCGTAACTGGCGCCGGCGCGTCCAGCGGAGACTGCAATATGCGTGAGGCGGTGAGGACCAGCGGCAGTTCGGAGAGGAAATCGCCTTCCGCCTTGTCGAAGTCGCCCGCAAAAGCACCGTGCGCCAGCAAGGTGAGGCACAGGCCAAGTTTACGACGTGATAATTTAGGGGAAATCATGGGGTGCATTGCAAGACAGTGAGGTGACAAGTAATCTCGGGTGGTGTGGCATGTCTGATCAGATGCTACATAGGGTCTTGCTTACCGGCAACCCACCATTGACGATGCAAATTGATAATACAGGGGAGACTTATCGTGGTTTTACGGTGTTTTGTATGTTTTTGATAAATTCGCTTGTGCGGCTTTGTCGGCTATCGGCCTGTGTCGAGCACTGTGTCGGGCAATGTTCTACCACCTGATCGGAGTACTGCGCCCATTATTTCTAGGCGGCGGGCTTTGCCTGGCGGCGCTATCGCTATTCTTTTCGTCGCAAGTCTGGGCCGATACGATCTGGGTTGCCCTCAGTGGCAAAGAGCCTGTTTATTTAGAGGTGGCCAATGCTTTGCGCCGGAGCCTGCCTGATGTTGGGCTGCGGGTCGGCGATTGGAGCGAATTCAATTTCAACGCCTCGGCGCCAAGATTGCTGATCACGGTGGGCGGCTTGGCCTTGGATGAGTTGCGGCAAAGCGCCGGAAAAACACGCATCGTCGCTGTGATGGCGCAACGTAGCATGCTGGATACGATCTGCAATGCTTCCGCCGGATGCTTGACCGGCGTTTATTTCGAACAACCTTTTTCGCGCCAGGCCGCGCTGTTGCGCGCCGCCTTCCCGGGAAGAGTTCGGGTCGGCATGGTATTGGGGCCGACATCGGCGCGATATCGTGGAGAACTTGTGCGCGCCCTGCGCCGGGTGGGCATGGAGCCGGTATTCGAGGTCATCGAGGACAAGTCGGCGTTGCCGGAGGCGGTGAAAAGCGTGTTGGCGCAATCCGATGTATTCCTGGCGTTGCCGGACGCGGAAGCGATCAACAACCAGACCGCGAAATTCATCCTTCTCGCTTCGTATCGACGGGGAGTGCCGGTAGTGGGTTATTCCGCCTCGTTTGTCAAGGCGGGGGCGGCGCTGGCAATAGTCAGTTCACCCACGCAAATCGGCGAGGAAGGTGCGCGGATGGCGCATGCCGCGTTATCCGGAAATGCACTGCCAGCGCCGCGTGCGCCAGCCGAATTCGAGGTGCTGGTGAATGCCAATGTTTCCCGCTCTCTGAATCTGAACCTGGATGCCGCGTTGCTGACCAAACAACTGCGCGGTGAAGAGGGGGCGCGATGAAACGGGTCGATTTTCGCCTGCGTTTGTTGCTTGCCGCAGTGCTGCCGTCATTGCTGATGGCGGCTACGTTGGGGGTGTTCTGGTGGAACTGGACGCAACAGACGCTGGAATCGGCGTTACGCGAACGCGTCACCGCTACCGCCAGGCAGTTGGCGACCGCCGCTGAAATCCCGTTGTTCTCGGGCGATGTGCAAAGCCTGAGTGGCATGCTCGACAGCATTGGCGGTGGTGATGCGGACCTGCTCGGGGTCGGTATTACCGATCCTCGTGGCGTTGTGCTGGTCAAGTCCGGCGAGGCCCACGGCTTCACCGGAACGCCACCGCTCAGTCTGACCTGGAGACAGGAACACGATGACCCGCGCTGGCATTTGGTGCTGCCGGTGGTGCCGACGCCGATTTATATCGATGACATGATTCGGCCGGGGGCGGCGTCAGCGGCGGACGATCCGCTGGTACCGCTCGGGTATGTCGTGCTGGATGTATCGCTGCAGCGTCTGGATAGCGTGCGCAATAACATGCTGATACTGGGCGCGGTGGTGATCACCGCCGCCATTCTGCTCAGCATCATCTTGATGATTCGGCTTGCGCGCGGTGTGATCCGTCCGCTCTCGCGCATCATCAAGGGCGTCGAGGCGATGGGGAAGGGTGAACTCGATGCGCGCATCGAGAACATTCAGGGCGAGGTATTTCAGCCGCTGGCCAACGTCATCAACCAGATGGCGGAGGGCGTCAAGCTGACGCAAATTGAAATGCAGCAGCGCATCGATGCCGCGACGCTGGAGTTGCGCCAGGCCAAATCCCGGGCGGAACAGGAGGCTCGAATAGATTCGCTCACCGGCCTGTGCAATCGGCGCGCTTTCATGGAGCGGGCTTCCGATGAATTGCTGCGCGCGCGGCGTTATGGCCACCCCCTGGCAGTGGCGATGATCGATATCGATTTTTTCAAACGCATCAACGATCAATGGGGGCACGCCATCGGTGATCAGGTATTGATGGCGTTCGCCGATATTCTGAAGAAATCGATGCGCGCGGTGGACATCATTGCGCGCATCGGTGGTGAAGAGTTCGTTTTGATGATGACCGAGACGCCGATCGAAGAAGCCATGCAGGTGGCGGAGCGCATCCGCAAGGACGTCGAAGCGGCTTCGCTGCAACTTGGCGATACCCGTTTGCAATGGACCGCCAGCTTTGGCATCACGATCTTGTATGGCGACGACTATTCGGTCAGTACCGCGCTGGTGCGCGCGGACAAGGCGCTTTACCGCGCCAAGGACGCTGGGCGCAACCGGGTCGAAGTTGATTTGCAGGATGTGACTACCGATTAGCGCAGCCGACACGCTGGCAAAACTTGCCGGTTATTCGGTTGCGCGGCGGTGTTTTCGAGTCGGTGGATTTATCCCTTTTGCGCCGCCAACCAAGCGCGCCAACCTCCATATTCGGTAATGTCCTGCGCCTCGGTCACGCCGAGGCCTTCGCAGATGAAGCCGTTCACCAGCGTGTCGTCAGCCAGCTCCAGCTTGCCGATGCCGAGCGGCGCCGGAATGCCGGCGACGAAGGAGCCGAACTGGCTGACCGGCATTTCCCAGATTTCGCATTCAATCGCCGCGCCACCTTCGGCGACTTTGATCAGGCCGGGTCGCTTGCCGTCGGGCAGCGCGTAGAAGCGGTATTTCGGCGCGGTCTGGGTGGCCGCAACCCGACGGGCGTTGCGTTGGGTGAGCTGGAAATTCAGCGGCAGACCGGACAGATGTGCGCCGACCACGGCAACCTTGATCTGACCGCTGGGCAACAGCGATAGGGTTTCCGGCGGCGGCAAGGGGTGTTGCGTGGCACCGAGTTGGTCGTTGGTTGCCCGCTGTAATCGCGCGGCCAGATGCAGCAAGGGCGCATCCTGATGCGGCGGCGCGATCAGCGTGACGCCGAACGACAATCCATCCGCCTGAAAACCGGCGGGCACGGCGGTGGCAGCGAGGTCGAGCAAATTCATGAAGTTGGTGTAATAACCCAGATTGGCGTTCAGGCGGATCGGGTCGGCCTGCATTTCCTCGATGCGATAGATCGTGCCGGCGGTGGGCGTCAGCAGCACGTCGATGTCGTTCCAGACGGTGTCGCACTGGGCTTTCAATGCGCGCAACCGGTATTGCCCAGCGAAGGCATCGGCGGCGCTTTGTGTTTTGCCACCGGCGATGATCTCGCGCACCGGCGGGAAAACCTGATCGGCCTGCGCGTCGAAGAAGTCGCGGATGGCCTGATAGCGTTCCGCGACCCAGGCGCCGCCGTAGAGCAGGCGGGCGGTTTCCAGAAACGGTGCGAGATCGATCTCCACCGGCGTGCCGCCGAGCGATTGCAGTTTTTCCACCGATTCGCCAAACAGCCGGGCTGCGTCGGCATTGCCGAAAAACTCCAGGTCTTTCGTCATCGGCACACCGAAGCGGAAGCCGGTGGCGCGGCCGAAATCGAAGCCGTGCGCGGCGAGCGGGCGCGAATATGCGTCTTGCGGATCATGACCGGCGGCCACCGCCAGCACGCGTTCCGCATCCTCGGCGGTCAACGCGAAGATCGACACCGCGTCGAGCGAACGGCAGTCCGGCACCACGCCGCGCGTCGAGAGCGCGCCGCAACTGGGCTTGTGCCCGATCAGATTGTTGAACGCCGCCGGCACACGGCCGGAACCGGCGGTATCG
>JAIFKV010000072.1 GCA_020049415.1 Betaproteobacteria bacterium
TCGGCCATTCCGGCTGCGGCAAATCCTCCATCCTGAACGTGCTGGCCGGCCTCGATGAAGCCACCAGCGGCACGGTGATCATGGACGAGCGGGAAGTGTCTGGCCCCAGCCTGGATCGCGGCGTGGTGTTCCAGAGCCATGCGCTGATGCCCTGGTTGACGGTGATGGAGAACATCGTCTTCGCGGTGAAATCGCGGTGGCCGGAATACACCCGCGACCAGTGGAAGGGGCAAGCGCAGAAGTACATCGACCTGGTGCATCTGACCGGTGCCGAGGACAAAAAACCGGCCGAGCTTTCCGGCGGCATGAAGCAGCGTGTCGGCATTGCCCGCGCTTTTGCCATCCAGCCCAAGATGCTGCTGATGGATGAGCCGTTCGGCGCGCTCGACGCACTGACCCGTGGCGTGATTCAGGATGAACTGGTGAGCATCTGCGCGGAAACCCATCAGACCGTGTTCATGATCACCCACGATGTCGATGAAGCGATTCTGCTCGCCGACAAGATCGTGCTGATGACCAACGGCCCGCACGCCAAGATCGCCGAGATCGTGGTCAACACGCTGCCGCGCGATCGCAGCCGCCACGATGTGCACAAGCATCCGCACTATTACCGCATCCGCAACCACCTGGTCGATTTTCTGGTGACGCGTTCGAAGGAATTCCGCAACAACGTGCCTGCCGGCTACGACCCGATGCATCCGCCGCAGGTGCGTCCTGGTCTGGAACCGGATGCCGATGTGGTACCTGAACCCGGCGCGCGCGTGCGCCATTTACATCAACCGGCCATGCCGGTCGCGGCCTGAATTTTTACTCAAGGAGAACCACGATGAACCGCAACGAAGTTACTGAACTGATCATCACCAACAAACTCAAGAATGGCATCAAGTGGGAAGCGATTGCTCAAGCTGTCGGCCACAGCAAGGAATGGACTACCGCCGGTTGCATGGGCCAGATGACGTTCACCAGGGAAGAAGCCGAAATAATCGGCAAGCTGCTCGACCTGCCCGAGGATGCCGTCGTGCAATTGCAAGTCGTGCCCTACAAAGGTTCGTTGCCCAGTGCAGTGCCGACCGATCCGCTGGTCTATCGTTTCTATGAATTGATCATGGTCTATGGCACCACGATCAAGTCATTGATTCATGAGGAGTTTGGTGACGGCATCATGAGCGCGATCGACTTTTCGATGGATATTCAGCGCGTCGCCGATCCCAAGGGCGATCGCGTCAACATCGTGCTGAACGGCAAGTTCCTGCCATACAAGACTTACTAAGTTGAAGCTGGGCGGAGGACAAGTCAGCCGCCCGGTTCGCGGTGATTCCCGCTGACGCGGGAATGAAATCGAAACAATGGAATGCCTATCTTTTCTTGAACTGATCGTGACATGACTGGCAGGTGTCATAGGCTTTGAAATAAGCCGAACTGGCTTGATCTTTGTTTTTGGTTTTAGCCGCAGTATTCAGTGCCTCGGTGGCGGCAAGGAACGCTAGTTTTCTTTGCTCGAATTCATCCGCTTGAGTCCAGACGACTGCCTGTGCTTTGGTCGGCGGATAGTCGGTATCGGGTGCGAAATGAACCCAAGGAGCTTCACGTTTCATCATTAATTCGGCGGCGAGATCTGCGAATCTGTCCGGTTCATAACCATCCGTGCGCAACATCACGCCCATGGGTTCAAACGTCTTCAGGATTTCCTGGAAGGCTATTTGGCGGGTTTTGACCGGTTGTCCCGGTCGGGTGTCTTCAATTTGCGCGGTACAACCTTGTAAACCGCTCAGGGCGACCATTGATAAAATCATGAAATTCCGCAACATGTTGATCCTTTTGTTGATTTTCAAAAAATAGAATTGCCGATTAAAAGCAACACGGGAAGATACCAACCGACAGCGCACGAACTGGAAACCAGTCGAACCCCAGAGGAATCTGGCGTCGACGCTGTTGGTGGAGGTAAGCGTTGAATTACAGCGCGCAAAGACCGCAGCCTTGACTGATGCGGGCAATATTCAGTTCCGATTATTTGATTCAGGTGCAATTCTTTGCTTTTCGCATTTCCTGAGCAGATTCATGGCCTGGATGCAGCAGAACGGAATCCCGAGTTGCGCTGGGTAATACCCGGATTCCGCAGAACTACATCCAGGCTGCTGGTTTGGTTACGGCTCATCCGGCGAAGGTCAATCAGCCTCGGTGGCTTGCGTTGGTGTGGTTTTAAAGGCGGATTTGGCCAGAGCGGACGGTCAGTTGTCGTTATCGAATGACAGAATCAGCAACTGTTAGAAGACATTCGCCAAGCTAGTTTGGCTATCAGACTATCAAAATCCGATTTGGCTCAAGTAGTTCGATTACGATCAATGCCTGTCGCGCAGTCTCTCCCCATCAATCGAAATTGGGGGCCTCATTTCATTGCCGAGGTCAATACTGTCGCAATCAACTCACCAATCTTCTCGACCCCCCGATCACGTAGCAACTTAATCTCGTCGATGCGATCGCGAGCGCCAGCGGCATCTTCTGCGTGTTGTTTGACGATCTCATCGGCAAGCGCATGGATACTTTTGTGCAAGGTTTCGATCTCACCAAATTCGGGTAGATGCTGATACTGCGTGCGTCCCTGCCCAGCGAGCCAGCGGCCGAAACGGCAGGTTCCGCCATCCGGGGGAGGCTGCGAATCGGCGGCATCAGTCTCAAGATAAGCGATCAACTGATTCACCCATTGTTGATGACTGCTTTCTGCGACAACCAAGGCCAGGTCTTCCCGGGCTAGCGGTAAACCAGCCATCATTTTCCAACTGGGATCACACTGCCAATGCGCGATCCAATTCAACAAGCTATCTGCCGGCATCGGGCGGGCGATGGCATAACCCTGGGCCAGGCGGCAACCCAGATGAATCAGCAAACTGCCTTGCTCGATATTTTCCACACCTTCGGCAATCACCTCGCGACCAAAAGCCTTGGCGAGCCTGATGACACCTTCAACGATGGCCATGTCTTCCGGGTCATTCTGCATGTCCCGAATAAGCGTCTGGTCAATCTTCAGGACATCCACCGGTAAATGTTTGAAATACGACAGGAACGAATAACCAGTGCCGAAATCGCCCAGCGCGATGCGGACACCAAGTGCCTGGCAGGCTTTGATGAGGCTGCTGGCTTGCTCAATATCTGTCAGCGCTGACGATTCAATAATCTCGATTTCCAGATCCTTGCCTGAGACCGTTGGGTGATGCGACAGTGCTGCGGCCAGGTGCTCCGTAAAACCCGGGTGCAGCAAGTGGCGCGCCGCAAGATTGATACTGACCGGCAGCGACAAGCCTTGTGCCTTCCATGCAGCCACCTGCTTGATCGCACTGCCGATGACCCATTCGCCGAGCGGAATTTCCAATTCCGAGCCGGCTACCGCATAGAGGAATTCTGCCGGCGCCAGTAGCCCCCGTTCGGGGTGGCGCCAGCGGATCAGGGCTTCGACCCCGACCACTCGCTCTGTCGTCATGTCCACCTTGGGCTGGTAGTGGAGAATGAACTGCTCCCGCACCAGGGCTTCCGCCAAATCCTCGATCAGACGTCGATGCGCGCGCACCAGTCGGTCGTGCTCGGCATCAAACAGGCGATACTGGTTGCGGCCTGCCTGCTTGGCGAGATACATGGCGTGGTCGGCGTGACGCAGCAACAAGTCGGCATCCACCGGGTCCTGCGGGAACAAGGTGACGCCGATACTGGCCGAGACCGAGACCAGACGGTCGTTGTAACTCACCGGTGCCGTCACGGTTTCCAGCATGCGCATCAAGATGGCATCGCATTCTTCCACCCAGGCCAGATTCACCAACAGCAGCACAAACTCATCCCCACCCAAACGGGCGACGGTGTCGCCTTCGCGCACACAGAGAGACAGACGCTGCGCGACTTCGATCAACACCTGGTCGCCCGCCGCGTGGCCCAAACTGTCATTGATCGGTTTGAAATTGTCGAGGTCGAGCACGCAGACGGCCATGATCTTACCGGTGCGCCGGGTATGGGCGATGGCTTGGCGCAGACGGTCACTGAGCAGGCGACGGTTGGGCAGTTCGGTCAGTGGATCGAAGTGGGCAATGCGATCAAGCTGGGCCTCGCGCTCTTTTAAATTCGTGATGTCCGAGAAGCTTCTGATGTAATTGAGGATCTGACCGGCGTCATCCTTAACCTCCGCGATGGAAAGCAGCTCGGGATAGACCTCGCCTGACTTGTTGCGATTCCATATCTCACCGCGCCAGGCACCGGTTTCATGTAGCGACTGCCACATCCGGGCGTAAAAGGCCGCATCCTGGTGACCGGAACTCAGCATCTTCGGCGTGCGGCCAAGTACCTCGTCGCGTTCGTAACCGGTGATACGCGTGAATGCTGGATTGACATCGACGATGAAGCCTCCGGCATCGGTGATGGTGATGCCCTCCTGCGAGTTGGCAAAGACACTGGCCGCCAGCCGCAACTCGCCTTCTGCAGCAACGTCTGCCGTTGCATCGCTGATAAATCCATGCCACAAGCAAGCGCCATCGGCTTCGCTTTTGGGCATGGCACTGCCTTGCCGCCAGCGTATTGTGCCATCGGCAAAGCACACGCGGTAACGCTGCCGCCACAACTGACCGCTCAGCGCCGACTCTTGAATCGATGCCGTTACAGCGGCCAAGTCGTCCGGGTGCAACAAAGCGAACACCTTGGCTGCATCCTCGCGCACCTCGTCCGGTATCAGCCGATAGATGTCGCGAATGCCTTCGCTGACGTATGGGAAACAGGAACTGCCATCGGATCGTAATCGGTATTGATACACCATGCCGGGCACCTGCGCCGTGACCTGCTGCAGCAAGCGGCTGCTGGACTCCAGCAGATTTCGATAATTCTCAAGTTCGACTTCGGTAGTCTTGCGCGCGGTGATGTCGAGCATGAAGCCGCTCCAGACCAACGGTTCGCCGGGCGTGGCAGGATTCGGATTGGACGACAGCTGAATCCATTTCAATTGCCCGGAGTGGGTCGTAATCCTGAATTCCGCAGTAAAGGTTTCCCCCTTCTGGTTGGCGGAGACGTCTTCATCTTTGAGGCGCTGGAGATCATCAGGATGCACCAAGCGCCAGAATGCACCCGAGTCAGCCAGTAGGTCGCTTTCGTCCAGCTCCAGAATATCCCGGCATCGTGGCCCGACGTAAAGAAATATGTTGCTGCCGTCCGGATTCAGGACATAGTCATACAGCATCGCCGGGACGGTCGCCGTGAGCCGACGGTAATGGCTCTCGGACTCGGTCAGCAAGCCGGGTGTTTGCACGGGGGCACTCGGCTTGGTCATGTCAGCACGTTTCCGTCTTGGCCGCTGGCAAATCGAACCAAAATTTGCTGCCCTCTCCTGGCTGGCTGATCACGCCAATCTGACCGTCCATGCGCTCGATGAGGCTCTTCGACAGCGACACCTTTTCTTCCAGATGCTGGTTTTGCTGGCGCAACTCACAATGCAGAGCGCGTGTTTCCAGCAGGTTATGCACCCGCAAGGTGAGTTCGGCCAGATCAAGCGGTTTGGCAAGAAAATCCTTGGTGCCGGCATTGAGCGTCAGCAGGCGGGCGTCACGGTCGCCTTGGGCGGTCACCATCACCACCGGAATCTGTTCCCCGCGCGACTTCTCTGCAATTGCCGATAGCACATCAAGTCCGCTCATGACCGGCATGTTGTAGTCGAGCAGGACAAGATCGAAAGTTTCCGCATGAAATCGCGCAACTGCCTGAACCGGATCAGCCATCGTTTCACAGGCGCTATAGCCGATCTGGCGTAGCGCCTGACGGATGAGCAACAGATTGTCCTGCTCGTCATCGATGGCCAGAATGCGGGGCTGATAGGTTTTCATGCTTACAAATTTCCTTCGTCAGCAATACGTACCAGATCCGCCGTCCCGCTTGCGCCGACTTTTTCCAGGGCGCGCTGGCGATGCAGTTTCACAGTACGCAAAGCAATGCCGAGTTGTTCGGCAATCGCGGGGTTGGTTTGGCCTTGTGCCACGCGGCGCGCGATGTCGCGCTCCCGGTCGGTCAGGGTGGCAATACGCAGCGCAAGTTCGGCTTGGCGCCCGCGTTGGGTCTGTCGTGCCGTGCTGGTTGCCAGCGCCTTGGCCACCGCAATGAGCAGGGTGTCGGCGTCAATGGGTTTGACGAGGAAATCCAGCGCCCCGGCGCGGAAGGCGCTCGCCGCTTCTTGCGCGCCGCTGGCGCCACTCATCAGCAGCAGTGGCGCATCATCAAGTTCGGTCAGGCGACTTTGCAACTCCAAGCCGTCCAGTTCCGGCATCTTGACGTCGCACAACACGCAGCTCGGTCCGGAAAAATAAGGCCGGTTGTAGTTCAGTACCTGCAAATAAGTCAGTGCCGATCCATAGGTTTCGCAGGCATAGCCTTCGAGATCGAGCAAGGCCGCCAGGGCAGCAAGGATTTCGGCATCGTCGTCAATTACCACCACACGGCCGCGCGCACAGCGTTCGGCGAACTCCTGTTCTTGCACCGTGATGGGTCTGCGACTAGCGGTAGGTGTCGTCATTTGGCCGCCTGTTTAAAAGTCGGCGCTGGTAGGACGGCGAGTTCAAGTTCAACTTGCGCGCCACCGCCGTTGGCGTTGGTAATGGTGAGCGTGCCGCCATGCTGTTCGGCGATGGAACGGGAAATCGACAACCCCATGCCGAGCCCCGAGGGCTTGGTGGTGAAGAATGGCGTACCCGCCTGCCCAAGGACTTCGGGGTCTATACCAGGGCCGGTGTCGCGAATCTGTAGAAATGCGCGTTCATCGCGACTGAAAATAGCAATGCGAATCTCGCGGTTGTTCACTTGCGATAAGGCATCGCAAGCATTGCGAACAACATTGAGGACAATCTGCGACAGTTGGATCGGATCGCCCGTGACCCATACCGGCTGACTGTCAGCGACCAGTGAAAGATGTACCTTGTGCGTATTCATCTCGTTGGCAACCAGGTCGCCCACTTCTTGGACGACGTCGACCAGGTTGACCGGCTCACGTTTGTTGGTCACTGGACGAATAAAGCCACGGATGCGATCAATAATCTGGCTGGCGCGCTGGGTATTCTGGATGATCTTGACTATGAATTCGGTGAGTTGTGTTGTATCAAAACGTCCCGCCTGCAGCCCACGCTGGGCCACCTGGGCATTTGTCAGGATGGCGGTCAGCGGTTGATTGAGTTCGTGCCCCAGGGATGCAGACATCTCGCCGAGACTGCGCTGACGATCCAACTGGGCAATCTGCTCGCCCAGCCGGCGGCTTTCCTCGTCGCGAGCCAGCGCGGCGGCCACATTGACTTCTCGTCGCATCGACCGATCCAGCGCCAGGCCCACATAGCCGAAATGTCCCACCACCGCAGCCAGAATTGCGGTGAGACTTATCAATTGAGTGTCGAGCCCGGTTGCCATCAGATCAATGCTGGCATGCCCCGTTATCAGAGATACGATACGCAATACCAAGCTTGCTGCCACCAGCAAATACGCCGAAGCGATCCATTTCGCACTGCGGCTATTTTCTTTCTTGGCGATGCGACTGGCCAGCAGCACGAGTTGTACCAACATTCCGGTCCAAACCAGATTCACATAGATCACACGCAAGAGGGGATTCTGTAAGCCTTGGTGAATCCATTCAAAGACCAAAACAAATACCAGCGCAGCAAGCACTACCCAGCGAGTGCGCCAAGGAATATTCAAATCCATCCTCAACGATTGATTGCGCCAAAGATTGCCAATCATGATGAGCAGGTTCGCCAAAGCGAATGAAGCTAGATCCGGTACGCTGCCGCGCAACCCGATCAGGAGTAGTCCCACCCCGCCGAGCAGGCCTCCTCCGCACCAGTAGGTCACGGCCCTTGTGTGCTGCCCCGCCAGTACTATCCAGGCAACCACCGGCAGCACCAGGTAGAGCAGACCAATAATCAGGTAGGTAGTGCGGATGTCGAGCGCGAACATGGGGCTTGTTTGGCTAAATCCAGATCAGTGGAGCAGAGGAAACAGCGCATCTTCCAGCGCGTCGAGATCGAAAGGCTTTTTCAAACAATGAATGCCCGGGGGCGGGTTCCCGTAACGGACGCGGTCTTCGTCGCGCAAGGCGGTGATGATGGCGATGGGCAGTTCGGGGATTATTTGACGAAGCTGGGTCGCCAGTTCAATCCCGGTGATGCCCGGAAGATTTAGATCGAGTACGGCACCGACCAGCGGGAACACCACCGGGTTGCTGACACCAATGTGCAAAGTCGCAACACCATCTTCGGTATGTATGACCTGCAACAGACTCTCGGCCGAGGTGTGATGGGTCGCACGCAAGCTGTGCAGTTCAAGCCACATACCCAGCGCCCGGGAGATTTGCGGATCGTCATCGACGATGGCAACAATGCCTCTTATTTGAGCTACCGGTCCTGCTGCTGCATGCGGCGAATGCTGAGTAATTCGGGCCACTGACAATTCCTACCGTATCCACGCTCCACGACAAATTGTTCGTGGAGTAGCAGGATGATAGTTGGTCGGTAAAACTGCGCAATTGCCCCAAGGGGCAATAATTGGCCTCTGCTACATAGCGGGTACGTCCCTTGTCCTGGCTATCTGTAGTCATTCTGGCGGGTAAATCCATTAGAGTCTGAACAGCTGGACTTGGCTGACTGCAGACAAAATGCATCTCCTCGGCCAAAGGCAGCTGTGGCCGATTCTTCAATCACTCACCTGGCTGCTACCGCAGACAAGGCTATCTTCTCGCCATGAAGCCTGATTCATACTTTGCTGATTAGGTTTTTCTACCCGAAGACTGGTTTGCCAGGGTCACAATGTTTTTTAATAGCGGAAAATATCCGATCCAGCCCCCGCTTGTGCTGTTTGCACGTTTTCATTCACATTCAGGAGTAAGTCATGCTTATCGAAATTTGCGACATACCGGCATTGCGTCATATCACACGAATCATCAGGGCTTTCATCCTTGCCAGTGCCGCCATTTGTCTGCCGGTATTGGCGGATGTCGTGGTGACCGACCCGGACTTGAATCACGATTTTGGCAAGATTCCACTGCAGGCCAACTATGCGGCGCAATATTTTTCAGTATTCAACCAGAACAGTGAGCCGGTCACGTTGGGCAAGGTTTATGTCGATGGCGGCGATCTGTCCGTGTGTATGGCGCTCGGTTGCCCGATCATTGCCCCCGAGGATTTCGTGCTGGAAGACGCTTCCAATGGTTGCCAGGGACGTACATTGCAACCTGGTCAGGGCTGTTCAACCTTGGTCGGTTTTGTGCCGACGAGTGTCGGCAAACGC
>JAIFKV010000097.1 GCA_020049415.1 Betaproteobacteria bacterium
TTCGTCATTTGCGCGAGGTACTGCTGAGTCTGCTGTTCGACCTGCTTCAACGTGACGGCCACCTTGTTCATGTCATCCACAATGTGCTTGCTGACACCCGCCTCGCGTTTCGTCTGGTCGATCAGATTTTGCAGGGCGGACACCATCCCTTGCATGGTTTGCTGAGCATTCTGTGCATTGGTCAAGATACCGGCCAATTCCCTGGAAGCTGAACTCACTTGAGTGGAGGCGTCTCTGAGTTCGCTCATGGTTGAGACGCCCTGTTGCATAACTCCTGTAACGGCCAGGCCGGCATCCTTGAACTTGGTGGCGGCGTCCAGCATTTTCTGAGCGCCAAGATTCATCTTGTCAATCGACATGCCCATGGCCTGCGCGGTATTCAGCACTTCGGCAGATAACTTCGTTGTTTCACTCGACAGCCCATCCACAAACACCTTGGTCTTGTCCGCCAGTTCGCCCAGGTGCAGTCGTTCGGCTTTGGCCGCCTCGATACGTTGCCCCTCCAACGCCTTGACCACCGATCCAATCTGGTTCTCCAGCAACTTCTGGCGTGTATCGGCTTGGTCCATCATCTCACCAAGTTTTTTGCCCATCTCCTCAGTGCTGGACTGCCCGGTCTGTCGCAAGTCGGTGACCAACTTACCAAACTCACCCTGCATCTCGCGCATTGACTCGACCGACTTGTTCATCATGTCGCCCAGGCCGTTCATCTGGCCGCCAAAGGTTCCTTTCATCTCATTGATGAAGGTCTCCAGCAATTCCTTGACCATGTTCTGGACGGCGGAATCTTGACGTTGAGTGCCGCTTTCGACCGCGATGGCAATCCGTTCGAGATGAGCCAGTGCAGTCTGAACAGATTCCTGTTGGACCTGAATCTGCTTATCGGTCAGGTCGGTCAGTATCTGATGGAGATCAGCCACCAAGCTCTGCTTGAGCTGGGCGGTATGGGTGGCGCTTTCCTCTGCCGCCTTGACCAGGCGTGCCAGATATTCTTCCCCGGCGCCGGCTTCGTAGAGTGAGTCGATGGCCTGAGCGAGTTGCTCGACCTGTTTGTAGCGGCGGTTGAGTTCCCGTTTTTCCAAGAAGGTGATGAGCATCGCCGCGCAGATGGCGAAGGCAGAGGCGTAGAAGGCTTCTCTTACGCCATCCATAAGTGCCCCCAGGCTGGCCTTGATCGCTTCGGCGCTGCCTGTCGGCTCGAACCCCGACAACCCCAGAATCAACCCGGAGAATGTCCCGATGATGCCGATGCCAGTCAGCAACCCCGGCAGGTGGCGAAAAAATTCAGTGTTCAGCGGGGTATCGACCAGCACCTGAGTGTTGAAAAACACTTCGGCGGGCACCGTGGCGCGGACGGCGACCAGTCGCCGCATACCGTCTATATGGTCGTATTGCTCGTGCAAGGTCTCGGTGTATTCGCTCCACAGGTGGGCGAGGGTCGTATCCAGTCCCAGGATTTTCGCCACCTGGTCGCGCTCAACCGGGCCAGTATCCGCTCCTGGCTTGAGCGACTGGATGGCGGGGATGACGGATTTGAGTGTGCGGCGCAGATGTCGCGACGGGCGCAAGTACCAAACGAGGAATGCCAACGTCAGGAACAACACAAAGGCGGCCACCACGCCAGGTATCAGGTATTGCGGCAACGTCATGCTTTCTCCCGCTGGGTATATGGGTTTTCCTGGATTCTAGCCTTCTGGCACAAGCGGAGACGATCAGTGCGACAACAGGGGTGAATTGGAATCAGAAGGAAAGATAAACCCCAAACGACAACGAGAAATCCATTGTTGGCCATCTGCGCCTACCTTTGTTATCGGTGCAGATTTAACTGTCGCCGTTCAAGAGATGGTTTTCGGCCAAACGCCTGAATGACTGAAACTTGCCGACAGCACTCATTGCTGTCGCTTCCACAAAGCTGACGTTCAGCATGAATTGAGCGGCGAATCTGGATGTCTCGCAATGGTCGACTTTCAAGCAGTCATGAAGCAACGGTGAATGTCTCTAGTAAACCCAACACCAGCCTGTGAAGGCGCTGACCTGTCGAAACACGCCAATCCGAATTACGGAAGCAATCCAGACAGGATCTGACGGCAACCTTCAACACCAGATTCCGCATACCCTTTTATCGCCTGCTGACCGCACTACTCCCTTTCGAAATCAACCGCGCCCGTGGGGGCGATTTTCGTAAAGGAGAGTCATTATGTCTTTGTCACACATGGGCACGATCGCCAAGATCGTGGCTGCCCGGATGGGCGTCGAGGTGGCGTTCGATGCGTCAGCCGACACCGCGTCCACCGATGGCACCCGCATCAACATCCCGACCAGCCCGCGCAGGATGCGGTGAGCTTGCGAACCGCATCGGTCAACGGTTGATGGCGGACATCGTAATGGCTCGGCGGCAGGTGTGGCTCGATGGGGTCCGAATGCTTACCTTTCATAAGTCTCTGTGTTCGACAGCAAATTCATTTGTTTCGGGCGCGAACGGGGTTCATCACTTGCCGTACAATTATTCTGTACAACAAAAAGGAACTTGCCATGACCATTGAAACCACCTACAGCCAAGCCCGCGAGCAGTTCAAGACGCTGATGGACCGCGCGGTCGATGACCGTGAAGTGGTCTTGGTGCGCCGCCGCTCGGGGGGGGATGTCGCGATGATTGCCGCCGACGAGTTGCAGAGCCTGATGGAGACCGCACATTTGCTGCGCTCTCCTAAAAATGCAGAACGTCTTCTGGTCGCCTTGGCTCGCGCCCGGGCCGGCGATGTCGCGCCTACGTCTGTCGATACCCTTGAGAAACACTTTGGCCTCGAAGCCTGAGATCAAACGTGTCGCAGTGTTTCAGCCCGAGTTTCTGGAAGACTTGAGCTACTGGGTGGAAATAGAACGCCGTACCGCCAAACGACTGCTGGAACTGGTCAAGGCGGCCCTTCGCGATCCATTCAAGGGCATCGGGAATCCTGAGCCGCTGAAGTATCTGGGCTCGGATGTCTGGTCACGGCGTATCACGCAAGAACACCGCTGCGTCTATCTGGTGAAAGCGGATCGGATCGAATTCCTGCAAGGGCGTTATCACTACTGAACTTAGCGACTGTCCATGAATAACCAGGACATTCTGGCTGCACGGTTGGGCGCGGTGCTGCGTTGCCGGTCGCTTGAAGGGAATGACCATGCTGCGCGACTGGCGCCTTGCACCGCATCCCACCAGCACACCCATAACTGCCCAGGTTATTCATGGGCAGTCACTTAGGGATGCGGAAACGGCCAACAACCCATTTTTGGCAGCAATAACGGGCGCATTGCGTCGTTGTGTCTCGCTTGAGTGGCCAGCCCGCGCAGGATGCGGTGAACTTGCGAACCGCATCGGTTTTGCTTTCAGGTGGGGGTGATGCGGTTCCTGCCTCTCCGCATTCATCCTGCTTCGTGCTAGTTAAGCCATTGCAAACCTTGTACACGGGAAAATTAGCCCCCCCTCCGTGTCATCAGCGTGGCCTGATGACGCAATGCCGTGGCGGCGATCAACGTATCGAGCGGGCCGATGGGGGGGCTGCGGCCTCAAGCTCGGCGCGAATGCGGGCGGTGTAAAAAGTGCATTCGTTATCAAACGGTAAAATCTGCATCGGGTGCAGCAATGTGGCTAATGCAGCCAGACGGGGATTGGCTGCTTCCGGCGGCAAACGCAACCGGCCATAGACCAATTTCCGGCAAGGCAGCACCCAACCCTTCCATGCTGAAGGCGGCGCGGCACAGATAGGCAAATTCGCGCCAAGGTGACAAGGCTTTGTTGCGCACCAGCCGGCGCGCTTTGGACAAGGCCTTGTCGGCGAAACCCTTGCCGCCATGCTCCAGTTTCGAGCGCGCCCGCGATTTCGCCGTGGCAAACAGTTCCGCTTCGTTGATCTCCCGCGCCGCGCTGTAGATACCGTCCATACCGGCACCGGCCTGCGCGGTATCCAGCAGCAGCACCGCATCCGCCTTGTCCTCGCGCCATTCCACCGCTTGGTCGGCTGTGATGGAGCGGGCGGTTTCATCCGCCGTCTGGCCAACCACAGCTATCCGCCAACCTGGCACCGCGAAACGCTGATCTGAGGCCAACTCACGTGCTACTTCGCCAGGCAGGCAGCGGATGAACGCCATGCTGCCAGACAAGGATGGCCCCAGCCGTTCTTTCAAGGCGTGCGCCAGGATGGGAGCGGCGTTTTCGATCAGAGACATATCAAGACACTCCGAGGGTGGTGAGGGTGTGCAGCAACAGCGATTCCGCCTGGGCGATGCACTCGGTGAGCAGCGCCTCGTTGACGCCATCTCCGGTGTAGTCATTGATATTGCGTTGCTTACGCAGTGCATCGAGAACGATGACTGTAGCGCTGTCTAATGCCAGGGTCAGCGGCAACGCCTGGATGGCGGTTTGATGGTGGCCCGGCTCACTGGTGGAAGTGCGGTAGCCTTTGGCCCAGAGCGCGGCCATCGCGCATTGCAGGATGGCCTTGTAGGCGGCATCGAAGCGGTTTTCCGCACTGATCGTGGTGACCTTGGCG
Source organism: Betaproteobacteria bacterium (assembly GCA_020049415.1). Classification (GTDB taxonomy): domain Bacteria; phylum Pseudomonadota; class Gammaproteobacteria; order Burkholderiales; family Thiobacillaceae; genus PFJX01. The sequence continues at coordinate 4,533 of JAIFKV010000097.1, forward strand.
TCGGCCAGATTGCGCTGAGCCGCAGCCAGCAGCTTCAGAATGGCGGCGCGCCCGGCCTCATGCTGCACCAGGCGTCGAATCGCCAACAAGTTTTCCAAGGTCATGCTCGTCTCCCATCAGATACAATTTTTCGTTGCCCAACACTTCGACGAGGAAGGCATCTCCCACACTCGTTTTTTGCCGAAACTCGGCTGGCGACAGCACCACCGGGTTGATCTCCCGGCTGATGCGAGCCTGGGCTTCATGCAGCGCCCGCACCACTTCGGCAAACCCGATCTCGCCCACCAGCAAAACATCCACATCGCTGCGCGGTCCTTCTTCCCCGCGCGCCACCGAGCCGAACACCAGCGCCAATGCAATGCGTTCGTTAAAGCCGGCTAAGGCTTCTCTCAATACATCCGCGAGTCCGGCCGTCTTGCGCAAAATACCGGCCAGTTCTGGAAATATGGGGCACTGACGATTGGCGCCATAGCGCACCTGATTGCCGACCTCATCCCGAATAAGCACGCCGGCATGGGCAAGCCGCGCCAGTTCCTTGTGCAACGTACCGGCCGAGGTGCCGGTCAGACGAGCGATTTCACGCACGTGGTAATGCTGTTCCGGGTGCAATAGCAGCAGGGCAAGCACTTTCTGGCGGTAAGAGCCGAGCAATAGGGAAGCCAGCATGATGTAGTTTAATTAGCTACGAATGAAGCTTGTTAGGCTACATTCGTTTGAAGAATTACGCATCTACGAAATGGATTCATCGTCGTAATCGTCATGCACAGGGTTGCTCACGAACCGTCCACTTTCTCGAATGGAATAGCTACCACCACGCGTATCGTTTGAGAAGCTTGCCTCCGTTGGCGAGGTTCGCCCGCGTGACTTCCCTGCTTTTTGTTTTCCTGACACCGCAACAGCTACTTCGTTAGCAATCCGCTGCATGACGTAATAACCAGTTCCATCACGCTTCGTGCCAGTTCAGCCTTTGCAAACCCTGTCCAGCGTGTCGATAGGGTGTTCAAGCGTTTACGCAGGCTCAAACTCCGGATATTGCCGGCCTCATTGTCGGCAATTTGCAGTTCATCGAGTTTTTGTTGGTGCAACAGCGGAATACTTTGTATTGTGGCTGCCGGCTTTGTTGCCGGCTTGGAAGGAGGCGGATTCAAGACGGAATGTAATTACAATTCGCCGCATAGTAACGCTTCAACTTTATTGAGAAACAGGATGACTCGTCTTTTTCAAACGTTGCTTTTTACGTTTCTTGTCACCGCTTCAGTCCTCGCCCAGGCGGGGCGTCTGGATCGTGTACTTGCCGCTGGTGAAGTGCGGGTGTGCATCTGGCCGGACTATTACGGTATTTCTTACCGCAACCCGAAAACCCAGCAACTCAGCGGCATCGACGTTGATATGGCGCAGCTGCTGGCGCGCGATCTGGGGGTCAAATTACGCTTCATCGACAGTTCGTTTGCTCGCCTGATCGACGATGTGACGCAGGACCGCTGCGATATCGCGATGTTCGCCATTGGCATCACGCCGCAGCGTGCCGAGAAGCTGCGCTTCACTCGGCCGCATTTGGTCAGCGACATTTACGCCATTACCAGCAAGAGCAATCGTCTGATCAAAACCTGGGATGACATTGACCAGCCAGGGGTGGTGGTGGCGGTGGCCAAAGGCACCTTGCATGAACCGGTGATGCGCGACAAACTGAAACGCGCAACGCTGCTGGTCAGCGCCACCACGCAGGGGCGTGAGCAGGAGGTCGAAGCCGGCCGCGCCGATGTGTTCATGACCGATTTTCCGTTCAGCCGGCGCATGCTGGAAACCACTGATTGGGCGCGGTTGGTAGCGCCCACCAGCACCTATCATCTGACACGTTACGCCTATGCCATGCAGCAGGGTGACGATGCCTGGCACGCGCGGATCGAGCGTTTTCTGAGCGATTCCAGGCGCAACGGCCAACTTCTGGCAGCGATCAAACGTCACAAACTCGATCCAATCGCGACCCAGGACTAGACCGCCGCATCTCCCACTATGCTGAAGAAAACCGGATTCAGCCGGCGTTCTACATTTGCTCTGGTAGCGCTGATCGTGGCGCTCAGTGCCTTTGCCGCCACCGCCTATGGTTTATGGCAACTGCGTGTGGCGAGGATCGATCGTCAACTGGAATCGGCGGCGATGATCGTGCGTGCGCTGGAAGATCATCTGACGCAGAACTTCAATGTCATCGATCGCACACTGGCCAACATCGCCGATCAGCCGATCAGCAACGAGCGACTGAGCAGCCTGTTACGCCAAGCGCCGTATCTGCGTTCGGTGGTCGTTCTGGGGCCAGGGGATGTGGTCAGCGCCAGCTCCAATCCCGACAATATTGGCGCGCGCCTGTTGCGCCATGATTTTCTGCCGCAGGCGGAGGTGCCGCTAGAAGTGTTGCGGGTTGGGCGGTTGCGTCTTGGCCGGGATTTCCACTCGGCGCGTGAGATCGGCCCGAGCAGTGTGGCGCAGTCGATCAGCTTCATTCCGGTCGAACGCGATGTACAGCTTTCCGATGCCCGCTGGGTAACCGCTGCGGCGGCGGTCAATTCCGACTATTTCCTGAATTTTTACGGCAACCATATTGCCGCCGCTGAAGGCAAAGTGCAGTTGTTGCGCTATGACGGAGTACTGCTGCTGGGCAGCGACGAGCGTGATCGTCCCGGTAGCGACGCAGACAGCCGGTCGATCCGGGCGCGATTGCAGCAGTCCGAGGCGGGGCGCTTCGAGCAGAATCTGAGCGAGGGCAGGGCGGTCTTTACCGCTTATCGTGCATCGCGTGTCTATCCCTTCGTGCTAGTGGTGCATCTGGACAAGGCGCATGGTCTGGCGGCCTGGCGAGGCGCAGCGGTCAACACGCTGCTCACGGTGAGCGCGGTATTGCTCGCGGCATTGGCCCTGGCCAGCGTCTATTTCATTCGCTTTGAACGCAGCGCGCGTGCGCGCGAGCTGGCCGAGGAATCGCTGCGCACTCTGTCTCTGGCGGTGCAGCAAAGCCCGGTTTCCATCGTGATCACCGACCCGGACGCGGTGATCCAGTACGTCAACCCGAAATTCGAGTCGATCACCGGGTACAGCGCCAGCGAGGTCATCGGGAAAAATCCGAAGGTGCTGAGTTCGGGGGAAAAGTCGTCTGTGGAATATCGCGACATGTGGCAGGCGATTACCGCTGGCCAGATCTGGAAGGGCGAATTTCACAACCGCCGCAAGGATGGATCGTTGTTCTGGGAAATGGCCTCGATTTCGCCGGTTTTTGACGTTCACGGCGCGTTGCAGCATTTCGTCGCGGTGAAGGAGGACATCACCGCGCGCAAGCTGGCGGATGAAAAGATCAGGGAATTGAATCGGGATTTCGTCTCGTTCCTGGAGAACACCAGCGATTTCGTCTATTTCAAGGACAGGAACGGCTGCTTCCGCTTCTGTAGCCAGACGCTGGCGGATATCACCCACCATGCCAGTTGGCGCGACATGATCGGCAAACATGATCTGGAGGTGTTTCCACCGGAAACCGCGCAGATTTATTACCAGGAAGAGCTGCCGGTGTTCGAGACCGGACAGCCCATACTCGGCAAAACCGATCCCTATTTTGACGCGGCGGGCAATCACGGTTGGGTCAGTACCAGCAAATGGCCGCTGTTCGATGACGATGGGCGGGTGACCGGTCTGTTCGGCATCAGCCGCGATGTCACCGAGCGGATGCAGGCGATGGAGTCTTTGCAGCTCGCCGCCAGCGTCTTCACGCATGCCCGCGAAGGCATCATGATCACCAATGCGGCGGGCGAGATTATCGATGTGAATGAGGCATTCACCCGTATCACCAGCTACAGCAAAGAGGACGTGCTCGGACGCAACCCTCGCCTGCTGAATTCCGGGCGTCAGGAAAAAGCATTTTACGAAGCCCTCTGGCGCGAACTGATCGAATATGGCTACTGGTATGGCGAAGTCTGGAACCGGCGCAAGAGCGGAGAAGTGTATGCGGTGATGCAGACCATCAGCGCGGTACGCGATGGCGGTGGGCAGGTGCGCCACTATCTGGCTCTGTTCTCCGATATCACTCCGATGAAGGAACATGAGCGGCAGCTCGAACAGATCGCCCATTTTGATGCCTTGACCCAGTTGCCGAATCGCGTGCTGCTGGCCGACCGCCTGCATCAGGCGATGAACCAGACTCGCCGGCGCGATCTGCGGCTGGCGGTGGCCTACCTCGATCTGGATGGTTTCAAGGCGATCAACGACACCTATGGACACGATGCCGGTGACCAGTTGCTGATTACGCTTTCCGCCCGCATGAAGGCGGCTCTGCGCGAAGGCGACACTCTGGCGCGCCTGGGTGGCGACGAGTTTGTCGCGGTACTGCTCGACCTGGCCGATATTTCCGCCAGTCTGCCGATGCTGGCGCGCCTGCTTGCGGCGGCGGCGCAGCCGGTGCATGTTGGCGCGCATGTGCTGCAGGTGTCCGCCAGTCTGGGGGTGACGTTCTTCCCGCAGATGGAAGAGGTGGACCCCGATCAAATGTTGCGGCAGGCCGATCAGGCGATGTATCAGGCCAAACTCGCCGGCAAGAACCGCTATTACGTGTTCGACGCCGATCACGATCGCAGTCTGCGTGGTTATCACGAAAGCCTGGAAGGCATTCGCCTGGCCATGCAGCAACACGAATTCGAGCTGTTCTATCAGCCGAAAGTAAATATGCGGACGGGTAGGGTGGTTGGCGCCGAGGGGTCTGCTGTTGCCGGCGGCCTTCCTGCCGGTCATCGAGGAGCATCCGCTGGCGGTCGAGTTGGGCGAGTGGGTAATCGCCGGCGCCCTGGCTCAGATGGCCGCCTGGCGCGCCGTCGGACTCGACATTCCAGTCAGCGTCAACCTCAGCGCCAGGCAGTTGCAGCAAACCGATTTCGTTGTTCGCCTGCGCGAACTGCTGGCGGCGCAGCCGGGGGCGCGGGCGAGCGATCTGGAACTTGAGGTGCTGGAAACCAGCGCACTGGACGATCTGGTGCATGTCTCGCAAGTGATCAAGGCGTGTCTGGCATTTGGCGTGCGTTTCGCACTGGATGATTTCGGCACCGGTTATTCCTCGCTCGCCTACTTGAAACGCTTGCCGGTGGCCTTGCTGAAGATTGATCAGAGTTTCGTTCGGGACATGTTGTCCGATCCGGACGACCTGGCCATTCTGGAGGGCATCATCGGCCTTGCCGCCGCTTTCCGCCGTCAGATCATCGCGGAAGGGGTGGAAACGGTGGTGCATGGCGAGATGCTGTTGCGGCTGGGCTGCGAACTGGCGCAAGGTTTCGGCATCGCGCATCCGATGCCTGCCAGCGATCTGCCGGACTGGATCACATCCTGGCGCCCGGATTCTTCCTGGAACAATAAACCGGCAGTGAGCCGTGATGATCTGGCGTTGTTATTTACCGGAGTAGAGCATCAAGCCTGGATCGTCGCGATTGAACGACGTATCAAAGGTGAGCGCGATTTTTCCGAGCCGGCTGATCCAAATAACTGCAACTTCGGTCTCTGGTTGAATGCAGAAAGCGTCGACCGCTACAGTGCTCATCCGGCGTTTCCGGTCGTCGTGAATCTGCACCAGGAAATTCACCACTTTGCCGCATCCCTGCTTGAACTTCATGACAGCGGCCAGCATCAGCAGGCGCTGATGGGCCTCGACAAACTGCACCAACAGCGCGATGCCTTGCTGAAACAGTTGAAGCGCTTGCTGCCGAGCGCAGAGTCTTCGGAAGACACTTAACCCGTTGATCGGTGGGTTCAACAACACCCCACTGTTGCGTCAGAACCTTTGTGGTCGAACGGCAAGCCGCCGCCACAGCCAGCAAAAATACCGAAATGCCGGCTGAAATCGCCGATGAATTCAAAGTGAGCGGCAAAGCGGCTGTCATGCAGCATGCGCCAGGTGTTGCCGCAGACCGGAAAAACGCGGCCGGCTTCGATAGCATGGTGCTTGTCCAGGTTGAACATCCGTTCATGGTTCGGGATGCCGCCACGATAGATCACCGCCTGGCCGTAGTCCTCGCAATCCGGCTCCAACTCGTCCAGCTTGAACAGCCGGTAGGTGGCGGAATAGAACTGGATTCCTTCGGTGCGCGCAGCCAGCGCCGGGTCGGTGATGGCAATCGGCCGATCTTCCACCAGACGCGGATCGCCGAAGCCATGCCGCCGCGCCAGATGCTGGAAGTCGTTCCAGTACAGCGCGCCACCCAGGCATTCGCCATACAGCACCGGATCGTTGCGCAGCGTCGAGGACACGCGGCGGTCGGCGTAGACATCGGAGAAGTAGAACTCACCACCCGGCTTCAGCAAGCGATGCACTTGGCGCAATACGGCGTCCTTGTCGGGTGACAGGTTGACGACGCAGTTCGATACCACGACGTCGAAACTGGCGTCTGCCAGATCCAGCATATCCAGGCGCTCGATGTAACCGAGGCGGAACTCGACGTTGTCGCGTACAAAACCGAAGGCTTCACGGTGAAACGTGCGGTGTTTTGCGGCGACTTCCAGTTGTTCCTCGGTCATGTCGACGCCGACCACTTGGCCGGTCTCGCCAACCATCTGCGCCAGCGCGTAGACATCACGCCCGGAACCGCAGCCCAGATCGAGTACGCGGCAACCCTCCAGCAGCGCCGGCGCAACCAGACCGCAGCCGTAGTAGCGCGTCATCACTTCCGGGTGGATGCGCGCCAGCAGCGGCTTCAGCCATTCCGGCATCTGACTGGCGTCGCAGCAGGCGGAAGTGCGCAGGTCGGCCGTGCTCTGCAACTGGCGGCCGTAATAGTCTTTGACGAGTTCATGCATGGCAGTTTTCTAAAGGGCGTTGATGGAATGCGCCGGGCGGAATGCCGCCGGCAGATGAATCAGATCTTCGGGTCGGTCGATGTCGGGCAGCGGCTCTAGCAGGGCGACGCGCCAGCCCAGCGCGGCCATGCGCTGCAGCGTCAATTCGGCGACCTGTGCGGTGCTCCACGGCATGGCTTCAAACAAGCTGGCGGCATGAGTTTTTAAACCGAGCAGGAGATAGCCGCCATCCCGCGCCGGCAGCAGGACCGCGTCATGCGGGTTTTCGTGGTCATGCAAGGCTGCTGCCGCGGCGCGCAAATGTTGCGCGCTCAATGCCGGGCAATCGGCGCCGATCAGCAGCACGTTTTGGCCGCCTGCCAGGCCGCGTTGCGCGGCGCGGGCCATGCGCACGCCCAGATCGCCGTCGCCCTGATCGCTGGTTTCGCAGCCGGCGGGCAGCGGGATGTTCTGCCAGTCCGGATGCGTCGGCGCCGGGCAGGCGCAGAGTTCCAGGCTGCCGACATCCGCCACACTGGCGATATTCAATGCGTGATCCAGCATGCGGCGCGCCAACTGCGCCGCGCCGTCGGCGCCCAGCGCCGGAATCAAGCGCGTCTTCACCCGGCCGGCGACCGGCGCTTTGGCGAACAGGATGATGCGGGTGGTTGTCATGGCTTGCCGCCACGCGGCGAGTGATAGCGCGCCGCCAGCCGCTCAACCGGCACGCCGCGCCAGTAGTCGAAGCGCAGTCGCCACATCAGCAGGATGGTGCGCCAGACGCCGAAACGTTCCCAACGCCGGCCGGAAGTGACCACCCGCTGGCGCAAACAGGCCGGCGGGCCGTTCGATGTCTTCCATCAACGGCTGCTCGGGATAACCGCCTGCGGCGTCAAACGCGGCGCGAGTCATGAACATCGCCTGATCGCCGGTGGCAATGCCGGTCAGCTGCGAGCGCCGGTTCATCATGCCGGCGACCACGCGCAACATCGCCGGGTGGCCGCTGATCTCGACATCGAAACGGCCCCAGAGACTATCCTGCAACGCGTTTTGGATCAGGCTGTCGGCCTGCGCCGGCAAACGCGTGTCGGCATGCAGAAACAGCAACGCATCGCCGCTGGCCGCCGCCGCGCCGGCATTCATCTGCATTGCCCGGCCGCGCGCGCTGTTGATCACCTGATCCGCATCGACACTGGCCAGCAATGCCGTGGCATCGACACTGCCACCATCGACCACGATCAGTTCATGACCCGCCGCGCGCAACGGTTGCAACACGGTCAAGGTGGCGACGATGCCGGACGCTTCGTTCAGCGCCGGCAGGATGATCGACAGCTTCATCGTGCGCGGCTGAGTCCGTTCACGCGGTTCAGCCCATTTAAATTCCAGTCGTAATCGAGGAAGTCGATGTCCACGCGGCCTTCGCGCAGGCGCTGCTTTTGCGCCTCGGTCAAACCCAGGGCATCGGCCTGGCTGGCGAGAAAGGCATTCAGGCCGCCGACTTGTTTGAAATCATCGCCATACCATTTGAAGATGCTGGACACCGCCAGTCCGTTGCCCTGCCAGCGATTGCGTCTGCGGTCGGCGAGGAACAGGCGGGTGGCGTCGGCCAGTTGCGCTTCGAGCCGGGTGGCGCTGAAGGCTTCGGCACGCAGCGCGGGGCAACCGATGCTGGCGCAGTTCACCGCGAAATGGATGCGCGGTTCGTCGTAGGCGCCTTTGGCGCGGATCATGTCGTGCTCGATGTCGTCGAGGGAGCGGGTTTCGCCGAGCAATGGGATGAACGCCTTTTTCCATGGGCTGCGGAACAGCGAACCCAGTTCCTTGATCGATTTGATGTCCGGCCAGGCAGTCAGGATCAGTTCCAGCGTCCAGGCGTTGTAGGCGTTGATCAGAAACGCCAGCCGCTCCGGTTTCGGCCAGCGATTGAACTCGTCCCGCCGCACCGCCGACAAGCCATCCAGATAGCCTTTCAGCG
>JAIFKV010000138.1 GCA_020049415.1 Betaproteobacteria bacterium
ATGCAACTCGCGGGCATTGCAAACGAGCATCGGCACTTCGCCGATCTGGCCTTCGAAGACGGGGATGAGTTGGGCGCCCGAATCGGCTGACGAATTGTCTACGGATGGGGTAGGGGGCGTAGTCATGGCATGCTGCTCAAAGAGATGGATCAGCCACGATGGCCGACATCACAGACACATCCATTTCTTGCCCTGGCCTGGCGTCGTGTCGTGCAGCTTTCTCGCCTGGCGACGCCTCCCGACGTTGCTGAACCATTTCGTGCCACCACTCGGGCAAGGGAAAACGGATGTCGCCCGGGTGTTCCTCCGTTCCCCGCTGCACTACAGAAAACTCGCCGCAGCGGATGTAGAGCTGCCTGCCCAGGATAACGGGAGGATCCTCTGCCGATTCAGGTTCACCGTGTATCAGTTTCACTCGGATCTGACCCACCACTTTGACCGGCGCACCGATGCAGATGGACGACAGGTGAGACTGGGGTTTGTTGGAATACAGCCTGACCGGGATGCTCTGGTCAGGATTCTTGTGCTGCCGGATCAACGCGGCGATGTAGCCTTGCTGGTGCTCGGTGGGCTTGATGTAGGCCGCACCTTCCACCACCCCGGCCAGCATCGCCACGTTGGCGTTATCGCCCAGGCGCGTATCCAAGCGACCGCGGGTGGCTTCCAGGACCAGGCGCAACGGGTCATCCGGCGCTTCCTCCTGGCCGGCATATTCTGGCTGGATTACGCCAGCGCGGAAGGGATTGAAGCCATCCAGCTTGATGCCCTCCGGCATGGACGCATTCCAGGCCAGCCAGAGCGGCATCGAGCGGGTGGAGGGGGTGCGCATGTCGATTGCGCGCAACGCCGCATTGCGCACGCCATCCTGCGACTTGTCGCCATAGACATGGCAGGTGACCGTGATCGGCGTGAACTCACGTGGCACGGCAATGCCGTCGCCGACTTGCACAGGGATGGCGTGGACCAGATCGGCCGATTCGCTTTTCTGCTGGATCAGGAAAGATCGGCCCTCGGGCTTGCGCACGAAACCGGTGATATAGGTGACATTGAGCATGGCGTTGACATATTTGTGCGCCGCAGCGACGCGGGAACTGCCATTCTTGAGCATGGTGAATCCCTCCATTGATAAAAACGGCAATGAATTGCATTGCCTAAAAAAACGTTTGCACGTAAGGTTTTTGCATAGTGGCCACAAGGGTTCTTGATGAGACCTGATGGCTGTTCTGCCTCGACTAAGGTGACCGGTATGGCGACTCCAAAAAAGCAATCTCCCTCTGCATCTCGCGCAAGCAAAACGTCTCAGGTTGCAGCGCAAGCCAACCCGCCCGGGGCGGCCTTGATCGCGCGGTTGTGGGACGAAATGACCAAACGTGATCAAACAACCCATCAACTGGCCGAATCGCTGGGCATCACCTATGTCTATCTGATGAAGCTGGCGAGTGGCGAGAAACACATTTTTCAGCTCGGACGCGAGACCTTGGTGCGTGCAGCTGAATACATGGCCATTCCCGTCGCTCAGGCCTATTTGCTGGCTGGTGCATTGAGCATCGAAGACTTCGTGTTGATGCCGACGCTGGATGAGCGATTTGCGCGGGTAAGGGAGGCGATGGTTCATGACCCGATGTGGTGTGGCCTCGCGCTGAGCGACGATGTTTGGCAGCAGACTCCGCAGGAAGCCCGTTTGCTGATTTGTCTGCTGTACGAGCATTCCGCAAAGACGACCTGGCTGGATTGGACCTTGATCCCCAAGGGGGCCCTGGAGAAGCCGAAGCAGGCTTCGTAATTTCGATCCGGGTTTCTCCCTCTCCGGGGCGATGTTCTGTGCAGGCCGCTCAGAACTCATCGTCCATCTCCCGCATCAGCTTCACCACGGCGTCTGTCATCCCCTCGTTGCCAGCCGCATCGGCAACACCTTGGCCGTCATCCCCCTTTGAGGACGTCGCGATAGCGGTCGATTGCGGGATAGGCGCGTTCTTGCCTGCCGGAGTCGTTGGAATCCGTGTATCCGTGACGACAGCCGTCTGCACGGGCTGCCCCAGTCTGCGGGCCGCAGCGCTCAGGATGTCACGCACCGACGCGGAAGTGGCTCGATAGGGCAGCGCCCAAAGCCATGCGGCCAGTTCGGGGTCTTTCCTGGCGTTGACCACAAAGGTGACTTTGATTTCATCGGGTGGCTCGCCGCCCCTGACCCAGATTCCCATCATGACCTCCGGTTCATGTGTTCACGCCTTGCAACTCGCGCGCACGCAGCAAGGCCATGCCGAAGCGGCGCATGCCTTCCGCCACAGCCAGGCGCGGCTTCTGGGCCATGTGGGCATGCGGCCACTTCTCCTGGATGCGGGGATGAACGATGGGGGCGCCACCGCCCGCAACCAGGACGCCATCCAGTTTGCGGACATAGGGTTCCATGAGCCGAGTGGCGGTATCGATGACCTCAGTGACGACCAGGGCGACGGATTGGTCCACTTCATGGCCGACCTCGGTCTTGCGGCCGAAGTCCAGGATGCGTCGGGTTTGCAGGGCCTCCTCGCACTCGGGCAAATCGACAGTCAGACCCCGCTCGGACAGCATGCGCGCCAGATGATCGGCGGCGACGCGCACACCGGCGCAGGAACCTGAGGCTTTCTCCACCCAACGACCACGCTGCATCAACATGAAATCAGTGGAGTAGTAGCCCACCTCGATGACGCCCCAGGATTCGTCCATCATGGAACGAACCGGTGAGGGGTTGCCCAGACGGTCAAGCATCATCATCTGGAACGGCGCGAAAGGTTGAGGAACCACCTTGATCTCGCCCTTGTAGGCCTCGCCGGCCAGTTGTTTCAGACGGTCACGCTGGCGGGAGAACAGATGGGTCGGCAGTCCCATGACCAGCATGACGGTATCCGTCAGCCCGACCTCATCCTGGACGCACTTCAAAGCCCCCTTTAGTAGCGCCATGTGTTCCGGAGTGTCGACCCAGTCCTCCGACAAGCCCTGCGAAGTCCCCCCCTGCGTGCGCGCCGTCTCGCCGAAGAAATAGGGCCGGCTTCCGACCATCACGGTTTCCCGCGCGGCACGTCGGGCTTCGCCGTCATCCGAAATAGTGAAGGCGGGCACGGCGATGGACGGGAAGAGGATCTGGCGCTCCTTCTCGTCCTGGGTGTAACACGCGATCTTGACGGCGGAGTGCCCGATGAGTTGACTAGAAACAGCGTCGGAATCCCGAATTCCGAAACAGACGACTGAAAGCGCTGACAGATAACGAAACAATAGCGTATACAGATATACCGTTGCAAGTACAAACAACAAAAGATAGCATCCTATCTCGGCTCGAAACGCACGCGAGCCAGACCCCGAACCCCATAACCTTATTGATCCCCAAGCCCCCCCCGAAATGGACTCTCCGACAAATGAGGACCGCATTGCAGAACACCGTATCTGGCTGGCCGGGATCGCTGAAGAAGGGCATAAGTTGTTTGCCGATATCGGAAATCTGCTAACTGAAGTCGATGAGCTGTTACTGAAGTCGGATGCCTTGCTGAACTACTCGCAGCCTCCGATGGCCGGTAAACTGGGGGTGCGATTCTGGAAACGCCATCGGCCTGACCAAGCTGAGCCCGTGGTCGTGGTCTGGTGCCAGAGTTCCCGCACCGGTCGTTTCTGGCCGAAGCAAGTCAACGGCCACCTCAGCAAACGCGTATGCCGACGTGGGGCGTTCGAAGTCAACGCCGACGTCACGGTGGAAACCGTGGCCATCGTCGATAAGCTGCTGATGATGCGTAAGAGCCTGGCCATGCTGCTGTATCGGACTCGGCAATCGGTGAGCAGCCTCAAGACCCATCAGAAACCGGTGCTGGACTTCCAGAGAAAACGGCTGACTGAACTACAAGCCGCAAGCGAACAGAACCTGGACAGCCTCTATGGGGAGCGGGGTGAACATGAAACGGCTTGATCGCTCATGGGCGTCCAACGCTGACGATGCCCGCCTGCCGAGATCAGCGATGCCGCAACCTCAGTGCCCGCGCCTTGCCCCAATTGGGTTTAGGTATCTCTCCTCAACCTGAAACAAAACGGATATTCCTGATCGCTGTTGCTCGGAAGGATTGGCATGTCGATCACGAAATATAAAGACGAGCAACGGTATCTGTAGATGTATTATTAGCTGCAATGTGGTGCTGATCGGACGCCATTGATCAGCACGATGGAACGCTTGCCGCGCAAATTCTCCGTTCCCACGTTGTTGTTTATTAACGGCGGACCTCGGGAGTGCCAGGCGAATGACTGATGGAGTCGATGATGAAAATCTGGATTGGGTTCGAGCAGATCGTGATGAGGGCTACTGGGGCGGCAGAACGTGCAGACCCTCAACACCAGTCGTGTCCAGCCTCCAGACGTTATCCAACAGGATTGGTCCGGAGGCTGCAACATGAAGCCACCTGGCTTGCCACAAGGGAGGATTTGTTGTGATCCATGACAGTAGTCTTCCGACCGAGCAACGCGCCAAAAAACCTGCCGAGAAACCCGCGCGAAAGTTAATTCCGACCAACAAGTCACGCACTCGCCAGGTCAGGAAATGTGTCGAGGCGGTCCACATCACCAATAGCATCAATCTGGTTCAGCGCAAACTGATCAACGCGCTTCTGCTCAACGCCTACTACGAACTGCCAAACCAGAGCATCTCGACCCATCGAATAACGGTCACCCAACTTGTGAACCTGATTGGTTATGACAGCAAGAATATTCCCTACCTCAGGGATCTGCTGAAGGCCCTCACCAGCACGGTCATTGAATGGGACATCATTAACGAGGCCGGCAAACGTGAATGGGGTGTTTCTGCCTTGCTGGCCAGTGCGGACATCATCGATGGTGTCTGTACTTACGCCTACAGTCCCCATCTCCGGGCAAAGCTGTTCAATCCCCAGTTCTACGTCCTGCTCGATATCGACATCGTGCGCCGTTTCCAGTCTGGTTACGCCCTGGCGTTGTATGAAAACTGCGCGCGCTATCGCAGGCTGGGGCAGACACCCTCCTTCCCGATTGACGTCGTAAGGTCTCTGCTTGGGGCCCGTGACCCGTACTATAACGACTTCAGAAAACTCAACGAGCGGGTGATTCAGCCAGCCCTTCGGGAAGTCAACGCAGTGACTGATCTAACCCTCACCATTGAAGTCAAGCGGGAGGCTCGTCAGGTTACCGAGATTCGGTTCCTGATCGGCAGCAATCCTCAGCAGGTCATGCAGATCGAACCGTCGATTGAAATGGCGGCCAGGTTTGAACCAAACACGCATGCATCCACGTCAGTTGAGTTGAATCCGATCCCCGCTCGTCTGCAAAACGAATTCTGTCTCTCGGCGCAGGTCGCTGCCCGGGTCTGCAGCGAACACCCGGAAGCGGCCATCCAGGGGGCAATGGATTATGTGCTGTCCCGTTACAACGCCGGCAAGGTAAAGGACATTGGCCCCTACTTTCTCGTGGCCCTGAAGGAGGGCGCTGCCATCAGACGCACCCAGCAGGACCAGAACCGCGAAGAAGAAGCCAAAACGAAGCAAACCATCAAGCAGAAACTGGAGGCAAAGCGTCTCGAAAAGGCCCAGGCGGAGATGAAGTGGAACCAGTTGTTATGGGCTCGCTTCGACGCGTTGCCCGAGGTCGAGCGGCAGGCGGTTCTGGAGGCGTTCCTGACTTGGCTGTCGACATCGAAGATCAAGCAGAACATCGTCGGAATCTACCAGCGTGGCGGGTTGGCGCACCCCTGGGCCAAGGCCGAGTTTCTGTCCTATCTGGGTACGCTCAACCACTGACCTCCCGCAACATCTGGGGCAAAGCATGCACTGATACTACTGAGTGCAAAAACAGCTTCATCGCCTCGTAATGCGAAGGGATGCAGCCCTTCCCGTATCGTGTCCACGCGGTGATGTCATTCGTCCTGGCCTCTCAATCACGAACTCGAAAAACGGGTCGTGATTGCATGAGCTGTAGCGGCAGAACGGGCATCCATCGGTGGCGTGTTCTACGTCGCCCACAACACCGAAACCGATCGGGAGTCCGATCTGGACGATTAAAGTCGCCGCTTATCAGTCAACCTGAATCGATACCGTTGCGCAAGCCAATAGAACGCTCTTTATTGCGTTTTAAATGGTTTGGGTAGGCAAGGATATTCCCAGGCCATAAAACCCCGCCAAAGCGGACGATAGACCCCTTGCTAAGGCAAATTGATATCCGGGTTCATCTGCAAAACCGGGTTTTGTCTATTGGAGCCGGGTTGTGCTTGCCCTGGTCAACTCGCATGCCCCGTTCGCCTATGCCATCTCGAAGCAGACTCGGCCGTCCGAAAGGGGGCTCTATCGATGCTGACCTGGACGTTCTGAACGAGGCGGTCCCCGAAGACGATTTTGAGAATTTGAAAAACAACAACAACTCCGCACTTTCCCGGCGCTGTTGCCTGCGCACGTGTTGTTGTTGTTTTTCCTTTAAAAGGTTTATAGGTTTAGGGGCAAATTTGAAGGTTGATTCGAGGGGTGGCTTTTACATTTCCTCAGCCACTCGCCGAATCGTCGTCAGCCCGCTTGACAGCTCGCTTCCCGTGGCAGGCGGAGTAGTCATGGCAAGACAGTTCACTGGGTGGCTCTGTCTGGTGAAAATTTTCCGAGATGTCCCTGTTTATGGGGCGAGTTGCCCCCGTTTATGGGGCGAGATGCCCCTGTTTATGGGGCGAAATGTCCCTGTTTATGGGGGCGTGCAAATCGAAATGTCCCTGTTTATGGGGAACGGCCGATGGCGGCGTGCGGCCACCTGTGGATAACTCACGATTATCGGTTTTAAGTGTGGGGAAAAACACATCTGGAGAAAAGTTGAAACCCCGCATCGGTAAAGGGCTGCGACGGGTTGGTGCCCTTGTCGTCTAGGCGATATGCATGATGGCTTCAGGAATAAGGCCTTGCGACCAAATGTCCCTGTTTATGGGGCGAAAAGTGACGGTTTATGGGGCGAGTTGTCCCTGTTTATGGGGAGGAGAATGTATAATAAACAATGAGTTAACAGATTATTGCTTGTTATGTGCAAGGCAAAACACATAAACAAGCGAGTCCGAATGAACAATAAGAAATCCGAGATTAATTTCGGAAAGAGGCTGTCAGTCCAATTTTTCGATTGGCAGGGGGCGTTCGGCCACAAATTAACGAGACGCTGGTGTAGTGGACTCAAAAATGCGTCAGGAAATGACGCAATTTGATGACCAAGCCAGAACCTTATGCCGAAAAGAAAATAATATTGCACCAGATCAATAGGTTACGACCTGGGTGGCGTCATGATGCGTTGTTTGATTACACGGGCCTCGACGCATGGATGACATTGTTCATATTTAGGTTCCTGTGTTCTGGTGGCTGACTCAAAAACTCTTACGCAATTGATTTTATTGCGTCAATTGCTTAACTTATAGCCATGAAGGAAAGACCCATTTAACCAGTAAGTTCTCACTAATGCTGCGCCCAGTGCTTGCGTGGGCGATGTTGCGTGGAATGTATTTCCCCGATTTCTCGGTCCAGTCTCGATACCATCGTCAGTGCTTCGCCGGTGGGTCATTTAGGACGAAATTACTTCTGTGCTCATTGCGGCGCAAAGGTACTCGTTTGTAGCGGTTGCGACCGAGGCCAGCGTTACTGTTCAAAAAGATGTGTCAAGGCGGCGCGGGTCTGTTCACTGCGCGCGGCTGGTCGTCGCTATCAATCGAGTCAACGTGGCCGCCGCGCCCATGCCAAGCGCCAACGTTGCTACCGTGCGCGGAAAAAGAATGTGACGCATCACGCTACCCCACCCCCGCCCTCATCCGTTTTACTGCCGCCCTATCCGATGGCGACTGAGGAAAGCACTTCGCCGCAGCCCTGTCACTGTCATTTCTGTGGCCGTCAGCAAGCCCAAGAGGCGCGCCAGAACTTCTTGCGTTGTCGGATACGCCGTCCTTCATCCCCCTCCAACCGAGAAGAGATTCCTCATGGCTTTTATCCCTGATTTCGCCGCCCAGATTGTTCGCTCTAACCACGTCTTGCAATGCCGTCTTGGCGGCATTTCCCGGCACGTTTCGCCACTGTGTATCCCCGTTAGCCCAGCAGTTGCCGCCACTCATGTGCGCAGTTTCGATCACTGGAAGCCGATGCAGGATTCGGTCCGGTTCGTTGACCTGATCGCCTGGAAGATCTGGCTGGAGGAGCTGCAAGGAATAAACCGAGTGGGGCAGGCGGTGCCAGCCGGTTTGGCGTTGCACGCGCAAGCGAATCGGTATGTCGAGAACCCATGGGCGATGGATCAGCGGGCAAGAAGCGAGACCGGAAGAAGGGGATCATGATGGACAAGCGCATCGACCCCGCTGGCTACCTCGCCCAGTTCAACGTACTGCCTTACCTGGTTGCAGTCGCCGATGAAGTGCTCGAACTGGGCATCGAAACGATCACGCCGGCACAACTGGCGTGCGCCACGGCCCGCGCCATCCGCAAGAAGCCTGTACATGCCTTGGAAGCGGCAGTCGTCACAATGGCGATGCTGGGCGAAGGGTTGGTGGAGGTCGACGCTGACCGCACCCTGATCCGCCAGCACCTGGCAGCAATTGGCGAGGCGCTGGAAGCGAATGACAAGGACGTCATGGGTAATGCCTATGGCAAGCCGATGGTGAACCTCGACCAGGGAAAAGGGTAGGGCGTTATCGAAACCGTCATGGCATGCTGGAGAGGAACAGCACCGGCACTGCGAAGTAGAACAATGGTCGAACAGACTCACGCATCGAAGGCAAATCGTGCCTACCACCTGAGCGGCAAACGTCCGCCGCCCTGGTGGTCGCAGGCACAGACAATCAGACATGCCGGGGTGCGATTTTTAAATTCTTTCAGCACCACTTTCAAGATTGGCCACGACTCAAGCGCACGACATATTGCTAAAGTGGCCTTGGATTTCAAAACTTTGTATTTCCTTTTAAAAGTGCTCTGGTGAATGAATTCACGCAGCAGACTGCTGCCTGAGTTGCTGACGTATCTACCAACAAATGGAAAGGACAACCATGAAAGCAACGGTTCTGAACTTGCTGTTTTGGGCGCTTTCATTTCCGTGTCGTCGAATCGCGAGAGCTCATTCCATGGAATTTGTCCATTGTAAAACTCCAATATTATTCTAGGCTTAGAAACTCGCTTCGACGGAAGGGTGCGTGTGCACAGAAGCGAGCCGTCTAATAACCTGGATAAAAGAGTCCTTGGCGATGAGCCTCTTTCGTCGTGTGCCATGTGCGGTCTGGTTGGTGTGGCTGACGCTGTTGCTGCCTTTCGGTGCGCCCGATGTGCGAGGCGACGAGCCGAAGGCGATTTCGTTCGTATTCACTGATATCGAGGGTCGCACCGTTCGGCTTGCGGATTTTCGCGGCCAGTGGGTGCTGGTGAATTTCTGGGCGATCTGGTGCCCGTTGTGCAAGGTGGCAATTCCAACGCTGAACGAGTTGAACAAGCGGCCCGACCTGGCGGTGATCGGCGTG
Source organism: Betaproteobacteria bacterium (assembly GCA_020049415.1). Taxonomy (GTDB): domain Bacteria; phylum Pseudomonadota; class Gammaproteobacteria; order Burkholderiales; family Thiobacillaceae; genus PFJX01. Next base: position 9,494 of record JAIFKV010000138.1, read on the forward strand.
GCGTTGGACTATGGTCCGGATGAAAATCTGGTGCGCAGCGCGGTGCGTCAGGGGGGGATGAATTTTCATGCGAATATCGCTGGCGGCCGGCGGCGCAATGCGGATAGCCCGCACCGCCAGGTGGGGCCGGTGGACTTTTTCCCGACGTCGTATCTGTACGATCCGGATGGCGAGATCGTCATGTTCATTCCGGGGCAGTTGCGCGCCCCGAAGATTTTGAGCTTCATGGCCGAATGGCAGGGCGGCAAGGCGACGGTGCCGAGCTATGCCTTGAACGGGGCGAAGCTGGCGGCGGTGATGAAGCAGCGTTTCGGCAAGAAGGGCAGCCAGGCCTACGCCGACTGGCGTGCCTTGGTGGATGCCAAGGCGCGTTCGGCGACCGGGGCGAAGCTGGCGGCGGTCAACGATTTCTTCAACCAGCACATCCAGGCGGACAGCGATGCGCGCATCTGGAATCGCGAGGATTACTGGGCGACGCCGGCTGAGTTGCTGGGCGCGGGGCGCGGCGACAGCGAGGATTTCGTGATCGCCAAATATTTCACCTTGCTGGCCATGAACGTGCCCGCCGAGCAGTTGCGCCTGGTCTATGCCAAGCCGCAAGGGGCGATGCGCGACAGCGGTGATCCGGTACATATGGTGCTGGCTTATTACCCCTCGGCCAATGCTGAGCCGTCCCTGCTCGACAACCGGGTCGCTGAGGTGATGCCGGCCTCGAAGCGGCCGGACCTGCGGCCGGTATTCAGTTTCAACAGTCTTGGCGTCTGGGGCGATCCCGCCTCGGCGCAAATCAGCGGCGACAGCAACCGCCTGGCAGTTTGGGAAGACACCCTGCGGCGCGCCCGCGACGAAGGTTTTGAATAAGGAGCGGGCCATGTCCATGTACCGACAACTCTGGCTATCCATCCTGGCGAGCATGCTGATTGCGCTGTTCGCCAGCCTGTTTGCCTCGCTGTTGAACGCGCGCGGCTATCTTGAGGCGCAGTTGTCCATGAAGAATCAGGATAACGCGACGACGCTGGCCCTGGCCCTGAGCCAGGGCGAAACCGATGCCGACGATGTTGTCCTGGCGGTTACCGCGCTGTTCAACAGCGGCCACTACGAGTTGATTCAGGTGATCGATCCGAACGGCAAGCTATTGGTCGAGAAGGTCCACGCCGGCACCGACCTCGGCGCACCCGGCTGGTTCGTGCACCTCCTGCCGCTGACCACCTCGCCCGGCCAGGCGGAAATCAGCAGCGGCTGGAAACAGCTTGGCACAGTCACCCTGATGAGTCGCAGCGGCTTCGCCTACAAATCGCTCTGGGATACAGCGCGGGTGATGACTGCGGCGATCCTCGGCGCCGGCCTGCTCGGCGGCATCCTGGTGACGCTGGTGCTCAGCCGGCTGCGCAAGCCGATGCGCGCGGTGATCGACCAGGCGCGCGCCATCAACGAGCATCGCTTCGTCAGCATCCCGGCGCCGGATGTGCCGGAACTGCGCGAACTGGCCAGCGCCATGAACGATACCGTCGGCCAACTCAAGGCGCGCTTCGAAGAAGATGCGCAGATGTACGAAGGCATGCGGCGCGTCGCCAATTTCGACCTGATGACCGGTCTGGCCAATCGCACCTTCTTCCTGTCCAGCCTGGAACATGCCCTGGAAACCGACGAATCGCTGTTCGGCGCCCTGGCCATCGTCCGGATCGGACACCTCAACCACCTCAACCGCCAGTTTGGCCGGGCCACCACCGACGAACTCCTGACCCGCGTCGGACGTGCGGTGGGTGAACTGACGACACGCTGCGCCGGCAGCTTCGCCGGTCGCCTGAACGGCGCCGACTTCGGCCTGCTCCTGCCCGCCGGCTGCAATCAGCGCAAACCCATGGAAGACCTGCTCGACGAACTGCTGCGCGCCGCCGAGCCGATCAGTGGCCCGGACACCCTCGCCTTCATCGGCTTCGGCAACTTCAGCCAGGGCGACAACCCGACGCACCTGCTGGCGCGTATCGACGCCGCCGTGGCGACGGCCGAGCTCAGCGGCACTAGTTGCGCCGTCGAAGCCCTTAGCCAGGACGCCAGCGACATGCCGGAAAACGCCGAGCAGTGGCGTGCCGCATTGCGCCATGCCTTGCAGCACAAGGACGACCTGAAACTGGTGCACCATGCCCTGCGCCTTAACGGCGACAGCGCACCGCACCGCGAATGCCCCCTGCGTGTGCGCCTCGAAGACGGCAGCGATTGGCTCGCCGCCAGCCGCTTCCTGCCTCAGGCGGAACGCCTGGGCCTGGTCCAGGAACTCGACCTGGCGACACTCTCACTGGCCCTCGCCGAACTCGACTCGAATGCCCAACTGGGCGGCCTGTGGGTCAATATCTCGGCGCGCACCATGGCCGACCCGGAGTTCCAGCGGCAGATGCTGCACCTGTTCGAAGAGCATCCGGGGAGCCGCACCCGGCTCTGGCTGGAAATCCCCGAAACCGGCGGCCTGCGCCGACTGGCGGCGCTACGCAGCCTGGCGCGTCAGCTCAAGCCCCTGGGCGTGCGCATCGGCCTGGAACACTACGGCCACCACTTCAACCAGATCGGCCTGCTCTACGACCTGGGCCTGGACTTCCTCAAGGTCGACTGCGGCTTCATCCACGACATCGACAAGAACCCCGGCAACCAGGCCTTCCTGAGCGGCCTGTGCGACATCGCCCACCGCATCGGCATCCAGGTGATCGCCGAAGGCGTCGAAGATACCGAGGAAATCGACATGCTCATGGCCCTGGGCTTCGATGGTGTTACCGGCGTGGCGG
>JAIFKV010000041.1 GCA_020049415.1 Betaproteobacteria bacterium
TGTTCCCAACCAGCCCCTGTTGTTTTTGCTTGAACTCAAACCGGCTGTCTGGCTTGGATCAGGCGCATGTTCGCATCAGCATCCCGGCGCTTCTAGTTGGGCTGACGAAACTAAAGCGGTCATTTATTGATCTGGCCAGGTTTATCCTCGGCTCCGTTCGTGCTGAACCTGCTTCGGTGGCAAGACGATCAGGCCGAGCTGGTGCAATTCGCCCAAACGCTTGTGGCAGGCCATCTCTTGGTGGCGATATTGCCTGGCTTCCGGATCAACCCAGCGCGTTCAGGCGGGCGTCTTCAAGGACACAGCATCTTCAGAAATGATTCTGGTGGAGGCAAACCATGTTGAATTTCCAGAATAGGGATTGCATCCGGATTGGCCTGTGTCCACCAAAAGCTCTTGCCTGCACTCGTCTGCAACAGTAGTTGCTCTGCTGCTCCGGCAAACAATTGTGGAATTGCACTAACCGTATCCAATGTCAGCCTGGATTTATTTCGTGAATGCAACATTCTGGCAAATGCACTTGCTTTTTGAGCCATCTCAAGATCTGCATCGGGGAAAGGGGCTGCTTCAAGACGCTGAGCAAGCTCGTTTGGACCCATACCTGGTTCAAGAATGTCCAGGGCAATCTGTTCGAGAGACTCAACCCATGTCATCGTTCTGGCAATTGAAAATCCGGTGTCATTACCTTGCGGCGGTATGGCGATTGAAAGCGTCAAAGGGAAATATCGTCCAACTTTGTCAACGCTTGGCATCAAGACTCCAGCCCACGAATTTTCATCTATCACGCCAGAAAGCAGGATAAAGCGCCAAAGCGGGCTGTTCAGGTAGGCATCCAGCCAGTTATCTCCAAGCATTGAACGGCTTGCCAGCATGCTGCGGGCTAGCCAATCATCCCAGCGAGAAACAAAATTGGCTGACAAATCATGTTGAGAAAAATCGCCCAAACTGGGCATTTTTCCGAACCAGCCAGCGACATGACGCCCATTCATCAGTGACATTGATCTTGTTTGTAAAGCGTTACGTGCCGGTCAAAACAAAAGAACAAAGCCCTGCCCAGGCAATAATTCGGCTTTGAAACCGCATTGGCGTCAACTGAAATCAAAGTTCGCTCGGGCAGTGGAACTGATCCAGTTCTGGCAACCGGAAGGGGTTTTGCACGCTGGATGCACGCACCTCGAAACGGGCCTTACGGCCATCCACATCGAAGGTGATGTTGAAACGTTCAGGTTGACCAGCTGGCTCGATACTCAAACGATCAAACATCCGGAACAACGCCCATGGCCCCTCAAAAACCTTGCCCGACGTGCCTGACGCGGTGCTTGGCTGCACCTGCAGCCTGACCTGATTGCTGCCGCGTGGCCCTGGCCATTGAATCGACATTGGCAGCGTCGGACCGTGACTGTACTTGACCAATTGCCCGTCGATATCGAGGATGAACTGAGTGATTGACGCATCCATTTCCAGCGGCTTGAACTCGATGCGCAAACTGGGCAGGTTGTTGCCACGGAAAAACACATCACGCAACACCTGCGCCCGCTGGAATTCGATCAACGCACCGGAGCCGGTTCCCATCGAGGCTTCGCCGATTCGGCGGAAGCTCCAGGGTCGCGTCGAGATATCCACATACGGCATCAGCTTGCTTTGGAAGAACTGGTCCATCAGCCCGCCCGGCGCAAACATGCGGGCAAAATCCTCGGGCGTAACATCTCTGGCGCTGCTGCGCACAAAGGGATAACGGCCGGTTATGGCTTGCTGGCAGAACACCCCGACAGACGTGTTGAGTTCACCGCTCAGATGCGTTCTTACCGAACCCAGCGCCTGGCCGGCGCTGGTTGCCGACAAGGTCAGCATCAAGGTTCTCAGCGGCTCGGGCATGCGCGCCGCCTCGGCGCGAAGTTTTGTCGGCACTTCGCTCTGTGGCGGCGGCTGGCCGCCATCGACGGACAATTGCGCGGCGGTCAACTGGGTGTAAAGCTCTTTCAGCACGGTGACGGTGCCTTCGATCGGTGCGGGTTGCCCGGCGCCATCGCTTTCGACCTGCTGCCGAATGCCCACGAATCGATCATCGACGACGGCTTCTGGCCGACCTTGCAAAGTGATGTCCGCCGATGTTTCGACCTTGCCACCCATGATGCGGCGCAATCGATCACCGGTCTCGTTGAGCTTCTGCTCGGCCTTGTCGATCGCTCCGCCCTCTCCCTTGACGGGTTGGCCCAATGTTGTTTCCCGGGCGATGGCTCGCATCAACTTGGGCAACGGCGAGTCTGGTGCGGAAAGGATGCCGGCAATCTGGATGCCCTGCCGGAGGCTGGTGATTGGCACCAGTTTGACGTCGGCAAGCATGCGTTCCCAAGTCGCCGCATAGTCTTGCAGATAGAGACGACGAACCTCGGCTTCGAGACGTGTGGCGTCACTTTGATCCTGCGCTCTGGGCGGCAAGGCCAGCACCCAGCTTTCTTCTTCCGCCAGTTTCAGCGCCACATCTTTATAGGATTTCAGGAAGGCCTTTTCATAGCCATCGCGGGTGAACAGGCCCGCCACACCACTGGTCAGTGGCTGACCGCTGGCACGTTGAAAGACCAGTGGCGCCGAGGGTCCGGCCGCCTTGGCAATAGTGAATTCAGGAATCTCGACACCGACCCCCTCACGCTTCAGACGGCTATATACCCGCTCGGCCAGCGACATGCGGACAAGATTGCCGCGTACCTGAGTAATCAGCACCTGGTCCGGTGACAAGGGGGTTTTTCCGTGCCGGGCCAGCAGCGCATCGAGGTGAGCCTGCAATTCCTGGCGCTGCGGTTGATTGACATCCCTGGGTAGGGTGTTCTCCCATTCGATGCGCATCAGCCCGGCCAGCGAGGCTTCATCCAGATGCTCGGGGTCATTCAGCATCAGATAGGCTTTCAGCCATTCATAAAGCAGTTCCGGATTGTCCAGACCGACGCTGCGCAGATGCTGCTCCACCTGATAGGTCAGCCTGGGTAGAAAGGCCTCATGCAACAGGCGAACATAGGCTTGCTGTTCCGCATCGGCCAACTTGCCGCGCTGGGACAGCCCGAACCCGGTGAAGCGTTTGTCAATTGGCGCGGAGACTTCATGCACCGCGCGCAAAGCTGGCAACAGCCCCAACAGATCATCCTTGGCAACCGATGAAGATAACGCGTCCACCTGTTGCTTTACTTTAGGAAGCTTGTCCGCGACTTCTCCAACATACGCCTTGTTGCCTGAGTAACTCAGTGTCCAAGCTGCCACCAGCCCGATGGCGCCCAGCGCTACCGCGCCCAACGCGGCCCATTGGACGAACTGCCGGCGTCGTTCCCATTTTAGATTGACGCCAGCCAGGCCCTTTTCCACAAAGATGACTTCATTCAGCAAGCGAGTCAGGAAGTAACTGCGGCCGCTGGCTTGCTGCGCCGGCAGCATTTGGCGCTCGAAACCGAGGGTCCGAGCCAGGTTGCCCATCACGCGATCGATCGGTGAACCTTCCTGCGTGCCGCTGGTGAAATAGACACCGCGCAGTTGCGGTTTCTCATGATAGGAGGAGGACGAAAACACTTTCTCCAGGAAGCCGGCAAGCGCTTCGCTGGCAACCGCGAACTGCTGCGGAAAGCCATAGATCATCGCCCGGTTGCGGGGGTCACGTTCCTGTAGCAAGCGATCGGCCAAACGAGCGTTCAGGTTACGCTCCAGTTCGCCGAACGCTGTACCAAATTCAGCCGCCGTGGCTTGCTCCGCCCCCAGCGGAAAAGTGAAGCCGAATACCTGGGCGCGCTCATCCTTGGCGAAATCGGCGAAAAATTCACTGAAACCGGCAAGCAGATCGCTTTTAGTAATCAGCACATAAATCGGGAAACGGATACCCAGTTTTTCATGCAATTCCTGCACGCGCTTGCGCAGTGCCTCGGCATGGCTTTCACGTTGTATTGGCGTCTGCTGCAGGAGTTCGACGATGCTGACGGTGACGATGGCGCCATTGATCGGCCTGCGTGCCCGGTTCCGCTTCAGCAGATCGAGAAAGCTGCCCCACGCCGAGGCATCAACGCTCTGGTCGCTTTCCTGCGTGGTGTACCGACCGGCGGTATCGAGCAGGACAGCCTGATCGGTGAACCACCAATCGCAATTGCGCGTGCCACCGACCCCACGTACCGCCTGAGCGCCCACATGGCTGGCCAGCGGAAACTGCAGCCCGGAATTGACCAGCGCAGTGGTCTTGCCCGAACCGGGCGCGCCGATGATGATGTACCACGGCAGTTCGTAGATGTACTGGCCGGTAAAGCGACTGGCCAGGCCGGTCAGACCAGCGTGCTTGCTGTCGTCGGAAAGTCGCGCCTTTTTCAGGATACCGACGGCCTCTTCAAACCGGCGGCGCAGTTCCTTTGACTCGGCATCTTGTGCGGAAGGCTGATTGGCGGCATCGGCCGACGGCTTCAGCATGCTGTTGATCACCCGGGCATTCGCGCGGCGCACCCTGTACCACTTCCAAAACTTGATCGCCGCGTAGACCAGCACCAGCGTCAACAACACGGCAATACGCACCCAGGGTGATTGCAAGGGACGCCAATCGGCGAACGCGAACAGCGGCCCGACAAACCAGACCAGCGCCCCCAGCGCCAAGAAACCGAGAATCCGGATCAGCCAGGGGTTGAAGATGAATCGCAGTATCTTGCTCATGGACGCACCTGCTGAACAGTCTTGTTTGCGGCTGCGAACAAGGTGATTTCGACCCGACGATTCCGCGCCCGGTTGGCAGGAGTGTCGTTAGGCGCCAACGGTTCGGCTTCGGCATGACCTTCAGCGCTGAGTCGATCGGAGCGCTTTAGTTTTCCTGCCAACAGGGCCATAACCGACTCTGCGCGCGCACGCGACAAATGCCAGTTCGATGGAAACCGGATTGTTCGTGTCGGCACATTGTCGGTATGACCCGTCACTACGATGGCGCCAGGCAGGGTATCCAGCGCCTGGCCGACCAGCAGAATGAGCGAACGATATTGATCGGAAAGCTCGTCGGAACCTGCCGCGAACATGTTGCTGCCACTCAGCGTGACGACGCTGCGATCCTGTTCGTCGCGCACTTCCATTAACCCGGCCGCGACCTCGGACTCCAGAAGCTTGGCCAATCGCGGCTTGGTTGGCGCGGAGGGCGCCGGCGAAGCGAGTTTTGCGCGCAACGCAATAATCTCGCTAAACACCGGGTCCGATTTCTGATTCAGGCGATAGCTGAACACCAGAAACAGACCCAGCAGAAATACACCGAGTACCGCGCCAAACACCCACAGTGGCATGAAGCCAAGCATGGGGTGAGACTTCACCGTCGCACCTTGCCAACGCGGCGACAGCGCGCGTTCGTAGTCGCCCATCTGCTGGCGGAGAATTTGCAGCAAGCGTTCTCTCAACCCGTCCAGTTGTGCCTTGCCACCTTCGACAACCCGGTAACGCCCCTCGAACCCGAGCGAAAGACAAACGTACATAAGTTCGAGCAAGTCACGGTTCTGGGCCGGATTCTCAGCCAGTTTGCCCATCAACTGGAAAAACTTCTCGCCCCCCCAGGTTTCATTGTGGAAAGTGACCAGCAGACTGTGCTTCGCCCACATGCCGGAGCCACCCCAGGGGGTGCTGGAGGCTGTTTCGTCGAGGAAAGTGCAGAGGACGTAACGCCCTGCGACCACCTTCTCCGGACTGACACCGGCTGCCTTGGCGCGTGATTCAAAAGCGCGGATGCGATTGGCCAGATGCTCGCGCAGTCCGGCTGGATCGGAATGCTGAAGGGAACCACGCAACTGAGGGACCAGATTCAGCAGCGGGTTGGCGGCGGCGATCAGCGGATTGAGGCCGCTGATCGCCGTTTCGTGATTTTCCGCCACATCCGCCTCATACCCCGTCGGGCCGGCTGCTGCGGGTGCATCGGCGACGCGCTTGACTGGCCGTCCTCCCGGTCTGGGCAGGATCAGCGTCTTGTCCGAATCGAGCGCGGAAAAAGGATCGTCCTGGCTCATCACTTACCCCCTGATCGCCCACATTTCAAGTTCAAGGCCGGGAAAATCACCGGCGATATGCAAAGCCAGCCCACCTGAACGTTCCAGCTGTTTCCAGAGCTCATTCCCCTTGTCCAACTCGAAGTAATTGAAATTTGCATGGTAAGGAATCTGACGTGGCGCGATTGGCAGACTTCGCAGCACGATGCCGGGAAGTGCGAGATTGACCAGGTCACGAATACGCTCGACCGGCCCCAGTTTGACCTGACTCGGAAAACGCGTGCGCAAGGTTTCAGAAGGCATCTGGGCGTTAACGGCAAGCACGAATCCGGCGGACTTGAGCAGTTCAAGGTCGGCGATGGTCGCGACACGGACGCCATACTTGTGCTCTTGCAAGGGGATGGCGATGGCATTCTGCTCCAGCACGGTCGACAGGGAACGCCGCAACTCGGCCATCAAGGGCGGAAAACATTTTTCCAGCCGATCATGCTGATAAGGCGGAAAAGCGGGCGGGCGTCGACGCTCCTGACTGAAGGTCGCAAGGTCACCGGCCAGGTTCAGGCACAAGGCAAAAAGCTTTTCCGGATGTACCTTCGAACTGGTACTGAAATGGTTGAATAACGGCTCGAAGCGATTGATCGCCTGCAACAACAGGAATTCTGCGATTTCGGCTACGCCGCCCCGACCTGGCTGTCCAAGACGGGCGGCCATAATGTCACCACGCTGGTTCAGTAAACCGATTACCTCTCGCAGGTAGCCACTGAGGATAGGGCTTTGGGAAAGACTGAGGACCGGCGGAATATAGGTTTTATCCAGCGACACCTGGTTATCGGTGCGTCGCTCGACGACTCTGGCAACGCCCAGCACGGTGTATGCATCGCTGAAATCACGTTGGAGAATCAATCTGAGTTTCAGTGAGCCGAGTTGCAGCAAGGCATTGCTATCCGCACCGCTGTTGCAGTCGGGTACATCGATTTCAATCGAGGCATGCCGCGTCAGCGGATGGTTTTCCATCCAATCCGCTTCTTCAGCCCCCGGACGATGCACAGGCAAAGCCAAAAGGACCGGTTCATCGCGGGCGTCGGCGGGAACTTCAAGTGGGGCCAGACTTGATCCATCACCGGGAAAATCGAACGGTGTGCCATCCGGCAACACCCCCACAGCCCTGTCTAGCGTGACTTTGCCGAGTGCCAAGGCCGATTCGTCAAAACTCAGACTGGTAAAGCCCCAAAAATCACTGGCGAGTGAGGCCACCCGTCCTTCAAGCAAGCGTTCGACAAAGCGATCATGTTGTTGGAAATGCTGCGGTTGCAGGAACATTCCCTCTGACCAGATGACCTTCCTGTACCAGGACGTCATTGCCGTTCCCCTGTCAGCAACAGTCCAGTCCGGCCTAAGATCACTTCGCCTCCAGGCTGATGGTTTTGCCGGTCACACGTAAATTGATCGTAGATACTTTACGCGATGGTGTTTCCACTGTGGCGCGCCACTGCGCGTGTTCAAGATCTCTGAATCCGGCGATCGCACCAACGTAAAGCGTATCGGGCTGCAGCAGGCGCTTGATCTGCACCGACTCACCCGGCCGCAACGTGTATTCGTCGCGACCATTGAGCTCTCCCCCCAAAGTCGCTTTGTCCCGCTCCCACAGCGAAAAGAAATCGGCTTCCCCGAAGGCCGCCAGCGATTTCAACTCGAACAGGCGAACCACCACCGGTGAAGGCCGGCTACGCGCATCGGGATTGGCGCTTGTCGCAGCAACAAGTGCAATTTCGACTGAGGTCGGTTTGGGCGTAGAAGCGCATCCCACCAAAGCAGTCAGCCAAGAAAAAATAATGCAGTAAGTCAACAGTCTTGGAATATTCATATCAGCGCCTGATAGGAAAAGCAGTTTTACGAACGGATTCTAACGGGATGCCGAACAAGAAAGCATGCTTGCCGGGAAAAGTTCAAATCCGCTGAAATCCTCTACATGCGGACTTCTACAGAGGCAGCGTGCCCTCCGCCCAGTTGTTATTGCCTTGCAAGGTCATATCCTCAAACTGACCGACTCGCATGGCAGCGTTTTCGCCATCGTCTTGCCCCGGTCTCGACGCACTCGCACTCAACCAGACTGCGATAGCTGAGTAGTTGTCGTTGCCAGCCTGCACTCGCTCAAGCAATGTCGTTTCCATGTTATTCAGCCAGTCTTCGGCGGAGCTTGCCTGAATCAGCATGGCTTGCATTTCGCCTTCTTGAAGGTACTGCCAGAAGCCATCGGTACATAGCAGGTAGGCATCACCGGTTTCAACCGTCACTGGCTGGCTCTGAATGCTTGGCATGTACTCTGCTTCCGAACCCAACGCGCCCAACAATAGATTACGCATCGGATGTGTGCGTATCTCACTGCTGTCAAGCTGACCAAGATTGACCATATTCTGTAGATAACTGTGGTCCAGCGTCTGCGTCTGCAGGCACCCCTGCCGGAAACGATACAGCCGGGTATCGCCAAGGTGCGCCCAATTGGCGATGCCGTCGGAAAAATCGAAGGCAAGCACGACCATGGTCGCACGCATTTCAGCCAGTTCCGGGTGGAGTCGCTTCTCTTCGAGCAATGCCTGATTGGCGTTGACCAGAAAATCGGAAAGCTTGGCCCGTGATACCCCAGGACTGCTTGCAAATTGCTTGAGCACGGTGCTTACCACAAGTTTGGAGGCCACCTGCCCGCCCAGGTAACCGCCTAAACCATCGGAAACCACGCAACAACAGGCCTGGTCCACTGACCAATAGCCACAGGCATCCTCGTTGTAGGCTCTTCCGCCCGGCTTGGATAAAACCGCGATGGATAAATCCATGTTTTCCCCTTGATTCATGACCCAGGCTTCTCGCGCAGACGATCGACCTGCTCCTCATAAGCGCGCAGAAACGCCTTGCCAAACAAGGTATGAAAGTCTTCCTCGACTTCCTGCGAAATCTCGCCATACAAGCTGATGTACAAATCCCATAATTTGGCACGTCGATTCATGCTGAGCAGGTTATCAAGCATGGATTTCTGCACCAACCGCTTTTCCAGTGTGTCCGGATTGAAACGGCTCAGCACACCGGCCAGCGCCGCGCGCATACCGGCCATAAAACCAAACTGGTGTGCGCGTAGATCGGCGTAGGCATCCTGCATTGCTTCGCAGGGCGTCATGAAACCACCGCCCATTGGGGTTAAAAGGTGGGTCATTGCCACTTCCACAGTGGG
>JAIFKV010000168.1 GCA_020049415.1 Betaproteobacteria bacterium
CCTGGCTGCGTTCGGCCAGTTTGCGCACTTCATCCGCTACCACCGCGAAGCCCTTGCCGTGCTCGCCGGCGCGCGCCGCTTCGATTGCCGCGTTCAGCGCCAGCATGTTGGTCTGGTAGGCGATGTCATCGATGATGCCGATCTTGCCGGCGATGGACTTCATCGCGCTGACCGTCTGCTTCACCGCCGCGCCGCCTTCAACCGCTTCTTTCGAAGACTTGCTGGCCATGCTGTCGGTGACTTTGGCGTTCTCGGTGTTCTGCGCGATGGAGGCACTCATCTGCTCGATGGATGCCGAGGTTTCTTCAACGCTGGCAGCCTGCTCGGATGCGCCTTGCGACAGACTTTGCGCGGTGGCCGAAATTTCTTCCGAGGCGGATGACAGGTTGTCGGATGCGCCGCGCACATCGGTAATGATCTGCGTCAACTTGCCTACCATCGCCCCCATCGCCGTCAGCAACTGGCCCATTTCGTCCTTGCTGGTGACCGTGATCTGCATGGTGAGATCACCGTCGGCCAGGCGGTTGGCGATATCGACAGCTTCTCTGGCCGGGCGGGTGATGCTGCGGGTGACCCAGAACGCGATGCCGACGGCAATCAGCAGGGCGGCGATGGCCATGATGAGCATCAGGCTGCGCGCGGCGGCATAGGTGGCGGTGGCGGCTGCGCCGGATTCCTCCATCAGCTTGCCCTGGAAGGCGAGCAGATCGTTGACCGCCTTGAAATAGGCCAGTTGCTGATCACGCACTTCAGTCAGCAGCAATACCTTGGCGTCCTCCTGCTTGCCTTCCTCGGTCAGTTTCAGAAACTTGTCCTGGCCGGCAACATAAACGATGCGGGCGTCGAACACCGCTTTCAGATATTGCTTGCCGTCCTCACTCTTGATACCGGCCTCAAGCTTATCGAGGTTTTCCTTGATCATGCCGCGTGCTTTCTGGATGGTCTCCAGTTCGTTTCTGACTTTCTCCGGTTCGCTCATGATCAGCGTATTGCGCATCGAACGGGCGATCTGATTGATGCCGTCGATGACGTTGTTGGCCAGCACAGTCTTCGAATAACGATCGCTGACCAGCACGTGCACGCTGTCGTTGAGGCTGGACAAGCGGGTAACACCGACAAACGCGACGGCGAGGAGGAAGGCGACGACCGTGCCGAAACCAAGGCCCAGGCGTAAACCAATTTTCATGTTTCCAATCATTTTCGAACCCCTTTTATGAACCAAGAACGTGTCATTGATTCGGATGAACTTGCGTTAAACCTGTGCTACGGGTGCAACACGTTCCTGCGCCGCCTCGCTCAACAGAGCGGGCACCTCCAGCACCAGCGCCACTTCGCCCGACCCCAGAATGGTGGAGCCGGCAATGCCACGCACTTTGGTGAAGATGGATCCCAGCGGCTTGATCACCGCCTGGAATTGACCCTTGAGTTCGTCCACCACCAACCCCGCCTTGCGGCCGGCCGAATTCACCACCACCACGTTCTGCCGGCGCGCGGCGCGGCCATTCAGACCTTGCTGCTCCTTGCGGCGGAGGCGCTCCTTGATGCCGTAGTGGTCTTTCAGCCGCAACAACGGCAGCACTTCGCCGCGCAGATTGAGGTAATCGCGCTGCGGGTTGCGCGCCGGGTCCAGCTCCATGCATTCCTGCACCATGTCCAGCGGCACCACGAAATGGCCGTCGCCCACACTCATCAGGAAGCCGTTGATGATCGCCAGGGTCAGCGGCAAGCGAATGCGGAAGGTTGAACCGACGCCGGCATGACTTTCGATGTCGACGGTGCCGCGCAGCGCTTCGATGTTGCTGCGCACCACATCCATGCCGACGCCGCGCCCGGACAGGTTGGAAACCTGCTCGGCGGTGGAAAAACCGGCTTCGAAGATCAGCTTCCAGACCTCGCCGTCGGGCATATCGGCGCCGTTATCGGCGATCAGACCTTTTTCTCGCGCCTTGGCCAGAATGCGTTCTCGATTCAGGCCGCCGCCATCGTCGGACACTTCGATGACGATGCCGCCGGCGGCGTGAAAGGCATTCAACTTGAGCGTGCCTTTGACCGGCTTGCCCCGGCTGGCGCGCAGCTCGGCCGATTCGATGCCGTGATCCATGGCGTTGCGCATCAGATGGGTGAGCGGGTCGCCGATTTTCTCGACCACGGTCTTATCCAGTTCGGTGTTTTCGCCCTCGATGATGAGTTCGATGTCCTTGCCGATTTCCTTCGACACGTCACGCACCACGCGGCGGAAGCGGTTGAAGGTCTCGCCGATTTCGACCATTCGCAGATGCATCGCACCGTCGCGGATTTTCTCCACCAGACGGGCCATGCCGGAGACCGACTCAAGCAGTGCGACATCCTTGTTGCGCTTGGCCATCAGACCGACGCCGGAACCGGAGATGACCAGTTCACCAACCAGGTTGATCAGGCTGTCGAGTTTGTCGGCATGCACGCGGATGAATTTCGCTTCCTGCGCCTGACGGCTGCGCGCATCTTTCTGCTTGCTCAGCGCGGCATCCACCAGCTCCGGTTGCACCATCTGACGCTGGATCAGAATTTCGCCCAACGGCTGCACCAGGGTTTCGCGGCCGACCTCGCATTCCTGCACCGCCAGGGTTTCTTCAAGCTCGTGGGCGGTGAGCGCGCCACACGCCACCAGCAATTCCCCCAGCCGGGTGTTGTCCTCCGGCAATGCCCCGATCAGGCCGAGGAAATCGGCCAGTTTGCTGCCTGGCGGCAAGATGTGCAGGTCACAGTCATCGCGCACGAATTCGAATACGTTTTCGATCTGCGCCTTGCTGGTATCGCCTTGCAGACGGATTTCAAAACCGAGATAACACGCTTCCGGCTCCATCGCGGCAGCCGTCGGCAGCGCGTCGGCAAGGGTGGTCAGATGGACGATTTCGCCCAGCCGACCGAGGTAACGCAGGAACGAAAGCGGGTCCATGCCGCCGCGCAACACATCCAGGCCGAAACGCACCGAGATGTGCCAGGTGTCCTCCGTCAACGGGCCGCCGCCAGCGCTTTGCAACTGGGCTTCGGTGGTCGTCGGCAACCTCGCCGAGGCAGAGTCGGCATCGGCATCTGCGCCGGCTTTTTTGTCGTCCAGACACAAGTCGAGTTGCGCCGCCAGCGCCATGCCCTGGCTGCGGGCGCCCGCGTCCATCGTTCGCTCATCGACGGCGAAATCAAGCAAACCGGCGATATGGTCGCGGCAGGCCAGCAGCAGCCCGATCAGACCTTCATTCAAGGCGACATCGCCATTGCGCACGCGGTCGAGGACGTTTTCCGCCTTGTGGGTGAAGGCGACAATGTCATTCAGCCCGAACAAGCCAGCGGAACCCTTGATGGTGTGCGCGGCGCGGAACACGGCGTTGATCACTTCGGCGTCATCGGGCTCCGCCTCCAGGCTGAGCAGCGAAGATTCCATGTCTTCGAGCAGGCCGCGCGCTTCTTCGAAGAAGGTTTGCAGTGCATCACTCAGGTCGAGACTCATATCGCACTCCCGCCCAGCCCAAGCACACCCGCTGGCAGCAACTGCGGGTCGCCAAACCAGCCGCCCAGACCGAGCAACTCGAACACTTCCAGCACCGCCGCGCTATGGCCGGACAGTTTCAGCGACTTGCCGGCGGCCACCGCTTCGCGCTTCATCAGCATCAGCAGTTGCACGCCGCTGGTATCCAGCTCGCACACCTTCGACAAGTCGAGTTCGATGCGATCGCTTTGCTTCAACGCATCGAGCAGCACAGGCATCAGTTCGGCGGCATGGTAGATGGTCATGTCACCCTCCGGGAACAGGCTCAGGCGGCCGTTGTTTTGTTCGCTGCGTATTTCCATGATGTTCTCCCGACTCGCAAAAATGGCGCGTCAACACGCTGTTGCAAATGCACCACAACCCCGGTAAAGGCCCGGGAATAGTCCTGACCACCCCATTGGGACAGGGTGTTTCTGGAGGCCGGCTGCGATGCGGTCACGGCAAACCTCACGGCAGAATCAACTTGGATACGGCGTCGAGCATCTGCGCCGGCTGAAACGGCTTCACCACCCAGGCCTTGGCACCGGCGGCCTGGCCGTCGCGCTTCTTGGCTTCGCTGCCTTCGGTGGTGAGCATGATCACCGGGGTGAATTTGTAGGCCGGCTTGGTCTTCATCTCTTTGACGAAGCTGATGCCGTCCATGTTGGGCATGTTGACGTCGCTGATGACCAGGTTGATCTTGCGACCATCCAGTTTGGTCAGCGCGTCCTTGCCATCGACCGCGTCGATGACCTCGTATCCGGCGCTTTTCAGGGTCAGACCGACAACCTGTCGGATGGATGCCGAGTCGTCGACGATCAAGATGGTTTTGGCCATGATTCTCTCCTGCTAGAAAAAAGTGATTTCGTTTGTGCTGACCGGCGCTTTGGTAGTTGCGCTGACTTTTGCGCCAACTCGTGCACCGGCGTTGACGTTATTTCCGGCGCTGGTCTGGTGGTTATCGACTTCCTCCAGCGTGGTGTAGGTGCGGGCCAGGTTGTCGAGCCAGGCTTTCGCGTCGATCGGCTGGCTGGCCAGGCCTCGCGCCTGCTGTTCGTTGTGCTCGGCCAGGCGCTGTTGCAGGCGGCCAAGATCGTCCATGGTCTGCCGCAGAATCTGGCTGACCCGATCCTGAAACTGTAGAGAAACAATGACTTCGGCGACGCTTTGCTGCACCGCCATGCCTTCTTGCTGAAACTGGCTGGCGGCTTGGTTGAGGTTTTCCACCGCGCCGCGAAACATCATCAGCACATTGCCGATGACCAGTTCAGAGTCGCGCATGGTTTGGGCGTCTTGCGCCGAAAACCGCTCGGTGATGTGGACTGCATCCTGAATTTTCAGGCTGATGGCGTCGACGCGCGTGCTGATCTTCTTGCCGGTGTCGTTGGACAACCCCGAGAGCTTGCGCACTTCGTCGGCCACCACCGCGAATCCGCGCCCGGCTTCGCCCGCCCGCGCCGCCTCGATCGCGGCGTTGAGCGCCAGCAGGTTGGTCTGGCTGGCGATGGCGGAGACCGAGTCGGCCATTTCTTTCAGCTCATCCGAAAACAGGGCGACTTCGCGGATGCGGGTGAGCATTTCTTCTTTGGCATTGAGGCCGTTGCGCAAGGCGGCAAGCATCTGGGACAGCTCGTTCTGGCCATTCGCCAGCATCGTCAACACCGCGTTATCGGTCGAGCCGCCGGAACTCTGCTGATAACCGCCCAGCGCGCTGCCGAGATGACTATGAATATCGGCAAACCGGAGCGAAAGATCGGATACCGCCGTTTCGGTCTGGCCGCGCGCGGTTTCGATTTGCCGGCTCCAGATCGGCAACACCTTGCCACACAGCTGATCAAGACCCGCTACATGATCGGGCGCCGGCAACTCGGCCAGACGGGCCTCGCCCCCCGCCTGATGCGCCGCTTTGTGGACCGCGCGCAGTTGCGCGGCGAGCAACATCGCAACTCCGATACCGGAAAGCGCCAAGGCGGCGGCCCAGACCATGCCGCTCATCCCGCCCGCCAGCATCGGCGGCACGGCGGCCAGCATGCCAAGCAGAACCGGTGGAAACCAAACCAGCAGTGGAAGCGTGGCGGCAGTATTAGTGTTGGCGTTCATAGATTTTTCCCAGGTTGCCCGGCAGGTTTTGCTGCATCAACTTGCACACCACCTTGCACATCACCTTGCAGGCGGTTGACCAACGCTTCGAATTCGAGCGATCTGTCGTAGAAACCATCCGCGCCGGCAAGCATGGCCCGGCCGCGAAACTCGATCTGGTTGGAGAACATGAAGACCTGGGTGTGGGGGCAAATGCGCTTGATCACGGACAGCGCATCCAGGCCGTGGCCATCCGGCAAATTCATCTCCACCACCGCCATATCGGGGCAATAGTCGAGACATTTTTGACCGGCTTCCCGCAAGCTGCGCGCAAACGACAGTGCCGTGAGGTGAACCACCCCGCACATCATCTCCAGCAATCGGCCGGATACGGCCAAGGAATCATCCACGATCAGCAATTTCACCTTCCACTCCCACAGACAGGTCTATGGCGAACAGAATGCGCGTCAGCGTCGCAATGACCAATCAGCGAATCCTGCTTGGAGGAGGGTAAAAATGCTTAATCAGGGGTAGGAAATTTCCTACATCGGGTCGAACAAACGGCTATCGGCGCCAACTGCGGCGCAATCGAAGCGGCATCGGCACGGCGAAACGCCCGGCCTTAGAACCGCCAAACACGCTACTGCGTCAACCCCTGTTTCAACGCGTAGCGCACCAGGTCACTCAGGTTGCCGACGCCCAACTTCTGCATCAGGCGAAACTTGTGCGTGCTGACTGTTTTTGCGGACAAATGCAGTTGTTCGCCAATTTCGTTGACGCCATGGCCTTGCACCAGCAGCAGGAAAACCTGGTATTCGCGGTCGGACAAGCTGAGGTGCGGCTGATCGGCGTCGTTCGGCGCGTCATTGAATACCATCCGCGCGGCAACCGCGGGTTCGATGTAATTGCCGCCGGCGGCTACCAGACGAATCGCGTCGATCAACGTTTCCGGCTCGCTGTCTTTCGTCAGATAACCGGATGCGCCCGCTCTGATGGCGCGTCCGGCAATCTGGCTTTCGCCATGCATCGAGAGCACCAGAATCGGCAATCGCGGCGCTTCATCGCGCACCCGTTTGATCAGTTCGACACCGTTTGGACCCGGCATGTTCATGTCCAACAGGAGCAAATTGAAATTGCCGGCACGCACCAGTTCGATGACTTCCCAGCCGTTTTTTGCCTCCCCGGCAAGGTCAAATTCTGGCGCCAACGCCAACACCTGGCGCAGGCCTTGGCGGAAGATGGCGTGATCATCGGCGATCAGCAGGCGGATCATTGATAGTCCTTGCAACAACAGTTGAACGCGGACTCACTCCATCGGCGAGTCTGATGAGTCTGGTTGAAATTACAAAGAGTGGATTTCATGCTGTTTCGCAAAGACTGACAAGCGGTCAACGGAGCCTGGATGTTTCAAAGAGCATTCCGCCCAGGGAGCGGGATGCGCACGCTCAGTGTCGTACCCGCGCCCGGTTCGCTGTCAATTTTCGACTCGCCGCCAAACATCAGGGCGCGTTCGCGGATACCGAGCAGACCAAAGGTCTTGCCTTCGCGCACTAGACCAGGGTCGAAACCGACACCATCGTCGCGAACCTCCATCAGCAACTCACCTTCGGCAGATTGAATCACCACATCGACTTCGCCGGCCTGCGCATAACGGGTTATGTTGGTGAGCGCTTCTTGCAGAATGCGAAACGCGGCGGTAGCGCGTTCGTTGTCGAGCAGCAGTTCTTCGTGCGGCGCGTGCAAGCGATAGGGAATGCCGGTGCGCTCCTCGAAACCGGCGAGCAACCATTCCGCCGCCGACACCAGCCCCATGTCGAGCACCCCTGGGCGCAACGCGGTAGCCAGGTTGCGCACCACGCCGATAGTGGTGTCGATGGTCTGTTTCATGTTGGCCAGATGCTGTTTCAACGCCGGATTGTCGGCGCCAAATTTGATGTTGAGCAGCGCGGTGTCCATCCGCAGGGCAGTCAGATATTGACCGAATTCATCGTGAATTTCGCGTGCCATGCGGGCGCGTTCTTCCTCGCGGATATTTTCCCGGTGCGCCGCCAGTTCACGAATCAACTGGCGTGAGCGAAACAACTCCTCGGTGCGCTCACGCACGCCTGCCTCAAGCAACTGGTTCTGGACCAGCATGTTTTTCTGCGACAGCCGCGCCTGAACCAGATTGCTCACCCGCGCCAGCAACTCGTCAAGCTGGAACGGCTTGGTGACAAAATCAGCCGCCCCTTCGCGCAGCGCACGAATCCGATAATCCTGATCATGCTGGGCAGTGACCACCAGAATCAGCGGCAGATTCTCCGGATTGATTTCGCGCAACTGCCGCATGACCTGAAATCCGGTCATGTGCGGCATGTTCAGGTCGAGGATCAGCAAATCGAAGCGATGCGCCAAACACAGGCTGAACACCGTGCGCGGGTCGGCGGCGGAAACCAGACGGGCGTAGCCGCAAGGCTCCAGCGAACGTTGCAAAAGCGTCAGGTTGGATTGCTCGTCATCGACCAGAAGGATGCTGGCGGAGACAGCATCCGCCTGCAAATGCACCGGCTCGCTCAACGGTCTCATCACTTCATTCATCACCTTATCCTTGTCAATAATCGGCAATCAGCCCAACCAGGCTTCATCCGCCAGAATTTTCATGCATGAACGATCATACGATTTAACGCAGAAACACGCTGGCGGACATGTCTAACCGCATCCCGCGCGAACCTTCAAGCCCCCGAAGGGCGGAAAATCGGCTTCATCGCGCCTTCCGCCGTATGCACCCAGCGTTGGCGGTGTTGTTCTGTCGTCCAGCCAATCCACTGGCCTCTGTCGCCATGTTCTTGTTGATCATGTGTTGACCGTGTAACTTGGCAATCAGGCGGGCGGTTGCAATGTATGCGCCGTTTTGCATCCATGCGGTCCTTGGGTTTGCAGTGTTATATTTTCTGTTGCAAATCGGCGTTGCTAAAGCCGTTGAGCGCAAACTCACCCGACAGCAATGCCTTGAAGAGACGCATTGGCCGGCACCTCTGCCTGGACCAGCGGAACCCATTTTTCGGAGCAGCATATATGGCATCTATGCAGGACCAGTTCTTAAAAGCCGGCCTAATCGACAATAAAAAAGTCAAACAGGTCAACCACGACAAGAGCAAGCAGAAGAAGGACGAGCGCCGGACCGGCACGCAAAGTGTCGATGAAGCGCGCTTGGCCGCACTCGAAATGCAACGCAAGAACGCCGAACGGGCCCGGGAACTCAATGCTCAGCGCGTTGCAGCGGCCACCCAAAAGGCAATCCAGGCGCAAATTTCCCAGATGGTGCAGACCAATCGCCAGAGCAAGGGCACTGGCGACATTGCCTACAATTTCACCCACGGCAACAAGATCGAACGGATGTACGTATCGGCCGCGGTCTACGCGCATTTAACGGCCGGGCGCTTGGTGATCGTCTGCCAGGGCGGCACCACCGAATTAGTGCCCAGGATCATCGCCGACAAAATCGCCGAACGGGATGCTTCACTCGTCATTCAGGTGAACAAGACCAGTACCGAGCCCGATGCGGACGATCCATATGCCGCCTTCCAGATCCCGGATGACTTGATGTGGTAG
>JAIFKV010000056.1 GCA_020049415.1 Betaproteobacteria bacterium
TGCGCTGGAAGACATCCTCGACGTGCCCGAACTGCAAGCCATGATGGACGAGTTCTATCGTCTGACCCATATGGGCTGCGCGATCATCGACATAAAAGGAAAGATGCTGGTCGGCAACGGCTGGCAGGACATCTGCACCCAGTTCCACCGCCGACAGCCGGAAACCTGCAAAAATTGCATCGAATCCGACACCATTCTCTCAAAAGGGGTCGAGCCGGGAACCTACCGGCTTTACCACTGCAAAAACAAGCTGTGGGACATGGCGACCCCTATCGTCATCGGTGGCGAACACGTCGGCAACATGTTCTTCGGCCAACTCTTCTTCGACGACGAAACCACTGACATTGAGGCATTCAAGCAGCAGGCTGCGCGCTACGGTTTCGACGAGCAGGAATACCTCGCCGCGCTCGCCCGCGTGCCCAGGTGGAGCCGGGAAAAGGTGGACGCCGCGATGATGTTCTATTCCCGGCTGTCCGCCGCCATCTCGCGCCTGAGCTACAGCACCATCAAGCTCGCGCGGACCCTGGCCGAACGGGATCGCACCGCAGCGGCGCTGGTCGAGGCCCGTGACGCTGCCGAAGCCGCCAACCGCGCCAAGAGCGCCTTCCTCGCCAACATGAATGACCGACCTCGTCATGCGCCGGATCACCGACCCGACGCAGGTCGACCAACTTGCCAAGGTCAAGACCGCGTCCGTCCATCTGCTCGCCGTTATCAACGACATCCTCGACCTTTCCAAGATCGAAGCCGATCGGCTGAAACTCGAACACGTCGATTTCAGGCTGGGCCAGATTCTGGAAAACCTCGTCAGCCTGATCGGCGACAAGGCTACTGAAAAAGGCCTGAAACTCTTGATTCAGCTACAGGAAGGGCTGCCGGCGCGCCGTTTCAACGGCGACCCCACGCGTTTGGGCCAGATCCTGCTCAATCTCGCTGGTAACGCCCTCAAGTTCACCACCTCCGGCGCCATCACCGTGCGCTGCCGCTGCATTGAGGAGCAGCCGGACGAGGTATTGCTGCATTGGGAAGTCGCCGACACCGGCATCGGCATCGACCCGGCGGCGCAGGCCCGTTTGTTCACCGCCTTTGAACAGGCCGACAACTCGATGACACGCAAGTACGGCGGCACCGGGCTCGGGTTGGCGATCAGCCAGCGCCTGGTACACATGATGGGGGGCGAAATCGGCGTGGAGAGCACACCCGGCGAGGGCAGCACCTTCTGGTTTACCGTGCGGCTGGGCCAGACAGCCACAACCGACGTCCCGCCAGCGCCGACTTTTTCCGCACAATCCGCCGACGAGCGCCTGCTGAACGTGCATGCCGGCACACGCATCCTGCTGGCGGAAGACGAACCGGTCAACCAGGAAGTCTCGCGCTGCCTGCTGGAGGATGTCGGCCTGGTTGTGGATCTGGCCGAAGATGGCCAACAGGCGCTCGAACTGGCCCGACAAAACCACTACGCCCTGATTCTGATGGACATGCAGATGCCCAACCTGAACGGCGTCGATGCCACCAAGGCAATTCGGGAACTGCCGGGCTACGCTCAAACCCCCATCCTGGCGATGACCGCCAATGCCTTCGACGAGGATCGCCAGCGGTGTCTGGATGCCGGCATGAACGACCACATCGGCAAGCCGGTCGATCCGAATGTGCTGTTCGAGACACTATCAAAATGGCTGGAATGGGCCAGAAAGGAAGGAAAGTCATGAAAAAGCCCATCACCCTCGCCGCTTTGCTAACCATCTTGCCGCTTGCGAGCACCGCCCACGCCCAAACGGGTGCGACCCCGCCGGTCTGCCTGTACGTTTCCTCCTACCATGCCGGCTATCACTGGAACGACGGCATCGAGGCAGGCCTGACGAAAAGCCTGGGCAAGGCCTGCGAACTGAAGCGCTTCTACCTGGATACTTTACGCAACAAAGCGCCGGAATTTGCCGCAGCCAAGGGGGCCGAGGCGAAGCGCTTGATTGACACGACGCGGCCGCAAGTTGTCATCGCTTGCGATGATCCCGCTTCAAAGCATCTGGTCATGCCTTACCTGAAGAACATCGCGACGCCGGTGGTTTTTTGCGGGGTGAACTGGAGCGTGGAACCCTATGGCTACCCCTATCAAAACGTCACCGGCATGATCGAGGTGGCGCCGATCAAGCCGCTGATACTGGAAGCACGCAACCTGCAGCCCAAAGCCCGCCAGCTCGCCTTTCTTGCCGCCAACGTACCGACCCAGCACAAGGAGGTCGAACGGCTGCAAAAGGTGGCGGCGGAGGAGGAACTGACGCTGAGCGTCAAGCTCGTCGACAGTTTTGAGGCCTGGAAGAAGGGCTTCGAGCAGGTGCAGGGCGCCGACTTGGTGATCCTTGGCAACCCGGCGGGTATCACCGGCTGGGACGAGGCGGCCGCGGGCAGTTTCATCCAGAAGCATACCCGCCGCCTGACCCTCAGCTTCGGCGTGGCCATGAGTCGGCACGCCGTCTTCGCCATGACCAACACGCCGGAGGAACAAGGCGAGTGGTCGGGCGAACTGGCGCGCCTGATCCTGACCGGCCAGTCACCCGCCGACCTGCCCATTACCGCCAACCGGCGCTGGCAGATGCTGGCCAATCCGGAACTGGCCCGCAGGATAGGCATCCGCCTGCCCGAACGTATCCTGCAGCGGGCGGTGATCGTCGACACCCGGGTGGACAACCCGGCACAGGGACGCTGAACCATGCGCCTGTTCGGCCTTGCCCCTCGGGAACACCTCAACTGGCGCAGCGGCTTCGCCCTGGCGGCGGGATTGGTGTTTACCCTGGCCGCCCTGATGGCCAGCGTGCTATGGAATCGGGCCGAGTTGCGCCAACGCCATGAACTCGAAACCGCCCAGCGTGAAATCCTGCTGGCCAGTCGCGTGCAGCAGGCCAATGCAGCCGTTACCGCTCTGACTACCCTATTCTCCGCCGCCCAGAGCGTGGATGCCGACCAGTTCCAGTTGCTGGCCAACGAAGCCATCCAGCGCTGGCCTTTCCTGCGCGCCGCTTTCTATGCCCCGCGCGTCATTCCGGCCGACCGTGCCAGCTTTGAAGCCAGCGTTGCCGACAGCGGCCTGCCCGGTTTCCGCATCCAGAGCGGGGAAGACAGCCCGGCGCAATCCCTCTATCCGATCCGCTATTACGAGCCCTTCACCCCAATGACCTCCCGCTGGCTGGGGCAGGATCTGATGACCACGCCCTATCTTGCCGTAGCGATCAAACAGGCGCTGGCTGCCGATACCACGATCATCGCCAGCGGCGCCGGCCCCTTCGGTCGGGAACAGGAACATTGGCTGCTGCACGCCCTCTACAGCCAGCGCGGCAGCCTCGCCCCCGCCCAGCGCCCGCAGTTTGCCAATGGCGTGGTGGGGTTCGCCCTGATGCCGACGGCCTTGAGCACGGATATCCCGGTGGACGGCGAGTGGCTGCGTATCAGCCTGCGCCGGGGGGATTCGGCCCAGACCCTGTTCGAGCAGGGCGCACAGCCGTCCGCCGGATGGTTCCGCCTGGTCAAACAGCATGAATTCCCCTTGGCGGAAGCCCGCCTGATGGCGGAATTCGGCCGCGATGTAGGCCCCGGCGAATTACTGGGTGCTGCCGGCGTCGCCGCGCTGCTCCTGGGAATGTTCACAACCGTGCTGTTCCTCATCCTTGCCGCTCACGCCAACGCGCGCCGGACCGCCGAGATGCGCTACCGCACCGTGGCCGAAAACACGTACGACTGGGAAACCTGGATCAGCCCGGAAGGCCGCTGGCTGTACTGCTCGCCGTCCTGCCAGCGCCTGACCGGCCACGACCCGGCGGCGTTTCTCGACGATCCCGAGTTGTTCCTGCGCATCGTCCATCCCGACGACCACGAGATGGTCAGTGCCCACATGGAGACTGCCCAAGCGCCAACCATGGCGGCCGACGAGTTGATCTTCCGCATCGCCCACCCGGACGGGCAGATACTCTGGATCGAGCACAACTGCGTCCCGGTCGTCGACACGCAAGGACGCCACCTCGGTCGTCGGGCCTCCAACCGCGACATTTCCGAGCGCATGCTCGACGAGGCTCGCGCGGAAGCGGCCGAACAGGCCAACCGCGCCAAGAGCGAGTTCCTGGCCAACATGTCGCACGAAATCCGTACCCCGATGAACGCCATCATCGGCCTGTCGGACCTGGCGCTGGGCATGGAGCTGCCGCCCAAGCTGCGTGACTATTTCGCCAAGATTCACTCTTCTGCCAAGGCACTGTTGGCGATCCTCAACGACATCCTTGATTATTCCAAGGTCGAGGCCGGCCGACTCGAGATTGAAAGCGTCGAATTCTCGCTGGAGGAGGTGCTGGAAAACGTCGTCAACCTGTTCATCGTGCGCGCCGAACAAAAGGGGCTGGAACTGCTGTTCCAGATCGGTCACGACGTGCCGCCGGAACTGATTGGCGACCCGCTGCGGCTGTCGCAGGTAATGAACAATCTGGTGGGCAATGCCGTCAAATTTACCGAGCAGGGCCAGGTACACATCCAGGTCGAAACGATCGCTGCCCCGCCGGGCCAGGCCACCCTGCGTTTCGCGGTACGCGATAGCGGCATCGGCATGACCGCCGAGCAGACCGAGCGTCTGTTCCAGGCCTTTACCCAGGCGGATGGCTCGATTACCCGCAAGTTCGGCGGTACCGGGCTGGGTCTCACCATCAGCAAACGCCTGGTGGAACTCATGGGCGGCGAGATCCACGTCGATTCGAGCATAGGAGAAGGGAGTACCTTTACCTTCACGCTCAGCTTCCAGGTGCCGCAGCAGACCCGGCTGAGTCGCTCGCCCACCGATTTGCGCGGCATGCGCGTGCTGGTGGTGGACGACCTTGAGATCTCGCGCCGCATCCTCGCCGAACTGCTGACCCAATGGGGCTTCGAGGTCAGCGAAGCGGCCAATGGCAAAGCCGCACTGGAATTTCTGGAGCACAACAACGACGCGACCGGGCAAATCGAACTGCTGCTGCTCGACTGGAAAATGCCGGGAATGGATGGCATCGAAGTCGCCCGGCACGTGCATGAACTGGCCCGCACGCACGACATTCCGCGCCTGCCGATAATCATCATGGTCACCGCCTACAGCAAGGAGCAACTCTTGACTGCGGCACAGGACATCCAACTTGACGCCGTGCTGACCAAGCCGGTGACCGCCTCCGGGCTGTTTGACACCATTATTCGTTTCCAGGGCGGCGCGTCGACACTGCCGACCGAGGCAAACCTGCCCGACCCGCGTGCGCAGCTGGCAGCCATTCAGGGCGCCCGTATCCTGCTGGTGGAAGACAACGCCATCAACCAGCAGGTGGCACGCGAGTTCCTCGAACGCTCCGGCCTGCAGGTCACGGTTGCGGAAAACGGCGTCGAGGCGCTGGCGATCCTCGAACACCATGACTTCGATGCCGTCCTGATGGACCTGCAGATGCCGGTCATGGATGGCCTCGAAGCCAGCCGGCGCATCCGCGCCCAGGAACGTTTCAGCGACTTGCCGATCATCGCCATGACGGCCGCCGTCATGGCGCAGGACCGCGCCGCCTGCCAGTCCGCAGGCATGAACGACCATGTGGACAAACCCATCCTGCCCGACGAATTGCGTGCCGCGCTGCTCAAGTACATCAAGCCGCGGCCCCCGACCACTCTGATGGTTGCCGTGCCCACCCTGTCAGGCCGTGAATTGCCGGATGAACTGCCGGGCTTTGACTGGCATGACGTGCTGGAAACTCTGGGCGGCAATCGCGGCTTGCTGCGCAAACTGCTGCTGCAGTTTGCCCGCCAGTTCGCCGACGCCGACGTCCATGTTGGCGGATGGCTGCGCGCCGGCAAGCACCAGGAAGCCAGCGCTTACCTGCACCAGATCAAGGGCGCGGCGGCCAATCTGGGGGCAGTGAGCCTGCGCCACTGTAGCGCCGCCCTGGAGGAACAAATCAAGACAGGGCAAGCGCCTAGCGGTGAAGCCGCCTTCGCCCAGGCGCTGGATCAGGCGCTGACGGCCATCGCCACACTTGATCGTCGCGGCGAAGTCTGTTCGCCCACCGCCACGCCGGAAGAATGCGCAAACTGCCAGTGGCGGCGCGGCGAAGAGTTGGCCCGGGAACTGCGTCGGCTGATCACCGGAAATGACATCGTACCGGATGAACTGATGAGCGAGCTCAAGGCCGTGCTCGGCTGCCAGATGAACCGCCAGAAACTGGCCCAGTTGCAGCACTTGGTGGACAGTTTCGAATATGCCGAGGCGCTGGCGCTGCTCGATCACCTGGAATGCAACGATGCCCACCATCTGAAAGGCTGAGGCTTTGCCATGAATCCGCTGATCCTCATCGTTGACGATACCCCCACCAACATCCATGTTCTGAACGAAGCCTTGCGCGCCGACTTCCGCATCAAGTTTGCGACCAGCGGCGCCGCTGCACTGGCCATCGCGAATCATCCCGAATCGCGCCCCGATCTGATCCTGCTCGATATCATGATGCCGGAAATGGATGGTTACGAAGTGTGCCGCCGGCTCAAGAAGGCCCAGGAGACGCAAGCGATCCCGGTCATTTTTGTGACCGCCAAAACCGACGAAACAGACGAGGAATTTGGACTAAGCCTGGGCGCGGCGGATTACATCTTTAAACCGATCAAGTCCGGTATCGTGCTGCAGCGCATCCGCAACCTGTTGGAGCGCGAACGCCTGCACCAGGAGGTCGAGGCCCATCGCGACCATCTGGAAGAACTGGTTGCCGCCCGTACCATGGCACTGTCCATCGCCAAAGAAGCGGCCGAGGCCGCCAACCGCGCCAAGACCACCTTCCTCGCAAACATGAGCCATGAGCTGCGCACGCCGATGAACGGCATCATGGGCATGATCGACCTGGCCTTGCGGCGCGCCACCGATCCCAAACAACAGGCGCAACTGATCACGGCGAAGCAATCATCCCAGCGACTGCTCGCCGTCATCAACGACATCCTCGACATCGCCAAGATCGAAGCCGAGCGCATGGTGCTGGAAGACCGGCCCCTGCAACTCGCCGACAGCGTCAAGAACATCGTCGACACCCTCGGCCACAAGGCCTCGGAGAAGGGGCTGACGCTAACCCTCGACTTGCCTGCCGATCTCGCCCAGGCGGCACTCAGGGGCGATCCCTTGCGGCTCGGCCAGATCCTCCTCAACCTCGTCGGCAACGCCATCAAGTTCACTGAGCGGGGCGAGATCGTCCTGCGCGCCCGCCGGGTCGGAGAAACCCCCGACGCGGTGCAGGTGCGCTTTGACGTCAGCGACACTGGCATCGGCATTGCTGCCGAAAACCAGAAACGACTGTTCACCGCCTTCGAGCAGACTGACAACAGCATGACCCGCAAGCACGGCGGCACCGGCCTCGGGCTGGCAATCAGCAAGCGACTGGCGCCGCTGATGGGGGGCGAAATCGGCGTGCAAAGCCAACCGGGCCAGGGCAGCACCTTCTGGTTCACTGTGCGGCTGGGCAAGGCAGCACCCGACAACCAGGGCGCCGCCCCGCCAGCGCCGACTTTGCCGCCAGATGCGCCGCAGGTGGCCATTCAGGATGGCGACCTGAGCCTCCGCCTGGAGTCGATTGCCGACCTCAATATGCAGGCAGGCTTGCGGCTGATGCACGGCAAGATGGAAAACTACCGGCGCGTTCTCAAGCTCTTTGCCGACGGACATGGCGAGGATGTGACACTAATCTCTGCACTGATCGGGCAGAACGACCT
Source organism: Betaproteobacteria bacterium (assembly GCA_020049415.1). Taxonomy (GTDB): domain Bacteria; phylum Pseudomonadota; class Gammaproteobacteria; order Burkholderiales; family Thiobacillaceae; genus PFJX01. The sequence continues at coordinate 7,729 of JAIFKV010000056.1, forward strand.
GATCGCCGCCGAGAAGCTCGCCCATGCTCTCAAGGGCGCCGCCGGCAACATCGGCGCATTGCCCATCCACGCACTCGCCACCACGCTGGATGCCGCGCTCAAGCGCGGCGACAGCACGGCGGCTTGTGCCGCCCTGGCGCCGCTGGCCGAGCACTTGCCTAAGTTGATCGCCGACTTGCAGGCCGCGCTGGCCGAGGCGTCACGCGCCGTTGTGGTGGCCGCCGCCGAACCAAACACCGAACAACGCCGCATAATCGGGGAACTGCTGACGCTGCTGGACACCGATGACATTCGCGCCCGCCATCTGCTCGCGGCACAGCGGACGGATCTCGAAGCAGCCCTGGGCAGTGCGCGCCATGCCGCTGTAGTGCGCGCGGCCCAGCGTTTCGACTACCATGAAGCCATACGCCTGCTGCGAGAACAGTCATGATCAAGCTCAACTCGGCATGGGAAGAATCGCTCGGCTATCACCTGGCCGATCTGGAAGGGCAGCGCTTATCTCGCCGAGCTCATTACCTATCTACAGCGCGACCCGGGCGGCGATTTTTTCATTGCCTTCTACAGCGACATCACCCAACGCAAGCAGGTCGAGGCCGAGTTGATACAGGCAAAGGATGCTGTAGAAGCCGCCAGTCAGGCCAAGAGCACCTTCCTGGCCAACATGAGCCACGAGTTGCGCACAGCGATGAACGGTATCCTGGGCATGACCGCCAATACCTTCAACGAAGATCGTCAGGTCTGCCTGGCCGCCAGCATGAACGACCACATCTGCAAGCCAGTCATCCGGATATGCTGTTCGATACCTTGTTGAAATGACTAACTCATAAACGAGATCGTTCATGACCTTACCTGTCAATAACACAGTGCCAACTTCCACCGAAGAATCCCGGCTAGGTTTGCCGTTGTGGCTGCTTACGACGCTGACATTGATTCTGGTGGGCGGTTGGCTGGTGTGGAATTCCGCCAGCGACTACCGGACCATGATCGAGCGCGAATACGCGCTGCTCGAAATCGGTGCGCGCAATCGCTCGGCGAATATTACCGGTCTGGTGCGCAGTAGCGAGATCATGTTGCACAACATTGAAAGCGATCTGCAGGACAACCCGCACATGCCGACTGCGGAGATGAACGACATGCTGAAGAGACGCATTCGCCAGTTGCCGGAAAACCGCAGCATGTCGGTGATGGACCGACAGGCGCGAATCATTGCATCGTCGCTCGATGTGTTGGTCGGCTTCAATGCCTCGAAGCGTGACTACTTTATCCGGATACGCGAAACCAATGCCGGACAAGAAGGGCAGCCGATCTTCATTTCCAAGCCTTTCAAGAGCACCAACGGCGAGTCGGTCATCCTCCTCGGACGGGCACATCACAATGCCGCAGGCGAGTTCAACGGCATCACTACCACCAGCATGCGCCTGGACAAATTCGGGGAAATCCTCAAATCCGTCGAGTCTGCGCTGAATGAGGAATCCTTCGTCCTCCACGAAGGCGGCGATATCGTTTATTCCATTCCCAATCCAGAGAAATTGGCCGGCAAAAATCTGCTCGGCAGCGTCGACTATAGCGAGCACATGGCCTTGGGCCAGGCGACGACGCGGCATCGCAACGTCACCCAAAACACCGGCCGGGACATGATGTCGGTGTTCCACAAGGTGCCTGGCACACCACTGATCGTCGCGGCCACGCGGCCTTACGCCGATGTTATCGCGCCCTGGCAGCAATCGACCTACGGTCGAGTCGCCAGCTTCGCCCTGGTGGCCACTTTGCTGATATTTATGACCTGGCTGACAGGACGTCGCCAGGCCGCATTAGCGCAACAGGAGGTGAAGTTTCGTACAGTGGCCGATTACGCCTACGACTGGGAAACATGGGAATCACCGGCGGGCGACTATCTCT
>JAIFKV010000091.1 GCA_020049415.1 Betaproteobacteria bacterium
CTGATAGCGCGTCTCCTCTTCACGCTCGACCGGGCGCACGATGAGTGACTTCAGGGGTAAGGAAGTGGAAGCAAGGGATGTCGCCATCCCGCTTTTATACGGGTTTGCTGGTTAGCTGTCCACCTTTTGAGCTTAACCCATTGTGGCAACTATCTATTTTGGGGTGGGTAAATTAGCCGTGGTAGGCGACACGTTTGACCTTGCGCGGCATGGCGCGATGGGTTTGCCATTCGTGGATGATGGGGCCGGCGATGCGGTGCACCAGCATGGCGTCATGCAGGCGCAGCGAACTGCGCGCAAAACAGGCCGCCGCCAGCAGCACGAACGGCGTCGTTGGCAGCACTGGTAAGACGATGCCGACCAGGCAGGCCAGGCGAACCAGACGGGAATTTGAAGGCGCGCGCCGCTCATTCCCGCGGTCGGATGAGCCGGGTTTTCAATTCGGCGATTTCGCCGCGCAATTCACGAATCTCGTTGTGCAGGTCGGTTTCGATATGTTCACGCGCTTGTTCCTCCACGTTGGCGGTGTCGCGATTCTCTTCCTCGCTGAAGGTCTGCATCGCGTTGACGATGTTCGCGATAAACAGATTCAGCATGGTGAAGGTGGCGATCAGGATGAACACGATGAATAAGCCCCAGGCATAGGGGGACTGTTCCATCACCAGCCGCAAGATGCCCATCGACCAGCTTTCCAGCGTCATGATCTGAAACAGCGTGTAGAACGAACGGCCGAGCTTGCCGAACCAGTCCGGGAGGCGGTGGCGAACAGGTTGGTGGCGATCACCGCGAAGACGTAATAGATCAGCAGCAATACCCGCAGCGCGCGCAGTACCGAGAACTGGCCGGTGGCCGGCAGCAGTGCGATACCGACGACAAGGAAATCGAACACGCTCCACGGGTCGCGAAAGAATGGCAAACGATGCACGTACAGCCGCAGCGCGATTTCAATGCCGAACACCGCGAGGATGGCTTTGTCGAGCAGATGGATTGCATCGCCGTAATGGACCATCACGGTGGGCGAGGTTTCCAGGATATTCAACGACTTTGCATCATCGGCGCCTACAGCCACTCGCCGCTGCGCAGCGTGCTGTTCGGCAGTAAGACCTCCGACCTGCTGCGCTCTTCGCTGATTCCGACGCTGTTGTTGCGTTGAGTGCTGAAGCCTCTCTCTCCGTCTGCCCGGTGTGTCAGATTTTCAGCCGCGCTTCTCAACTAACCAGTTTCCACTCGGTTCCGCCCGGCTTCCTTGGCGCGATACATGGCTTGGTCAGCCTGTTGCAGTGCTTCCGAAGGTGGATTTCCAATCACTGCGCGCATTACAACAACGCCGATGCTGACGCTGACCCTGCCGTAGGGTGATAGCGCGTGCGGAATGCCCGCTTTATGGACTGCTCGGCAAATCGATTCGGCCAAAGTGCGCGCTTTGCTGATGTCCGTGTTGGCCACCACCACGGCAAATTCTTCTCCGCCATAACGAGCAGGCAGTTCGCCGGCGCGTCGTACGATATCGTGAATGATGTGGGCTACGCTGCGTAGGCATTCATCCCCGGCGAGATGACCATAATGGTCGTTATATTTCTTGAACCAGTCGACGTCGAGCATGATGACCCCAACTTCCCGGTTGGTTCGGGCTGCGCGGGCCCATTCCTTGGTCAAGGTGTCGTCAAAACTGCGTCGGTTGGCCAGACCCGTCAACGCATCTGTCATGGAGAGTTCCGCCAATTTGAGGTTGACCGTTTCAAGTTCATCGTTCTGGCTGATGATCTTGCGTTCCTGCTTGTCAATGCGACTCACGAACAGCGCGATCAAGCCATAAATGGCTGAAAGAATGAGAAAGGTCACGCCGGAGAGCATATTGGCCATGGCGCTGGCGGCCGCGTTCACGCCTTTCATCGGGGCTCGGATGGAAATCATTGCGCGCACGGCGTTGGGCTTTTCATGAAAGCCGGCTTGGTCGCCATACATCTCGATCAACTCGGTCGGGGCGATCGCGGGGGCGCTGTGGCAGCGCATGCAACTGGCATCTGAGCGTTCAATGGGAAGCGCCAGATAGAGCCACTTTTCACCGTTGATCTCCAGTTGTGACTTGTACTCCTGTAGACCCTCTTCGTTCATTCGCTTCAGCAGACCGGATTCGATTGCATCCGCCTTGTTGATGGGGTTGCGCGGATTGTCGGTTGCCAGTTTGAAGTGGATTGAAACGAGGCCTCTCTTCGCCCGTTCGGCATTGAGAAATTCATTGATGTTGCGCGAAATGAAGGTTCGTGACATGAGAATGGGGGAAAAGTAGGCTTCATACAGCGCCCCTTCCGCCTTCAGCCGATAAATCTCCGGACGTTGAAACTTGACGACATATTCATGCGTCGCGCGGTGCACAAGAAGGGCATTGAGTGCCAGTTTTTCCGCTTCGCCCAGGGCATATTGCTCTGCCTTGTGGTGGTACAGGGTAACCAGCGCGGCAAAAGAGGCAAAAAATGGGATGAGCAACGCCAGCAGCGCATTGCGAAAGCGTGGGAGCATGTTGTTGGCGGGTGAAGACTGTTTCGATCGTCTGACTTTACGCTGCTACAAAACCTGCCTCAACGTATTCGGCGCCGGCAATGGCGCGATGATGGCTGGCATGATGTCTTGCTTGGCCGACGTTGTGTCGGTCAGGTTGTTCTGAATCTGGCGCGAACATACTGCAATGTTCGCGTTTGTCGTTCGAGTCAATGATCCGCTTTACCGCGATACGCTTGGTTGCCCGTTTTCCGAATACAAATAAAAAAACCCCGCCAAGCGGGGTTTTTTGCGGAGCAAGCAAATTACTTGAGCTTGGTCTCTTTGTAAGCGACATGCTTGCGTGCGACGGGATCGAACTTGCTGATCTCCATCTTGCCGGGCATGGTCTTCTTGTTTTTGGTGGTGGTGTAGAAGTGGCCGGTGCCCGCAGTGGACTCCAGCTTGATTTTGTCGCGTCCGCCTTTTGCCATGATGGGCTCCTTTTAGAGTACGCCGCTAGCGCGTAAATCGGCCAGGACGACATCGATGCCGTTCTTGTCGATCAGACGCAGGCCGGCATTGGAAAGACGCAGACGCACCCAACGGTTCTCGCTTTCCACCCAGAAACGGCGGTATTGGAGATTGGGCAGAAAACGGCGTTTGGTTCTATTGTTGGCGTGGGACACATTGTTCCCCACCATCGGCTTCTTGCCGGTGACCTGACATACACGGGCCATGATGGTTACCCCTGGAAAGTACTGAATCGGAAAGTCCGCCTTTATACACGAGGCTTATTCAATGGTCAAAGCCAACCTCGTTCGGCGAAAGATAAACCGTCTCTTCCCGCGACGATAAAGTGATCGAGCACCTTTACATCGATCAGGCCCAGCGCGGCTTTTAATTGGTCGGTCAGCCAGCGGTCGGCCTGGCTGGGCTCGGCCACGCCGGATGGGTGGTTGTGGGCGAGGATGACGCCGGCTGCATTCCAGGCGAGTGCTTGTTTGACAACTTCTCGCGGGTAGACCGAAGTTTGCGTCAAGGTGCCGCGAAACAACTCGGGCGCGGCGAGTACGCGGTTCTGGCTATCCAGGAACAGCACCATGAAGACTTCGTGGCCAAGGCCGCGCATCTTGAGTTGCAGAAAGTCGCGGACCGTTTGCGGTGAGTTGAGGGCATCGCCCAGGCGCATTTTTTCGCTTAGCGCGCGTTTCGCCATTTCCAGCACGGCCTGGAGTTGGGCGTATTTGGCGGGGCCCATGCCGGGTATCGAAATGAACGCGGCAATGTCCGAGGCAAACAGGTGGTTGAGTCCGTTAAAACGATCGAGCAGTTCGCGCGCCAGGTCAACGGCGCTTTTTCCTGGCATGCCGACGCGCAGAAAAATCGCCAGCAATTCGGCGTCCGACAAGGCCGCCGCGCCACGCTCCAGCAATTTCTCGCGCGGCCGGTCGCCCGCCGGCCAGTCCATGATCGACATGTTGTTGCTCCCTGTTTGTGACTGCCCTGGTTATTCAAGCACAGTCGCTTAGTGGTCATCTTGTGGGGGTCGAGTGAATTACTCGCAAAGCATGCCGCCCTCCACCCAGGCCTCAACATCGCGCGCCCACTCTTCGTGCCCGCCGGGTACGGAGGGGAATTTGCCATTCGGTGTCATGCCATTTTCAAGCGCCCAGTGGACGCGTGCATCGTGCAGCAGATGTTCGACCAGTTTGCTGTCGACATCGCCCGTGCCCATGTTGCGTTTGGCGATCAGGCAGGTCTCGCGCGGACTCAAGCCGGTCCAGTCCATTCTTTCATGCGGCGCCATCCACTCGCCTCGCGGCAGGCCGGTAATGCGGCTGGTATGGCAGTTGTCGCAGAGATAGCGGGATCGATGCGAGTTGTAAGCGCGGCCGTTATGGGCGCGGCTGTTGAATTGATGACATTGCAGACAGCGCGGGTGCTGAAATTTCTTGTATAGCGCATCGCTGAATTTGACCGGTTCGGCCGCCGAGGCGACGGTTATCGAAGCCAATAGCAGGGCCACGCCCAACAGCCGGTTCTGTTGTCTGAATACGTCGGTTGAACAATTGATTATTGATTTCAGCCGTGATCGGCTTTTCGATTTCATCATGATTTCAGGCGGTTGCAGTGATGCTTTCTGGCGGCTCTGCGGGGCTGAAAATGTCCTGATAGGCCGCATAGGTCGAGGTCAGCGTCCACGGCAGGAAAACCAGCAAACCCAGGCCGAAGGGGAGCATCAGCGCAGCCATGCCGGCCAGGCCGAGGATCAGGCTGTAGGTGAGAAGCGGCCGCCAATTGCTCCAGCATGCCCAGATGCTCCACCAGAGCGCGCGGCTAGGCGGAAAACGCTCGAACAAGGCCAGGCCGGGGGCGAACCAGGTGGCCATCAACAGCGGTGTAAACAGCAGCGTGCCCAGGCCCATTGCCGGTAATGCGGTGGCCAGAATAAGTTCTGCTTGCTCGGGCGTCATTTCGGTCGGGTTCTGGCTCTGTCGCAGCAGTTCCTGCATGTCGCCTTCGGTAAAAAATTTCACCAGAGCAAAGATCAGGAAGGTTGCCAGCATGTAAAAAATACCAATCGCCAACAAGGATTGGCGGCTTTCGTTCCATCCGCTGGCAAGGTAGACGAAGGAAATGGTTTCGCCCGTGCTGCCGCCCCGGCTGGCGGCAAGGTAGCCGGCGACGATGAAAGGCGAGAGGACATGCACGGCGAGGGTGCCGACGATGGGTACCATGCCGATGCCCATCAACACCAGAAATACCAGCGCGGTCATGCCGGTCCAGGGAATCGGCGCCAGCATGAACAACCGCCAGCCTTCTTTGGTCCAGGCCAGGCCGTTGGCGGCAGGGGGATGCAAAACGGTAATCGTGTTCATAAACAGTGCAAAGAAAAAAATGGACGCCCTTGATCGACAAGGGCGTCATATCGCGAGACGGCTGAGTGCGCCGAATTTACGCGGGTTGAATCAAAATGCGTAAATGACCCAAAGCGGAACCTGAAAGTTCGGCGACAGATCGTCGTACTTTCGCATCTGGCCATCGCCGCGCTGATCGATCAGAAAATAGGGTCTGCCGTGCGGAGGCGTCACCTTGATCATGTAAAGACGACCTTTGACGCGGAACTCTTCAATCCGCTCATCGCCGCGCTGGACGATAGTGACTTGCGGCTCCAGGTCGGCGTCGATTATGCCGGGCGGCGGCGGGATTTCAGGCAGTGGTTGCAGGTTGCCGGGCGGGGCGGCGGCGGCTGCCGATGTCACCAGTAGCAGGCTGATGAGGGTGAGAGCGGATGTGCGCATGATGGAAGCCTCGAGTAGGTGTTTTTATTCTAGACGTATAGGCCGAACATGGCGGACGGCGCTTGCGCCATTCGTTGGTCATTCACCGGCCTTGCGACGACGCTCAAACCCGCAACAACAGCATCTTCAGCGGTGGGTTGCCGTCCGGGCTGGGGAAGTCGGCTTCCGGCATGATCCATTCGAATTCCCGCACTTCGCGTCCGGCTTTTACCGCGCTGCGTTGTAGCTGCGCCAACCAGGCTTCGCGTTCTACTTCCGCCACGTTGTTGCAACAGATCAGCGTGCCGCCCTCGGCCGTGCTGAGCAGCGCCGGCTTGAACAGTGCCGGGTAATCGTTGACCACATCGACAACGCCAAAAATGCTCTTGGCGTAGCGTGGCGGGTCGAGAAAGACCAGATCGAAGGCGTGCTTCTCCAGTTTCGGGAACGGCGGCAGGCTGCGGCCGCGCACAAACTTCGGCTGACCAATGCCGGAATACTGGCGGGCGGCGGGGAAGAAATCGCTTTTGACGAAGCGTGGTCGTGTCGCCAATTCGTTCAGACGTGCATTTTCGCGGCCGATGGCCAAGCTGGATTCGGCGAAATCGACATTGATCACGCGGAGTGCGCCGGCCTTTGCGGCGGCGGTGCCGACGCCGCAGGTGTAGGCGAAATAATTGAGCACGGATTTGCCGGCGGCTTCCCGCATGACGCGGCGGCGACCCGCGCGCATATCTAGAAACAGCCACGGATCCTGCCCGGCATGGCGCGCCTGGATGCGGTAATTGACGCCAAGCTCCTGAAACTGACGCGGCTGCGTGGCCAGCGCCATGTCTTCGTCGGAAAGCGGATTGGCGATGCGCGAGTTGGACTGGCTGCGGTCGTTGTAAACCAGGATCAGGCCGGGCATGACTTCGCCGTAGAAGGTTTTCAGCGCATCGAGTTGCGCCGGCTCCAGCGGGCGATGGAAGCTCTGTGCGATCAGCAGTTCGCCATAGCGGTCGATGGTCAGCCCCGGTTCACCCTCGACGCTGCCATGAAACAGGCGATAGGCATCGGTGTGCTCGGCATGGCATTGGTTCAGCAACGCTTCACGTGCGACAAAGGCGGCGGCAAGGTGCTCAACGAGGGGGTCGAGAGGGGAGGCAATAGGGTCAGAGGACACGCGAACTCCGTGTGAATTGAAAGAATGCCGGCAGGGTACACCAAGCCAGCCTCAATCCTGGAGGCCAGACCCATGCTCGCGCCGGGATGTGCCTGTATTTCATGGTTGCCTGGCAGGCTCCGCAAGCGTCGGCTTCTGCGCCTGGCAGCGGCGCTACGGTTGCCGCATACAAGCCCGGCCACGCCGGGACGGCCAGCTCCGCGAGGTCATTTTCAAGTTTCACACCAGGCGACCGATAAGGCCAAAAGTTCCATGTATCACCTCGCCAGCACGCACCGTCTCGGTGCGATTTTTTTCTCGATTCGACAAGGTAAAAGCCATGAAACTGAATCAACTCAGCGTGCGCGGCATGTTGGTCGCCATGACCGGTTTTGTTTTTCTTGCCATGTTGGCGCTCGCCGCCTCCAGTTTGTTCAATACCCAACGGTTGGACGGCGCCTTGCTGCAGGTCAACGATACCGGCCAGGCGCTGCGTCTGCAGATGGATGCCGACATGATGCACGATGCCATTCGTGCCGACGTGCTTGCCGCGCTGTTGGCCGCGCGTGACGGGCAGGTTGAAAAAATACAGGAAGTGCAGCGTGAACTCGTCACACACAGTTCGCGATTGAAGTCGAATATCGCCACCAACGCCAAGGCGGACCTGGGTGAGGCCGTTCATGCACAGACGCAAAATACTGAACCCAGCCTGAATCGTTATCTCGCGGCTGCCCAGGATGTCGTGGTCGCGTTAGTCGCCGGCGGTGAGGTCGACGCGGGGAAACTGGCCGAGTTTGAAAAGGACTTTGATGGGCTGGAAGTCGACATGGAAAAGCTCTCTGACCTGATCCAGCAGGATGCCGAGAATGCCAAGAACGGCGCGCATGAACAGGTGCTCGGCAGCAAACTCAATACCCTGTTTATTCTGCTCGTCAGCATTATTGCTTTCGCCCTGTTCGCACGTTTTGTCTTCGGCCGCGTGGTGCCTCCGCTCACCGCGCTGGCGAACACCGCGCAGAACATTCGTGACAGCGGCAATCTGACGTTGCGCGCACCGCATGCGGCCAGCAACGAAATTGGTCGCAGCGTGCAAGCCTTCAATGCCCTGATCGACAACTTGCAAGCCATCGTGCGCGAAGTGCGCAGCAACAGCGAGCAGATTCACCATTCCGGCCAGACTTTGTCGAACGCCGCGCAGGACACCGCCAAGGCCAGCGAAAGCCAGAGCCTGGCGGCCAGCGGCATGGCGGCGACGATGGAACAACTGTCGGTCAGTATCGACTCGATGTCGGAACATGCCCAGGTCGCGACGCGCGCCTCGAACGACTCCGGCCAGCTTGCCGGCGAGGGCGTCAGCGTGGTGCGGCAGGCGGGCAGCGAGATTCAACGCATTGCCGAGTCGGTGCAGGCGTCGTCGCGGACGATTCAGGTGCTGGGCGACAAAACCGACGAAATCACCCAGATCGTCAGTGTCATTCGCGACATTGCCGACCAGACCAATCTGCTTGCGCTGAATGCCGCCATCGAGGCAGCCCGCGCCGGCGAACAAGGGCGCGGTTTTGCCGTGGTGGCCGATGAGGTGCGCAAGCTGGCGGAGCGCACTGCCAAATCCACCGGCGAAATCTCGGTCATGATCAAAGAAATTCAACAAGGGGCGCAGAGTGCCGTGCAAGCCATGGAAGACGGCGTGAAACGGGTGGAAATCGGCGTCGACCGCGCCACTCAGGCCGGCGTTTCGGTGGATCGCGTTTCTTCCGCGGCACGTGAAGCTGCCGAGGCGGTGGCCGATATCACCAGTGCGCTGCTAGAGCAGAGCGCGGCTGGGCGTGGTATTGCGCAAAATGTGGAACAAGTCGCGCAAATGTCGGAACGCCTGCATGACACCGCGATTGTTTCCGCTGAACAGGCGCGCAGCCTGGCGCAGTTGGCGGCGGCGCTGGAATCCAGCGTCAGACGATTCACGGTCTGAACCACCGTCTTGTCGCCGAGTCCAACGCAAAGTTATGCGGGACTCAATTAAATCGGATCAATCGGCGCCAAACACATTCACCCAAAAGGCTTTTACCGCCTGGATTTCCTGTTTCAAGCCGCCGTGTTCGGCGCGGGCGTGCTCGCCGCCTTGCAGTTTTACCGCATGTTGCCGGCGGCGGAGTTCACGGTAGGCGTCGGCGGCGGCCAGTGCGATTTCCAGCGGCAGCAGGCCGAGTTCACCGGCGCGTTTGAGCAGCGCGATGTTGCCGATGTTGGCGGTCATTTCCGGATGTAGCGCGGCATGCGCAAGAACCAGATATTGCATCGCGAATTCGACGTCCACCAAGCCGCCGGCATCATGTTTGATGTCGAACAGACCGCTGTTGTTGGGGTGACCCGCGTGCATTTTCTGGCGCATTTGCTTCACTTCGGCACGCAGTTTCTCCGCATCGCGCGGCTGTTGCAGGACGTTGTCGCGGATTTCCGCAAAACGTTCGCCTACCGACTTGTCGCCGCAGCAAAAGCGGGCGCGGGTCAGCGCTTGATGCTCCCAGGTCCAGGCTTGATGTAGCTGGTAATCCTCGAATGCTTCGACGCTACTGACCAGCAGGCCGGCTGCGCCATCCGGTCTCAGGCGCAGGTCGGTTTCATAGAGAATGCCGGCCGAGGTCAGCGTGCCCATCCAGGTATTCAGGCGTTTGCCGAGCTTGGCGTAGATATCTTGTGCGTCCGGGTGCGGGTCGTCATAGAGAAAAACGATATCCAGGTCGGACGCATAGCCGAGTTCTTTGCCGCCCAGTTTGCCGTAGGCGATGACCGCGAAGGCGGGGGTTTCACGATACTTGCCGGAGAGGGCATTCCAGACCAGTTGCAGCGTCTCGCCCACCAACAGGTCGGCGAGATCGGACAACTGGTCGGACAATTTTTCCAGCGTCCACATGCCGTTGAGGTCTTGCGCCAGCAGGCGGAAGGTTTCCGATTGCTTGAAGTGGCGCAATTCGTCCATCTGGCGTTCGACGTCGCCATCGAATCCGGCCAGGCGCAGGTGCAGTGCCTGACCTGTGTGCTTCCAGTCCGGCGGCGCCATGAGTTGGCGGGAATCAAGCAATTCATCCAGCAGATGTGGTTGTCGGGTCAGATATTGCGCCGCCCACGGGCTGCTGCTGACGATGCGCGCGAGTTGTCGCAGTGTCTGTGGATATTCCTGCAACAGCGCCAGATAGGGGCCGCGGCGGGCGATGGCTTCGAGCAAGTCGAGGATGCGGGCAAGCGTGTCGGTCGAATTCGGGAAGCTCGCGGCGACTTCGATCAATGGCGGCAACAGACTGTCGAGCATGACTTTATTGCTGGCGGGAAGTCCGTTGTATCGATTGCTTTGCAGGAATGACAGCAGTTGATTCAACACCCTGGCCGGGTCGCTGTAACCGACTTGGCCGAGGCGGATCATCGCTTCGTCTTCCGGCAGGTTTTTCAACTCGGCGCAGAGGCTGGCCAGCGGATGGCCGGACTGGTCTTCCTGTGGCGCGCCGAATACTTGCTCGAACTGGCCGGAGACTTTGCGCCGCATCGGATCGAGGCGGGCCAGCAAGTCCGCCCAGCTGGAGAAACCCATCGCTGCGGCGACGCGTTGGCGATCTTCGTCGCCGCTTGGCAACATCTGCGTCTGCGCATCATCAAGGTATTGCAGGCGATGCTCCAGGTTGCGCAGGAAGACGTAGGCGGTTTCCAGTTCAGTTGTTTGTTGTTCTGGAATCAGCCCATACGCCGCCAGTTGATGCAGCAAGGTGCGCGTTGGCCGCATTTGTAACGAGACTTGCTGGCCGCCGCGGATAAGCTGGAAAACCTGGGCGATGAATTCGATCTCGCGGATGCCGCCCGGGCCGAGTTTGATGTTGTTCGCCTTGTCCTGACGCGCGACTTCGCGCCGGATCTGGGCGTGCAGTTCGCGCATCGAGCCGAAGGCGCCGAAATCGAGATATTTGCGGAATACGAACGGTTTGCGCAGTTTTTCCAGTTCGTCAATTGCCGCGCCAGCGCCGGTGAGCGCGCGTCCCTTGATCCAGGCGTAGCGCTCCCACTCGCGCGCCTGGGTGTAGAAATACTCTTCCAGCATCGCGAAGCTGGAGGTCAGCGGACCAGAATCGCCGTAGGGTCGCAGCCGCATATCGACACGAAAAACGTAACCGTCGCCGGTTTTGTCGTCGATGGCATTGATCAGTCGTTTGCCAAGGCGGGTGAAGAATTCGAAATTGCTGATCTTTCTCGGTCCCGCTGTTTCGCCGTCTTCCGGAAACACGAAAATCAGGTCGATATCCGATGAGGCATTGAGTTCGCCGCCACCCAGCTTGCCCATCCCGACGATGATCAGCTGTTGTGGCTGGCCGGCGCTGTCGATGGGTTCGCCGTGCATGCTGGCAAGGTCACGATGATGGAAGTCGAGCGCCTGACGCAGGCTCACCTCAGCCAGTTCGGTCAGCGTCAGGGTGACTTCGGTGAGATCGGCCAGCGTATTCAGATCGCGCGTCATGACGCGCGCAAAAACACGTTCGCGCAAGCGCCGGAGTTGACGTTTGAGGTCGTCTTCGCTGGCAATCCCGTCGGCCAGAAAATCCAGCATTTCGCGACGGGAAAACGGGCTGTCCAAGGTCTCCGCCAACCCGTCGGCGAGTTCAGGCCGGGAATTGAGGCGACCGTTCAACCAACGGCTAAAGGCGGCGGCGCGGGCAATCATTTCAGCGTGGGATGGCATGGCGAGAAGTGTTCAACGAAGAGATGCCGATTTTGCGGCCGAAACGCGGAATAGGTAAGCCAGCTTGGCTGACGAATCCGCCAGGAACGCGTCTGGCGGCTCAGAGTGTGCTGAGTTCGACGCGCATGCCGAGGACTTTCACGTCGCTGAGGGCCGGATCGCCGCCGGGATGGCGGATGTACTGGTACATCGGTTGCAACGCCAGCCAGTCGCTGACCTGGTAACGATAGGTGATCTCCAGCGTCGACTCCGCCGCAGCGGTCGCGGCGCCGATTGCCGCCTGGGACTGGCGGTATTTGTCACCCAGCCGGCCATGGCTGTAGGCGATGCCGACGATGTCGTCCTCACGTGCGTTATAAGGCGCGCGCAGACGCAAACCGATATTGATGACCTGATCGATGACGGTCGAATCGCCATCGGTGCGACTCAGCCGGGCAAAGCCGGCGAGATGGTGTACTGGACTGCCAGCCTCGCGGTACAGGGTTCTTTCGGCGAGCAGATAAGCCCCCTTGCTGCGACGCTGGACCGGATTGCCGAGGTTGTCGAGATCGACGAGATCGTCAACCCGCTCGCTGTAGCCCCAGAGCCCAACGGCAAATTTTCCGAACGACTCGTACTTCTCGTGCAGACGAATGTCCTCGCCCTGCGTTTTCGGGCTGGAGGGGTCGGTCGGCTCCATGAGATGGCCGCGTTCGGGTGGCGTATAACCGAACTCGACGATGGCGAAAGCGCCATCACCTTGGTCGAAGCGGATATGTGTGCCATGCGGATCCGCTGGATCGCCAGGCAGCCCGTCGAGCAGTGCGAGCATGGCATAACGGTCCCGCTCGGCGCCATTCCAGCGTGCGCGTACACCAAAAGCCGAGGTATTGAAGATGGATGGTCCACGTGTCATGGACAGGTCGGCCGGCGGACCATAGGCCGGATGCAGGAACAGCCCGCCTGATTCGATGACCGAAAACTCCGAGTCGATTGGATACAGACCGGCCAGCAGGCTCAATCGCTCGTCCAGATAGCTATGTTGCAACCAGGCATGGAACAGCTTGGCGGTACTGCTCGGTACCTCGATATTGGACAGGCCCATGAAGCTGCCGGTGTGTTTGCCGTTCGGCTTGGCGCCGTGGTTGGCGAGTGCATGCAGATAGACGACAGTGTTTTTCCACCCTCTTAGCGCGTCGAGGTCGGCGCGCAACATCAAGTCCAGATTGCCTATCGCGCCCGAGGCATCATCGAGACCTCCCCGGCTGGTGAGCAGATCCAGTTTGTAGACGGCGGACATCGTGACGGCCGGCTCGCTCAAAGTGAGTTCGGCTTGCACCGGCAGCGCCATCATGCAGCCACAGAAAAACAGCAGCGTTGCAACTATCCGGGATCGGTGATGTGGCATGGCTTGAGTCCTCGTGGCGGGATTTCCAACTGGGGTCGATAGGCGCCGAACCAGATCCGGAAGCGTTGCAACTGGGTTTCCAGATTCTGGGCAATCCTGTTGAAAAAATATGGCGATTCAAATTCACGATTCAGTCCATTCTTCAAGCGGGATAAATACTTATCGTCTATGAATTTAGGAACTTGAACCGATCATGGAATGGCGCTAAATAGCTTCGACGGGGCTGGTGGCATGCCATTGTTGCGGTGCAAAATGGCAAACCTCCGGAAGTGGCCTAATTTCGCGCCTTCCTTGGGGCGGCGGAGTCGTTTTCGCTTGCGCGACTAATGAATCCAGCGCCCATTTATTGGGGACGACCCGTTGCAACTATCGACTATTGCCTATCAATTGTTCGTCTGAGGAGACGTCTGTCATGAGCACCAGTATCGAATCCGTTCTGCAAGAACACCGTATCTTCAATCCTTCCCCGGAATTCGTGGCGCAAGCCAACGTCTCCGGCATGGACGCTTACAAAGCCCTGTGCGCCGAAGCCGAAGCTGATTACGAAGGCTACTGGGGTCGACTGGCGCGAGAGCATATTGTTTGGAAACAGCCGTTCAGCACCGTTCTCGATGAAACCAAAGCGCCTTTTTACAAGTGGTTTCCAGATGGCAAGCTGAATGTCTCCTGGAACTGCCTGGACAAGAATGTAGAAGCTGGCCTGGGCGATAAAACCGCGATCATCTTCGAAGCCGACCAAGGGGAAGTCACCAAGGTCAGTTACCGGGAGCTGCTGGGTCGTGTCGCCCGATTCGCCAATGCATTGAAAGGACTCGGCGTCAAGAAGGGTGACCGCGTCATCATTTATTTGCCGATGTCGATTGAGGGCGTTGTTGCGATGCAGGCCTGTGCGCGTATCGGCGCAACCCACTCGGTGGTTTTCGGCGGCTTCTCGGCGCAATCGCTGCGCGACCGCATCGAGGATGCCGGCGCGGTGCTGATCATCACCGCCGACGAGCAATGCCGTGGCGGCAGGAACATTCCGCTGAAACCGGCGGTTGATGAGGCACTGACGCTGAGCGGCACCGACTCGATCAAGAATGTGGTGGTCTATCAGCGTACCGGCGGCCCATCGGTGATGACAGCAGGCCGCGATGTCTGGTGGCATGAGGTGGTGGCCAATCAGTCGGATGTTTGCGAACCGGAATGGGTCGAAGCCGAGCATCCGCTGTTCCTGCTCTACACCTCCGGTTCAACCGGCAAGCCCAAAGGCGTGCAGCATTCCACCGGCGGCTATCTGCTGCATTCCATCTTGACCATGAAGTGGACCTTCGACCTGAAGCCGGATGATGTGTTCTGGTGTACCGCCGATATCGGCTGGGTGACTGGTCATACCTACATCACTTATGGTCCGCTGGCCTGCGGCGGCACCGAGATCGTGTTCGAGGGCGTGCCCACTTTCCCCAACGCGGGCCGCTTCTGGCAGATGATCCAGAACCACAAGGTCAATATCTTCTATACCGCGCCGACCGCGATCCGTTCGCTGATCAAGGCCGCCGAAGGCAATCCGGATGTCGCCCATCCGAAGAACTTCGACCTGACCAGCCTGCGCGTGCTCGGCTCGGTTGGCGAGCCGATCAATCCGGAAGCCTGGATGTGGTACTACGAAAACATTGGCGGCGGCCGTTGCCCGGTGATGGACACCTTCTGGCAGACCGAAACCGGCGGCCACGTCATCACCCCGCTGCCAGGTGTGACACCGCTGGTGCCAGGTTCCTGCACGCTGCCGTTCCCCGGCATCATGGTTTCCGTGGTGGACGAGGCCGGCCATGACGTGGAATGGGGCAAGGGCGGTTTCCTGGTCATCAAGCGTCCTTGGCCGTCGATGATCCGCACCATCTGGAACGACCCTGAGCGCTTCAAGCACAGCTATTTCCCGGAAGACCTCGGCGGCAAACTCTACCTGGCCGGCGACGGCGCAGTGCGCGATGCGCAGACGGGTTACTTCACCATCATGGGGCGCATCGACGACGTGCTGAACGTCTCCGGCCACCGCATGGGGACGATGGAAATCGAGTCCGCGCTGGTGTCGCATCCGCTGGTGGCTGAAGCTGCGGTGGTCGGCAAGCCGCACGACATCAAGGGCGAAGCGGTGGTCGCCTACGTCGTGCTCAAGCGCAGCCGTCCGGTCGGCGAAGAGGCGAAGCAGATAGTCAAGGAACTGCGCGACCATGTCGGTCATGAGATCGGCCCGATCGCCAAGCCGGATGAGATCCGCTTTGGCGACAACTTGCCGAAAACTCGTTCCGGCAAGATCATGCGCCGGCTGTTGCGCACCCTGGCCAAGGGCGAGGAAATCACCTCCGACGTGTCGACGCTGGAAAACCCGCACATCCTGGATCAATTGAAGGAAGTGGTGAAATAGGCTGAACCAACGTTGAAAAATCCGAAAATCCTGACAAGCATCAGGACTGCACCCGGCATTCGCCGGGTGTAGGGTCTTTTCAACCATCGGCCCGACAGCGAATGCCGGGTACGTTTCTTCCGCATGTCGGTGGTTGGCTCACTTGGGGTTATCCAGACCCCGGCGAATGAAGGCATAGGCGACAAAGTCAGTTACTTAGCGATTTATTCCATTTCCCGAAAATATTATTTCGTTACTACAGATAAAATGATCGGAAATGCCGCTACAGGGATACGCAGACACGGATTACCGGTTGCGCGCATAACGCTGTTACCGCCGTTTTTTCTCACTCGAACCGCATTTTTTGCATGGCTTCCGCAATTGCTTCCAGGCCTGTACCCGCTTTCAGTTTGATGTGGCGCGCGAACGTTGCAGCCAGATCATCACTTGGTTGGAAAATGCCATGACAGAGCGGCTGCCCAGAATTCTCGCCATCGACGATGTTCCGGCCAATCTTCTGACCCTGGGCGCGGCGTTGGGCGATTGCTTCGAGTTGCAAATTGCGACTTCTGGCGCGATCGGGATTGCCCAGGCGCTGCAATCGACCCCCGACCTGATTCTGCTGGATGTGATGATGCCGGAGATGGACGGTTACCAGGCCTTGAGCACACTCCGGGCCGAGCCGACAACCCGAGATATCCCGGTCATTTTCGTCACTGCCCAGAACAGCCCGGCGGATGAGATGCGCGCGCTGGAGGCTGGTGCGGCGGATTTTATTTCCAAGCCGATCAATCCAGCCGTGCTGCGCGCCCGCATACAAACGCATCTGACCCTGAAGCGCCAGGCTGACCAGTTGCGCGCGATGGTCTTTGTCGATGGCCTGACCGGAGTCGCAAACCGGCGTCAGCTCGATGAATCCCTGCTCAACGAATGGCGCGCTTGCCGGCGTGCCCAATCGCCATTGACATTGATGATGATCGACATCGACCATTTCAAGCAGTTCAACGATACCTACGGCCATCTCGCCGGAGATGCCTGTCTGAAGGCGGTGGCTGCGGCGATGAACGCGGGCATCGGTCGTTCGCATGATCTGCTTGCCCGCTTCGGCGGCGAAGAATTCGTTTGTCTGTTTCCCGCCACCGACCTCATCGGGGCGCGTGCCAAAGCCGAACAACTTCGTTTGGCGGTGCAGGCGCTGGCGATTCCGCATGCCGATTCGAGCGTTGCGCCGGTGGTGACCGTCAGCATCGGCAGCGCCACCACTATTCCAATGGCGGAATACAACGTCGATCCGCTGCTGAACTGCGCCGATGATCAGCTCTATCAGGCCAAGCGCAGCGGTCGAAATCGAGTCTGTTCGACCGAGCTTCAGAACGGCTGAGCCGCCTCCGCCCGGTCACCCGCCGGGCAACTCAGGATGACCGTTTCTTCTCGTGGATGACCAGCCCGATGCCGCCAAGAATGGCCAGCGATGCCAATACCAGGCGCAGGCTGATGGGCTCATCCAAGAGAATGACGCCGGCGAGCGCGGCAATGACCGGAACGCTGAGTTGGACGCTGGCGGCATGGGTGGCCTGCAGCCCGGGGAGCGCGCTGTACCAGATGGCATAACCGATGCCTGAAGCCAGCGCGCCCGACGCAACCGCATACCAGAATCCGACGCTGTCGAAAGAAATCCGCTCCAGCGTCAGCAGGCTTGCCGCGATAGCGAAAGGAATCGCGCGCAGAAAATTACCCGCGGTTACCCGGGTGGGGTCGCCAGCGCCTTTTCCGCGCAAAGAATAGATACCCCAAGCAACGCCAGCGCCCAACATCAGCAAGGAACCTTGCAACGGTGGTGCGGACAGCCCCGGCAGCAACAAAACCAGCAGTCCGCCGAGCGCGAAAAACAGGCCTACGCGTTGCCATTTCAGCAAGCGTTCACCGGCCCAGATGCCATACCCGATCATCGACGCCTGCACCGCGCCGAACAGCAGCAAGGCGCCCGTGGCGGCCGGCAAGCTCAGGTAAGCAAAGGAAAAGCCGGCGGCGTAGACAAACAATGCCAATGCCGAAAGCCAGTTGCCGGAGCCGGGTTGGGCGCTGTGCTTGAATTGCACCACCAGCCAAAGCATCAATGCGCCGGAGATCAGCCGTATGCTGGTGAAGCTGGCCGCATCCATACCGGTCTGCTTGAGGGCTATCCGGCAGAGCAGTGAATTGCCGGCGAAAGCGATCATGGCCAGAGCGGTCAGCATGGTGATGCGGGCATGGATCATGGCGGCGTCAAACTGGGCTTGGCGATTGCCGGCGGGGGCGGTTGCTTGCTTGCCTGACGGGGTGGTTTGGCGACGCTGTCCAGCGCCGCGCGGATTTGCTCCAGATCTTTCGCCCGCAGGCCTTCGACCAACGCGCGCGAGGCATCGCGACGTAGTTCGGCGTATTCGCGCAACGAAGCCAGCGCGGCGGCGGAAGGGGCCGCTGCATTCAGATGCAGTTTGGCCAGTTGCTCGAAGCTTTCCGCATACGGGCTGCTGACTTCGCTTTCGATGCGTCCGGCCAATTCGTCGAAGCTGGGGTTTTCCTGGCGAGCGCGACCGATAATGGCCCCCCAGCGGGCGCGGATGCGGGCATCTTCGCCGAGAAACTCATGGATTTCGCCGCGTGCCCGCACCTCTTCGCTCCAGCGATAAGTTGGCGCGGGAATGTTGACGATCAGCAGCGTCAGGCCGCCGACCAGGCCGCCGGTGGCGAGCCAGCGGCCGCGCCTGGGGTATGACGCGCCGGCCTCGAACGGACGGGCCAGCGCCACACCGGCGAGAATGCCGCCGAGCAGTCCGCCGATGTGGGCGGCGTTGTCGATGCCGGTGATTTGCAGGCCAAGCACGATGGTGATGATGGAAAAGCCGACCGCGCCCCAGAAGAACCATTTGAATTCAGATGGATTGATATGGCTGCGTTCGCGCCAGAGAAACACCATGAAAGCGCCATAGACGCCAAAAATAGCGCCCGATGCGCCGCCGGAAACGGCGAGGTCGCCCTGTGCGATGAGTGACAGCAGATTGCCGCTGAGACCGCTGCAAAAGTAGATCAACAGAAATCGCGCCGGGCCGAACATGCGCTCGACCAGACGACCGCCATCCCACAGCGAAATCATGTTCAAGGTCAGATGCACTATCCCGAAATGCAGGAATAACGCGCTGCCGAGTCGCCACCATTCACCGTCCTTGGTGGCCGGCCCGAAGTTCGCCCCCCAATCGAATTGCACGCTGTTGGAGGTGTGCCAGAGTCCCGCGCCAAACCAAAGCATCAGCATGAACACCAGCAGATTGATGGCAAGCAGCAGCAGCGTTATCGGCACATGCGCGACGCGCTGGCGTAATTGGTCAAGCAGAGGAAGCGGCGGCGAGTTCACAAAGTTGGCGGCGGCATCGGGAAGTGGCAAGAATACCGAAATTGAACGCCAGTGCCTGAGCTAGATTGTCCAATCCGCCTGGACAGGCGAAGATGCACGCCAACTCGGCACCTACGCGCAAGCATGAACCTTGGTATTCCCCTCCAGTTTTTGAGCATAAAGCCGGATTCCAGCCTGCTTTACAGCAGCTTTTATGATCCAAAACTGGTTCTGCTCTCAATATTGATCGCGATTTTTGCATCGCACGCCGCGCTCACCGTGACTGAGCAGATGCGCGGTGCGCGGCAGGCCATACAGCGTGCCGGATGGCTGTTGGTGGCGGCGTTGGTGATGGGCGGCGGCACTTGGGCGATGCATTTTATCGGCATGTTGGCGTTGCGTTTGCCTTGCCAGATCACCTATGACAGCACCATTACCCTGTTTTCGGTGCTGCCCGGCATCTTGGCGAGCGCGGTCGCGTTGCGGCTGATCAGCCGATCCGGTTTCAATCATCTGCGCGTGTTCGTCAGCAGTCTGTTGCTGGGGCTTGGCATTGGTGTCATGCATTACACCGGCATGGCGGCGCTGCGTCTGGAAGGGCTGCTGCGTTACGACCCGTTGCTGTTTATTGTTTCCATTCTGGTCGCGGTGGCATTGGCCTGGGTTGCTTTGTCGATCAATTTCCTGTTGCGCAAGCGCGCCGATATCGCCGGCCGCTGGTTGACCCTGGCTAGCGCGGTGGTGCTCGGCGGTGCGGTCTCCGGCATGCATTACACGGCGATGGCGGCCGCCTATTTCTTGAATGACGGCGATACCAGCTTGCCGAATTCGGTTTTGAGTCCGAATGTGCTGGTCGCCATGGTCAGCCTGGCAAGCATTTTGTTGATTGCCTTGGTTCTGTTTGCCATGGCGGTGCGGCGGCATCTGGCGATGGCGCGGCAATTGCGTCAAAGCGAACAAAAACTGCGTCGTATGCTGGAAACCACGCATGAAGGTTTCCTCATGGTCGACACCGCGCAATGCGTGCTGGATGTAAACCCGGCGTTGTGCAACATGCTGCAATGCGTCCGCGCGTCGATCATCGGGCATAGTTTGCTCGAATTCATGGATCAGCCGAATCGCCAGATTTTTCTTGCCGCCACCGAGAATCCCGCCAGCGCCGGGCGGTTTGAGATTGCGCTGCCGCGCGCGGATGGTGAACTGCTCACTTGCGAGTTCAGCGTCACCGCGACCAGCGATGAGGATGGCAACGCCACCGGTCAGTTTGCGTTGATTACCGACATTACCCAGCGCAAGCAGGCGGAAGCCCAGATCCGCAATCTTGCTTTCTATGACGTTCTTACCCAGTTGCCCAATCGTCGCCTGCTGCTGGATCGGCTTGGCCATGCGCTGGCTTCCAGCCAACGATATAGCCGATTTGGCGCGATCTTGTTTCTCGACCTGGATAATTTCAAAGTCATCAACGATACCCAGGGCCACGATGTTGGCGATTTGTTGTTGAGCGAAGTCGCCCAGCGATTGCAAGCCTGCGTGCGTGAAGACGACAGCGTGGCGCGTCTGGGCGGCGATGAGTTTGTTGCCTTGCTGGAAAACTTGCACCATGACGAGGCGATTGCCGCCGCGCAGGCCGAAATGGTGGCGGAAAAAATCCGCGATGCGATCAACCTGCCGTTCAGCATTCAACGCCGTGAATTCCACAGTACGCCCAGCATCGGCATCAGTCTGTTTTTCGGGCACCGGGTCAGCATCGATGAATTGCTCAAACGCGCCGATGTGGCGATGTATCAGGCCAAGGATGCGGGGCGCAATGCAATCCGCTTCTTCGATCCGGCCATGCAGGCCGGGTTGGATGCGCGCATCGCCCTGGTGGCCGATTTGCGCCAAGCCTTGCCGCAACATCAACTGCATCTCGACTACCAGCCGCAGGTCGATCTGGTTGGGCATATCTTCGGTGCCGAGGTGCTGTTGCGTTGGCGGCATCCGCAGCGAGGTTTGATCTCGCCGGCCGAGTTCATTCCGCTGGCGGAAGAATGCAATCTGATCCTGGATTTGGGGCACTGGGTATTGCAGACCGCCTGCGCTCAGATCAAGGTCTGGCAACAGCAGCCGACGACCCGCCTGCTGCGGCTTGCGGTCAACGTCAGCGCGCGGCAATTTCGGCAACCGGACTTTGTCCGCAAGGTGGAGGCGCTGCTCGCCGAATACGCCATCGACCCGGCGCTGCTGAAGCTGGAACTCACCGAAAGTCTGGTACTCGACAACGTCGATGACAGCATCGCCAAGATGCTGACGCTGAAAGCGCGCGGCATCGGTTTCTCGATGGATGACTTCGGCACCGGCCATTCCTCACTGTCCTATCTCAAGCGGTTGCCGCTCGACCAACTCAAGATCGACCAATCGTTTGTGCGCGATATCGCCACTGATCCGAACGATGCCGCCATCGTGCAAACCATCATCGTGATGGCCAAAAGCCTTGGCCTCGATGTCATCGCCGAAGGCGTCGAAACCGAGGCGCAACTCGAATTTCTGCGCCAGCGCGGTTGCGCCGCGTTCCAGGGCTATCTGTTCAGTCGTCCGGTAGCGCTGGACCAGTTCGAGGCGTTACTGTCAGCGCAGCCGGAACTTGATCCCACTCCTTTTGCAGACCCACCATGAACATACCCGCTATCCCCAACTCTCCTCTCAGCATCCAGCACTTGATGGACACCAGCGGCGTGCGCTTCGGCACCAGCGGCGCGCGCGGCCTGGCTGCGGAACTGACCGCCGAACTTTGTTTTGCCTACACCACCGCCTTTCTGCAAGTCATCGGCGCGCCCGCCGGCAGTCGCGTCGCGCTCGGCATGGACTTGCGTCCGAGCAGTCCGGACATCGCTGCCGCTTGCGTGGCGGCAATCCGGCACGCTGGTCTGGAGGCTGATTTCTGCGGCGTATTGCCGACCCCGACGCTGGCTTTTCATGCTCAGGAAGCGGGTATTCCGGCGATCATGGTGACCGGCAGTCATATTCCGTTCGACCGCAATGGCATCAAGTTCTACCGTGCCAGCGGCGAAATCACCAAGTCGGATGAAGCCGGCATCGCCGCCGCAGCGGTGCGCTTGCCAGCCAAAATCCAGCTCGACGCCTTGCCGGCGGTCAACCCGCAAGCGCGCCAGCATTACATCGATCGCTACCTGAACTTTTTCCCGCGCAATCGGTTGGCCGGAATGCGGCTCGGTTTCTACGAACATTCCAGCGTCGCCCGCGATCTGCTGCGCGACATTCTGGAAGGACTCGGTGGCGAGGTGATTTCCTTGGGGCGCACCGACCAGTTCGTCCCGATCGACACCGAAGCGGTCGCCGAAGCGGATATTCGCCAGGCCCGCCTATGGGCGGTGGAACATCGATTCGACGCCATTCTGTCCACCGACGGCGATGCCGACCGACCGCTGCTGGGCGACGAGCGGGGCGACTATTTGCGTGGCGACGTGGTTGGCATTCTGTGCGCCCAGTATCTTGGCGCAGATGCCGTCGCCACCCCGGTCAGCAGCAATACCGCGCTGGAAAAATGCGGCGCATTCGCGCATCTGGCGCGGACCCGTATCGGCTCGCCGTTTGTCATCGAAGGCATGGAAGCCCTCCGCGCCAACGGCGCCCGCTGTGTGGTCGGCTTCGAAGCCAACGGTGGTTTTCTGGTTGGATCGCGGTTGGAAAAAGCGGGTCATTTCCTGCAGCCCTTGCCCACGCGCGATGCCGTGTTGCCGATCGTCGCCTTGCTGGCGATGGCGCGCGAGCGTGGCGTCGCCGTCTCGCAACTGCCCGCCAGCTTGCCGTCCCGCTTTACCGCCAGTGACCGGATACAGAACTTCGCTAGCGAAAAGAGCCGCCAGTTGCTGCAAACCTTGGCCGACTCGACGGCGGCCCTGGACGCGTTTCTAGCGCCGCTCGGCGTCGTCGCCGCCAGCATTGACCAGACCGATGGCCTGCGTATCAGCCTCGCCAACGCTGAAATCGTCCACTTGCGTCCCTCCGGCAACGCCCCGGAACTGCGCTGCTATGCGGAGGCGGAAAGCCAGGCGCGGGCCATTGCGCTGGCGGCGGCGTGTTTGCAACAGGCGGGTAGCCGGTAGGCGAGCAGGCGTTTGCCTGTCCGCCCAAGTTGGCGTCTGACAAGCGGATTTTTTCATTAACGCTTTATTGTATTGAATTAGACACAACGCCCAACGCCGTACACCTATGCGCCCGCATTTCCATATCCCGCCGGAAGAGGTCGAAATCAGCATGATTCGCGCCCAGGGCGCCGGTGGGCAGAACGTCAACAAGGTGTCCAATGCGGTGCATCTGCGGTTTGATATTGCCGCGTCTTCGCTGCCGGAGCCCATCCGTGAGCGACTTCTGCTGCTGAGTGATCGCCGTGTTGGCAAAGATGGCGTGGTGGTGATCAAAGCGCAGGAATTCCGCAGCCTGGAGAAAAATCGCAGCGAGGCGATGCGCCGGCTGGAAGAACTGATAGCCAGCGTCGCCGTAGCGCCGAAAAAACGCCGGCCAACCAAGCCGACCCGTTCTTCCATCGCCAAGCGGCTGGATAACAAGTCGCGTCGAGCGATGCTGAAAGCCGGGCGCGGGAAGGTCGGCTGACTTCGCTCACGCCGCTGACTCTGTGGGTTGATGCTGACGCGGTGTTTTGCCCAAACGATTTTCACTCCAGCCCGTAGCGCTTGATCCGTCGCCACAGCGAAACCCGGTCGATGCCGAGGATGTCGGCGGCCTGGTTGCGGTTGCCGCCGGTGTATTGCAGAACCTGAGCGATATGGCTGGCTTCGGCTTTTTCCAGGCTATGCAGCACGTTGCCGACCGGGGCGGCAACGCGTACCGACAGGTTGCGCAGGCTTTCCGGCAGATGCGCGAGTTCGAGCAATTCGCCACGCGCCAGCGCGACGCCGCGTTCGACCAGGTTGGCGAGTTCGCGCACGTTGCCCGGGTAGTCGTAACGGCTGAGCAGGCGTAGCGCCTCGGGCGCGATATCGACCACCGGTTTGGCCATTGCCAGCGCGAATTTCTTCAGAAAATAGAACGCCAGCAACGGGATGTCGTCGCGCCGTTCGCGCAGCGGCGGCAGGGCGAGGTTGACGACATTGAGGCGGAAGAACAGGTCGGCGCGAAAGCGGCCGTTGGCGACGCTTTCCTGCAAGTCGCGATTGGTGGCGGCGATGAAGCGCACATCCACCGTCACCGGTTCGGTGCCGCCGACGCGCAGCAGTTCACGTTCCTGCAACACGCGCAGCAGCTTGACCTGCATCGCCGGCGACATTTCGGTGACTTCGTCGAGCAGCAAGGTGCCGCCCTCGGCGATTTCGATCAGGCCGCGCTTGACCCGGTCAGCGCCGGTGAATGCGCCTTTTTCGTGGCCGAACAGTTCGTTGGCGAGCAGTTCCTCTTGCAGCGCGCCGCAGTTCACCGCGACGAAGGAAGCGAAGCCGCGTTGCTCGGCGCGGCTGCTGTGGGCATGCACATAGCGCGCCAGCAACTCCTTGCCGGTGCCGGATTCGCCGCTGATCAGCACATTGCAATCGGTCGGCCCGATCTGGCGCGCGGTATCGAGCAGGCGCAGCATCGCCGCGTCCTGGGTGACGATGTTGAGGCCGCCTTCATAACCCTCGATGCGCCGCTTCAGGGCGCGGTTCTCGCGCTTCAACAGCACTACATCGAGCGCGCTCTTCACTACCTGGCGCACCTCGTCCAGACGGTAGGGCTTGGCAATGTAATGAAACGCGCCTTCTTTCATCGCTTCGACGGCGGAATCGAGCGTCGCATGGCCGGTTATGACGATGACCTCGCAATCCGGCTGCAGCGTTTTTGCTTGGCGCAACAGCGCCATGCCATCGACGCCCTGCATGCGCAGATCGGTCAGCAGCAGGTCGAATTCGTGCTGCTGCAAAGCGTTGAGTCCAGCAGCGCCGCTCGGGCAGGCGGTGACTTCATAGCCCTCCTTGCGCAACAAATGAGACAGATTTTTCAGCGCTGGCGCTTCGTCATCAACCGCCAGGATGCGGATCGGGGGCGTGTTCATTTTTCGCCTCCGCACGGCAGCCACAGGCTGAAGCAGACGCCGCCGCCGGGCGCGCTGACCACCGCGATTGCGCCGTTTTGCTCACGCACGATTTCGGCCACGATGTAGAGGCCGAGCCCGGTGCCCTCACCCGGCGCGCGGGTGGTGAAGAATGGGTCGAAAACCTGGCCGATGCGCTCGGCGGGGATGCCGGGGCCGTCGTCGTGGATGCGGATCAATACCGCGCGGGTCGTCTCGGCTGGAGCGCCCAGTACCTGCGCTGTTCCTGTCTCCAGAGCATGGGTCACCTCGACTGGCGGCCAGTCCTGGGCGCTGGCGGCGGTGGCCTCGATGCGGATCCGCACGCTGTCGCCGCCTGCCGCGAGTGCGTTCTGGATCAGGTTGATGAATACCTGCTGCATGCGCTGCGGGTCCATGCACAGCAGCAGTTCCGGCGCCAGCGTGAAGCTGACGGTGTCGGCCTTGGGCAGGCGCGGGCGCAGCAAAAGCAAGCTTTTCTCCAGTACTTCGCGCAGCGGCGTTGGCGGGTTGCTCTGGCTGGGGCGGCGGCTGTAATCGAGCAGGGTATGCACGATACGACGGGCGCGTTCGGTTTCCTCGTCGATCTGGGTCAACCAGGCGCGCAATTCTGCGCGTGCCGCTGGTGGCAAAGACAAGGGCAGGGTTTCGATTTCCTCCAGCGCAATCTGCGCCGCGCCGGAAATGTTGCCGAGCGGGTTGTTCAGTTCGTGCGCGACACCCGAGGCCAAGGTGCCAAGTGAAGCGAGTTTTTCCGATTGCAACACTTGCCGGCGGCGCAATTCGAGCTCGCCCAGCATGCGGTTGAGCGCTAGGGTGAAGGACACCATTTCACGGTCCTTCGAAACCATGCTGAAGGCGCGAAAGTGTCCCTGCGCCAGCGGCGCGAGTTGTTCTTCCAGTTGCTGCAGCGGCCGTCCCACCACCCGGTACAACACTTGGCCGCCGGCCAGCGCCAACAGCACCAGCACCGCCACCGACCCGAGCAGGAAATGGCGCGATTGCCGTGCGCCGGCAACCAGACTGGCGCGCTCACGGTTACCCAGGTTTTCGCTTTGCGTCAGGATGGCATGCCCGGTCGCGCGCAGCACATCGTCGTTGACGGTCGCGCTGGTGAGTTGTGCGCGGTAGAGCGCCAGCGTCCGCGCCAGCATCGGCAGTTCGTCGTTGCGGGTCAGTTCGGCCAGGATGGTCTGATCCTTCACCAGCAGGCGTTCCAGTTCGGCGGCCAGATTACGTGCCGCATCGAGGTCGGCCTGCGCCCGGTAAAGGAAGAAATTTTTCTCGTGTCGGCGCATTTCCTGAGCGGTTTCCTGGAACGCGGCGATCGCCACGCCCTCGTTCACGCGCTGCTCCAGATAGCGCAAGTTGTATGACGCGAACAGCACAAAAGCGCCGACGCCAAGCGCCAAGGCGAGGTAGATGAGGATGATTTTGCCGCGAATGCTGGTCATGTCGTGTTTCTTTCTGGAAACATGTTTCGATTTCTCAACATGGCATATGAATCCATATAAATCAGATGGTTATAGTATCCAGCTTGCTTGTTGTTTCACAATAGAAACATTTAGGGCCGTGTTTGATTTTGTGTATTGTCCATAAAAACAACAGCTTGCGGGTAAAGAAGGGTTGGCATGCTGCTTGCAAAAGAGATGCGCCCCCTTTTCCGGACCCATTGCCATGAAAAAACTGGCTGATCAGATCAAGCAAGCATTCAGCGCCCTGGGAGCCTGTCGGACTTTGGTCGTCGATAGCGAAAATCGACCCCGCCGAGGCCGTTTTTTGCCGGATTCGCCGCAGCATGGTTGTTCCATGGTGCAATCCTGGCCAATGCCGACATCGGCGAGTGGAGCGGACGTCGTGAGATGCATGCCGCGTTGTTCCCGCCTCAGCCTGACAATGAACTGTCTGCAGTTCCGGCGCACCCGGCCACCACACAAAAATGGATCGCCCTGGGGGTCGGTGACACGCTGCCGCCCCACGTCATGGCCTATGTTATTGGCGCTTGCCGCCGCATGCGGGCGAATCTGTTGCTGATCTCGCTTGATGCGATGCGGGTGCGGGCGCTGTTGGCGGACTATCTCCCTGATTTGCAGGGCATTACCTGCGTCACCGAAGAACTCGCCAGCGCTTCCGCCGCCGCCGTCCTGCAAGCGCTGAACCTGCATCACAGCGTGTTGTTTGCAGTTTCCGGCGCGGAAAACGACCCCTTGCGGCCATTGCTGCGCGCTCGCCGCAACCGGCGTTCGCCGGTGCCGATAGTGCTGGTGACGCCGAAGCCGCCGACCTCGAACGCGGTCGGTCGGCAGAAAGTCGCGCAAAACTGAACCGCTTGCAGCCGTCTTCGACGCGATTTTTCGATCTCCCATTCAGCTTGTTTCATGCCGCGTTGTTTTGGCTTAACCACGACCCAATTTCCCTCCTGTCGCTATACAAATGACCCTGCCCCGTATTGAAAGTTTGCCACTCTGGATTCGTCCATTCTTCCCGTTTCTGTCCTGGTTTCCGCGCGTCAATCGCGGCACTGTCAAAGCCGATGCGATGGCCGGACTGACCGGCGCGCTGGTGGCGCTGCCGCAAGGCGTGGCGTTCGCCACCATCGCCGGCATGCCGCCGGAATACGGCCTCTACGCCGGCATGATTCCGGCGGTCATCGCGGCGCTGTTCGGTTCCAGTTGGCATCTGGTCTCCGGCCCCACCACCGCCGCTTCCATCGTGCTGTTTTCGGTGCTGTCGCCGCATGCCGAGCCGGGCACCGCGCAATACGTCAGCCTGGCGCTGACGATGACCTTTCTGGTCGGTCTGATCCAGGTCACGATGGGATTCGCCAAACTGGGCACCCTGGTCAATTTCATTTCGCATTCGGTGGTGACCGGTTTCACCGCCGGCGCGGCGATTCTGATCGCCACCAATCAGGTCAAGCATTTCACCGGCCTGAGCATGCCGCGCGGCTTGTCTTTTACCGACACCTGGAGCATGGCGATAACCCACCTTGCCGATATTCAATCCGGTGTGTTTCTGGTGGGTTTGTTTACCTTGTTGCTCGGTATCGCGGTGAAACGCTGGCTGCCGAAATGGCCGTACATGATCGTCGCCATGCTGGCCGGTTCGCTGCTGGCGGCCGCGCTGACCGCCTGGAAGGGCATCACGCTGCCGACAGTCGGCGCGCTGCCCGCCGTATTGCCGCCGTTGTCCGCACCGGCGTTCGACGCCGAAAGCATTCGCGCGGTGGCCTCCGGCGTGGTCGCCGTGACGCTGCTGGCCTTGACCGAGGCGGTGTCGATCGCGCGCGCGTTGGCGGCGCGCTCCGGCCAGCATGTCGATGGCAATCAGGAATTTGTCGGGCAAGGTTTGTCGAATCTGTTTGGCAGTTTCTTCTCCGGCTATGTTGCCACCGGCTCGTTCAACCGCAGCGGCGTCAACTATGCGGCTGGCGCCAAAACTCCTATCGCCGCCATGCTGGCTGGCATTTTTCTGTTGGTGCTGGTGCTGTTTGTCGCGCCCTGGGCACAATTTCTGCCCAACGCGGCGATGGCCGGTATCCTGTTTCTGGTGGCTTGGGGCTTGATCGATTTCAAGGAGATTTTTCATGTTTTCAAGACCAGCCGCGCGGAGACGACGATTCTCCTTTCTACCTTCGCCAGCACCTTGTTCCTGACCCTGGAGGAAGCCATCATCATCGGCGTGCTGTTGTCGCTGTCGTTGTATCTGTCGCGCACTTCCAAACCGGATGTGCGCGTACGCGCACCGGACCCGAACAGTCCAAAGCACAAATTCACCGATGCCGCCAACGCCACCGAATGTCCGCAGCTTCGCTTCATTCGCATCGACGGTTCCCTGTTCTTCGGCGCTACTTCGCATATCCGCGAAGCACTGGCGGCGCAGGATCAGGCCAATCCGGAGCAGAAACATGTCGCCGTGGTTGCGCACGGCATCAACTTCCTTGATCTGGCCGGTGCGCATTACCTGGCCGAGGAAGCCGAACGCCGGCATGCGCTGGGCGGCGGCCTGTACTTTATCCGCGTCAAAGACACCGTGCAGGAGCAGATGGCAGAAAGCGGCGCGCTGAAAATCATCGGCGGCAATAATCTGTTCGACTCCAAGACCGAGGCTATCGAGGAGATTTGCCGACGTCTGGACCACTCGGTCTGCGCCACTTGCAAGGCGCGCATCTTCCGCGAATGCGGTGCGGTCAGCGTCGGCCCGGCGCCAGTCATCGGCGCCGAGATGGCGCATGCCTGACTTTGGCAGCATCGGCGGCGAATGGCCGGCGTCGGCTTATGCGTTCTGGCTTGAGCTTGAAACGGGCGGGGAGTGGGTATGCGGTGTTGGCAGGGCGGCATCGAGGCGAGTCAGCCCGCGCAGTATCGCCACCAGAGCATCGGTCTGCGTGTGCAATTCCGCACAGCCCAGCAGGGCTTCCGCTTGGCGTCCCTGCTGGAAGAGGCTGAGCAGTTCGGCCGCCAGCGCATGTATTTGTTGATGTAGCGGGTCGATCGCCTGGAAGCCGGGAAGCTCGCCAAGGCGTGCCAGCCCGTCATGGTCATGCCAAGCGCCAAAGCGGCATTGGTGCGCGTCCATTGGTGGCGGCATTTCTCGCTCGCCCTTCAGGCAGCTTTCAATGTTCTTTACCCAGGCGCGGTGTTCCACTTCGGCAAACAGCAACGGCAGCGTGTTACGGTTTACCCCTCTGTCCCGCCAGCAGGTCCAGGCGGGGTGGGGATGCCAGGTAGTCACCCAATCGGGCAATTCGGTTGCCGGCATTGGCCGGGCGATACCAAAGCCTTGTGCATGGTCACATCCAAGCTGCAACAACAGTTCGCCATGCGCCACGCTTTCGACGCCTTCGGCGATGACCTGGCGGCGAAAGGCCAGGGCCAGACCCAACACGCCTTCGACGATGGCCAGGTCATCGGGATCGTCGAGCATGTCATGGATGAAACTCTGGTCGATTTTCAGCACATCCGCCGGGAGTCGCTTCAGGTAGGTCAGCGAGGAATAGCCGGTGCCGAAATCGTCCAGCGCGAAGCGCACGCCGATCTCGCGGCAGGTCCGCATGATTGTGGAGACGCCGGCCATGTCCTCCAGCGCGCTGGTTTCCAGGACTTCCAGTTCCAGCAAGCGCGGTTCGACCTCGGCGTGAGCCGCCAGGCTGAGGCGTAGATGCGAGACAAAATTGGCCTGCTGCAAATGCCGCGCGGCGATGTTGATGCTGATCGGTATCTCCAATCCGCTTACCCGCCAGGTGTCCAGTTGCGACAGCGCGGTGTCGAGCACCCACTCGCCGATTTCAACGCCGAGCTGATGATCTTCGACCATCGGCAGGAAAGCCGCCGGCGGCAACAGGCCGCGTTCGGGGTGTTGCCAGCGGATCAACGCTTCGGCGCCGATCACCTCGCCGGTCTTCATGTTTACCTTGGGTTGGTAATGCAGCACGAACTCGTTGCGGCCGATTGCGTTGCGGATGTGTTCCAGCGATTCGCGCTGGTTTTTTACCGCCATGTCCTTTTCTACATCGAACAGATGGTAGCGATTCTTGCCGGCTTGCTTGGCCAAATACATGGCTTGATCAGCATGCCGGATCAACTGATCCGGGTCGCTGCCGTCATGCGGGTAAATGGTCACGCCGATGCTGGCGGAGATGCGCAACACCGCCTGGCCCACCGTTACCGGGTCGGCCGCCGCCAACAGCAGTCGGGACAGCACCAGTTCAGTGTTCTCCGGTCGATCCAGATCCGCCAGCACGGCGACGAATTCGTCACCACCGATGCGCGCCAGGGTATCGCCATCACGCAGCGCGGCATTCATCCGATGTGACACGGTGATCAACAGTTCGTCGCCGATATCGTGGCCATAGTGGTCGTTGATGGCCTTGAAGCCGTCCAGGTCGAGATAGGCGACCGCGAGCTGTTTGCCGCGTCGCTGCGATTGCGCCATGGCTTGCTGCAATCGGTCGGCGAGCAGCACACGGTTGGGTAGATTGGTGAGCGCGTCGTAATGCGCGATATGTTCAAGCTGCTGTTGATGATTCTTCAGCGCGGTGATATCGGTGAACAGCGCAACGTAATGCCGGGTTTGCCCGTTATCGTCGCGCACCGCGCTGATGTTGAGCATTTCCGCATACACCTCGCCGCTCTTGCGTCGGTTCCAGACTTCGCCATACCAGTGGCCTTTGATCTGCAAAGCCTGCCACATCACCGCATAGTATTCCGCCGACTGCCGGCCGGATTGCAGCATGCGCGGGTTCTGCCCCAGTGCCTCTTCGCGCGAATAACCGGTAATGCGGGTAAAGGTTTCGTTGACATCGACAATAGTGCCCAGTGCATCGGTGATCAAGATGCCTTCGCGGGCGTTGCTGAATACGCTGGCCGCCAGTTTCAGCTCGTTCTCGGCGCGCTTGCGTTGGGTGATGTCATGCCAGGTACAGAGCACGACCGGCTGATCATTCAGGGTCACTGGTTGCAGGCTGACGGCGGCGATCAGTTCGTCACCGTCAGCGCGTAGATAAACCCATTCGAAGCGTTGTGATTCTCCCGCCGCCGCCAGGCCGATCAGCCGCATCGCCTTGCTGCCGGAGGCTTCGCCGTCAGGTTGCAGCGCCGGCGAAAGGGCTGCGGGTTCGAGTCCGAGCAAGGCGCTACGGTCCGGATAGCCGAGCATCCGCGCGGCGGCGAGATTGCAGTCGGAATGCTTGCCATTGGTGAGGATCCACATCGGCTCCGGCGCATGCTCGAAAATGGCGCGCAGGCGGATTTCACTGGCGCGCAATTCCGCCTCGAAGTGTTTCAAGCGAAGTTGTGTGCGTACCCGCACGCGGACAATTTCAATATCAAACGGCTTGACGATGTAGTCGACCGCGCCAAGCTCGAAACCTTCCTTCTGATCGAGAAAGTCGCCTTTGGCGGTGACAAAGATGACCGGGATATCCTGACTGGCCGGGTTTGCCTTCAATCGCCGGCAGACTTCAAAACCATCCATGCCGGGCATCATCACATCCAGCAGAATCAGGTTCGGCGCAGCCTGTGCGATCAGCTCCAGCGCCTGCGGGCCGGAAGTCGCGAAGCGGATGTCGTAATCCTGGTCCAGCGCCCCGGCAAGAATCTGGATGTTCGCCGGGATGTCATCAACCAGCAGCAGATTGGCGCGGGTGGTCATCATGATTGGGGTGTTTCCATCGTCTTCAGCCACCTGTCGAGACGCTCAAGTGCGTTGGTGTAGTCAAGTTGGCGTACCGCCTTGGCCAGGCTGCTGCATTCTCCAGCAAGCGCGGTCGCAGAGCATGCCGATTCCAGTTCCGGCAGGCAATGGTGGGCGGAAAAACTTTGTTGTGACAAGTGATCCCGCAGTTCAAGCAGGAGCGCGCGCAGATGCGCGGGATCAGGCCCGCCAGCAAGCTGCGCCAGCTCCGGCACTGTTTTGCTGTTGCCGCTGGCGGCTGTGCCCATTTGTTCCTGCGACAACCATTGGGCCAGTTTGTCACGCAGATCGTTGATGCTGACCGGCTTCGCCAGAAAGTCGTCCATGCCGACCGAAAGACAATCTTCCCGGTCATCCTCAAAGGCATTTGCGGTGACCGCGATAATCGGCAGATGGGTGCGGCCAGACTGGTTTTCCCAGAGCCGAATCTGCCGTGTCGCTTCAAATCCGTCCATGATCGGCATGCGGCAATCCATCAGCACCAGATCCGGCGTCAGCCCCGCCTGGATCGCCGCGACAGCTGCCTGGCCGTTTTCGCTGCTTTCAACCTGTATGCCGATCTTCTGTAGTTGCTTCATCAACACTTTGCGATTGATCGGGTTGTCTTCAACGATCAAAACTCGGGCCGGTTGCATCTCCGTCACCTGCATTTCAGGCCAGGCCAGCTCGCTCGGGAGGGGCCGTTCGCCGCTGTCGAATTCTGTGTCGGTGTGCAGTATGTCGACGTGGGCGCTGAACCAGAAGCGCGCCCCGTGGCCGAACGAACTCTCGACCCCCGCCTCGCCGCCCATCAGCCTGGCCAGTTTTTGCACAATGGATAACCCCAGGCCGGTGCCGCTGAATTGCCGGCTGGCGGAACTGTCCACCTGCGAAAAAGGCCTGAACAGCAAGGCTTGTTTGTCTTCGGCAATGCCAATGCCGCTGTCTGCCACGGCAAAGGTCAATACCGCCGTGTCATCCTGCGCCGCAACTGCCGTGCCTTCGATGCGGATAAAGCCTTGATCGGTAAATTTGATGGCGTTGCTGACCAGATTCGACAGCATTTGACGCAAGCGGGTTGGGTCGGACCAATAGCGCTGCTTGGGTCCATGCCAAACCGTCTGGATTTGCAAATTCTTGCTTTGCGCCAACTCGCTGAACAGCGACAGGGTTTCATGCATGATCTGCTCGGGGTCGACCATCGCACGGTTGAGTTCGAGTTTGCCCGCTTCCACTTTCGACAGATCAAGGATGTCGTTCAGCAGCGTCAGCAGGGTCTGCCCCGAGTTCAAAATGGTGCGGGCATATTCGCGTTGATCCTGCGGGCTGCAGCCTGGCATCAGCAACAACTGGCTCATGCCGAGGATGCCATTCATCGGTGTGCGCAATTCATGCGACATGGTGGCCAGAAACTGACTTTTTGCCAGATTGGCCGCCTGAGCGGATTGATTCGCATCGATCAAGGCGGCCTCGTTATTGCGTACCGAATTGCGCATATCGGCAAAGCTTTGCACCAGACTGCCGATTTCATCCTGTCCAGCCATCGGCAGTGTTGCCGCATAGTCATGGTTTGCCATGCGCGAGGCGGCTTCGCTGAGCACGCGCGTGCGCCGGCCGACCAGCAGTTCAAAGCTGAGGGCAACCGCCAGCATGGTCAACAGAAAGGTGGCCGCGATGATGCTGGCGACGATATGCGATTCTCTGACGGCTTCGCGATGATGGTCATTGAAGTCGATCCGCGCAGTCAGCACACCTTGGGTGAAACCGCGAAAAACGATGGGGTGGGAAAATTGCTTGATGCTTTTACCCTCCGGCACGGGTTTCGCGCCAAGCGGGTAAAGACGGCGATTTTCGGCATCGGTCAGTTCGATATGCAGCCAGTTGGGCTGCCGCTCGCGCAGTATGTCGAGATTTTCATGAATAGCCGCATACTGGTTCTGAATCATGAATGGCAGTAAACCATCCGCCACAATGTCCATCTGTTGACGGACGCTGTCGTTATCAAGACGATCCAGAGTCGCCACCAAACGCGGCTGCACCACCAGCAAAATCACGCTGATGCTGGCGAGTCCGAGCAGCAGCAGCAGAAACGTGATCTTCAACCTGAGGGAATAGCGGATTTCCCGAGGCATGCTGTGCTGGATGGTTGCGTTGGTTGCGTTGGTTGAGTGGGTCAAGTTATTAAAGTTAGTCACTGGCTTTGACGTAGTACTTTTCCAGGTTCCATTCGGCCAGAATCGCATATTCCTTTTCACTCGCCGGCACCGCCTGAAGAATCGGCACCTTGGCCAGCAGCGCCGCACCTTCAGGGGTGCCGGCAAGTTCGAGAAATGCGTTCTTTACGCGTAGCCGGTGCGCGTCAGTCACCCGCGGATGCGCTACCACCGGGTGGGGCGGTGATTTTCGAGTTTCATAAATGATGCGCAGATTGTCGCGCAGATCGCTTTTTTGTCGATCAAAGGTGGCCTTGACTCCCCCGCTGGCTTCCGATATCCCCAATGCGGTGTTCAGATAGGCGGAGGTATGGGTTTGTGCATACAGCGGGGTGAATTTGATTTTGAACAGCGCATCCAGGTCTGCTCGCATCAGCAGCGATGCGCCGAGCGCGTTGGGCGCCGGAAAAGAGATCTTCTTGCCGTGTAGATCCTTTACCTGCTGATAAGGGCTGTTTTTCGCCACGGCCAGTACGCCATACAACGGTGTGGCATCGCGCAGCAGTGGGATGTAGCCCTGTTTGCGCGCGGCGATCATGGCGTGATACGGATTCATATAAGCGAAATCGAATTCGCCGGCCTGAAATGCGGCCTCGAAATCGGGAATGCGCGGCGCGCCCTTCATCGTCAATTTCAGTCCGGATCGCTGCGAGACTTGCTCAAGAATCGGCGCCCAGACGGCGGCTAATTCGCGCGCCTCGAATTGCGGCACTACGCCAAAGCTGTAACTTGCATCGCCCCGCGCCAATCCAAACGGCGCCAGCAGGATCGCGCAGAGCCCGCCGCTGATTACGGATTTGTTGAACAGTGTGTGCATCATGTTCCCTCTAAAATTTCATCGGTACGGTACGTCGATAAGATGCAATGGGTCATTTGGGGGGCGCCGCCAGCGGGTTTGCAGCGCGCAATAGTCGCAGCGGAGCGTTATATCGGCTGTTTTTTGAATTGTCTGAATTGTCTGAATTGCCAACGAGCAGGCATGCCGGTTCACGCTGTTAACGGCGGTCAGATTCCGTAGAAATCTGTCGTTGAGCGCCATACGGGGGCCGCTGAGCACCGACAGTCGGCTTTGTGTCGCTCCGCCATGCGACCGATTCAATCGGCGCCACTGATTTTGTTGATCTGAACTTCGGCTATGCAGCGAGAACGGCCATTGGCTGGCATGATGAATCGGCGAGGCGCTGAGCGTCAGCTTACTGAGCCCAGCAGTCGTTCCAGGGGGTAGGACATGATTCAGATGGGGGGCGGGAGTCGGCCAGTTTCAGACGGCCAGGTGAGTGACGTGGGCGTCTCTTAATCGGCCTTTCCGGTCAGTCACGGTCGCCACATTGCGGCCGTTCGCCAATGTCTGCTCCTTCCCGCGTTTGCCAACAAAGCCGATGTCCACCCTTAATCAATCAAA